>CBDUZO010000059.1:0-28072 GCA_965371725.1 uncultured Phycisphaerales bacterium
TAGTACGGCGTGGGCGTGCTGCACAGCGGAGAATTCGCGTGCGAAGCTGTAGCGCTACCCCTGGTAGGCGGCACATCACCGAACCTCTCGCGTGCCGTGTAACATCACGCCTGTACCGCCACCCCTCGTGGGTGGCGCATTACGCCGGACGTACCGCCACCCCTTGTAGGTGACGTGTTATCTGTGCTGGATGATCGCACCGACGAGCGCCACGCACAAGGCGTGGCGCTACATTTCAATCACGCAACCGTCCGATGTGCTGGGCGCCGCCGTGCGTAGACGAGTGTCCCGGCGGTCAGAACGAGCAACATCATGGCAACGAGCCCCCATTCGCCTACCGTAGGGACGAATGGTGCGTAACCGACGATAGTCACGTTATCAAAGCCTTGGCCGTCGCCCGCCCCGTCAGCACTTGCCAGGAAATCGATTCTCCCAATGTCGTTCGAATCTGACAGCAGGGCCATGTAGCTCCAGTCATCCTGCCTTCCCTCGGTGAATGAGTCCAGCAGAGCACCCTCGGAGTCAAACACGTCAATGGCAGTTTGGCCGCCACCGATGTTAATGTCCCCCACCCATAAAGACACGCCCTGGACAGGCACGGCAAACGTGAAACTCCAGTGGCTAAAGGGGTCGTCGGGCTGAAGAATCGTGACTTCGGCACACCGTGTATCCATAGCGGAGGTATCGTGTGCGTCGTCATCCGTAACAATGCTCTGTGGAGGAGTTGTCGAAAACACCACAGGGGGCGAATATTGGTCATGAATAACGTCGCCCAGGTCGCGGTCCTCAAAGTCAATCAACGTCGTTGGCAGACTATTGATTGCAGCGGTGAAACCCACTTCGTCGCCGCTGTAGTTCGTTATTGTGGCTTCGGCTGCGTGAGTCTGAAGCCACGCACAGATGGCAAATGCGACGAGTAATCGAGTTAGGTGGCGATGCATCTTTTCCTCCTTCATCCCTTAGGCCGATTGTTCGCGGAACACAGGCGCTTCCGACACGCAGTAGACGCTTCTGTAGTTTAACGACGTTGGGTGGCTCTGAGAAGCCCCCCTTCGGTCCCGACAGAACGGACCTTCTGATTCCACCGAACACGCTTCATCGCACGGCAGAAACCAGTGCAACATAAGCCCAAAACTCGGACCCGGCTCTCCCACGGGCAGCTTGGCCGTCCGATAACCGCAGAACGGTATTCCCGATTGGCGGGCGGTCTCAGCGGCGGGGCGGTCATCAACCTCGCGTGATCGGCCTCCGTGCCCGCGGTTCCGGTCTGCAGTGGTCAGTTTGTAGCCGTGACACGCGGCACGGATGGGCCAACAAATGTAGGTCGGGCTTTGCCCGACGGAACGTCAGCCGAATCCACCGATGTCGGGCCGAGCCCGACCTACCCGTCTTTCCGGTTCGGCACACGGATTGCTGCACGGACTGATGACCGGAACGCCGGCCCGCATTCACGTATTTCAGCCACAGAGTCCCGGCTGCGTGCGGCCGACGCCGTCTAGAACAAGTTCTATGTCTGATGTAGCGTCCGAATCCCGAAGTTTCCCGGAGATTCTTGGCCGTCGGACGTTGCGAGACCATTGAAAGCGGTATAGGAACCCATCCATGAGCAATGAGATCGACGCCAACTGGCAGGAGCGGAATCGGGACAAGGTATTCACGGCTGAACAGGCTGTCGCGTGCGTTCAGCACGGGCAACGGGTGTTCATCGGGTCCGGCGCGGGTGAGCCGCAAGCGCTGGTGGAAGCCTTGTCAGCTCGCGCGGACCTCAGCGACACCGAGATCGTTCACATCCTCACGCTCGGCGTCGCCACATACGCCGAGCCTCGTCTTGGGGTGCGGTTTCGCCACAACGCCTATTTCATCGGCCCTAACGTCCGGGAGGCCGTCGCGCAGGGGCGTGCGGATTACACCCCAATTTTCCTCTCTGAGATTCCCGAGCTGTTCAGATCGGGACGGGTGGTCATCGACGCCGCCATGATCCAGGTGAGCCCGCCGGACGCGCACGGCTACTGCAGCTACGGCGTTTCAACGGACATCGTCAAGGCTGCGGCCGAATCGGCCAAGGTGGTGATCGCCGAGGTAGATAGCTGGACGCCGCGCGTGCTCGGCGACTGTTTCATTCACGTGCGCGACATCGACATGCTTGTGCCCAGTGACATTCCGATTCTCGAGGCTCCTCAGGGTGAACCCGACGAGCTGGCCGAGCGCATTGCCCGCCACATTGCCAGTCTGATCGAGGACGGCGCGACGTTGCAGCTTGGCATTGGAGCCATTCCCGATGCCGTGCTTCACTACCTCGACGGCTTCAAGAACCTCGGCGTCCACACCGAGATGTTCAGCGACGGGATCATCCCGCTGGTCGAGAAGGGGATCATCACCAACTCTGAGAAGACACTGCATCGGGGCAAAATCGTGGCGAGCTTCGTCATGGGCTCACGCAAGCTGTACGACTTCATCGACAACAACCCGCTGGTCGAGTTCCATCCGACCGAGTACGTGAACGACCCGTTTATCATCGCCCAGAATGACAAAATGACCTCGATCAACGCCGCCATCGAGGTCGATCTGACGGGGCAGGTCTGTGCGGACTCGCTCGGGACCATGTTCTACAGCGGGATCGGTGGCCAGGTCGATTTCACGCGAGGGGCTGCCCGGTCGAAGGGTGGCAAACCGATCATCGCCCTCCCATCGACGGCGGCGAAGGGAACCTACTCGCGTATCGTGCCCCACCTCAAGCTGGGCGCGGGCGTGGTCACCAGCCGCGGCGATGTCCACTACGTCGCCACCGAATACGGCATCGCCTATCTGCACGGCAAGAACATCCGCGAGCGGGCCCTGGCGCTGATCCAGATCGCGCATCCCAAGTTCCGCCCGTGGCTGCTCTCGGAGGCAAAGGCGCGAAACCTGGTCTACCCCGACCAGATCGAGATGCCCATCCAAACGCCGGTCTACCCCGACGAGCTGGAACGGTGGCCCTTGCTCAAGGACAAGTCCAAGGTCTTCCTGCGACCTCTCAAGTTCACCGATGAGTCGTTGCTGCGCGAGATGTTCTACAAGCTCTCGCCCGAGTCGATTCACTACCGGTTTTTCCGGATGATCAAATCCATGCCGCACGAGAAGCTGCAGGAGTTCCTGCGGGTGGACTATGACGCGGACATGGCACTGGTGGTTCTGATCGGCTCGGCCGAGGACGCCAAGATCATCGGTATCGCCCACTACAGCAAGGATCCGCGCACGAACTTTGCCGATGCGGCCTTTCTCGTCCGGGACGATTGGCAGGGCAGAGGCGTGGGAACGATCCTGCTGAAGGAGCTTGTTGACATCGCTCGCATCCGCGGGATCGCCGGATTCACCGCCGATGTGCTCGCTGAGAACCACGGGATGCTCCGCGTCTTCCACAAATGCGGCTACGCCATTGAAAGCAAACTCCGAGACGGGGAGTACGAACTCCGCATCCCGTTCATAGAAAAAAAGGCAAAACGCCGAAGGGCAGCCTCTTCCGCGTCAAAGAAGCCATCGTAACGATCGTGGTCGCTCACCCGGCGCTGGTCTTGGGGCCACACTCAGGGATTCAACTTCACCAACTCCGCCAGGCCGATGGATTCGTCGCGGAGGCGGACGTCGATGTTCAACGCGCGGAGGCGCGTGAAGAGGTGCTTGTCGACCTCCCAGCGCGGGCCGGTGGGCTCGCCGTGAGCGATCAGCCAAACATGCCCGCCTGCATCCAGGCTCGCTTCGATCACGCCGGTTACGGCTTTGACATCCGCTTCGATCCGCAACGGGTCAGCCAGCTCCGCTTCGGCGTTGTCCCAGCACATCTGTCGATCGTGCATGGGCGGGAACGAGATCACACGCGGGTGGAACCCGATCCGGTGCCATTCGTACTCCATGAACCAGCGGTAGAGCCCGAGACTGATGACCAGATCATTCTCGCCGATCCTCGAAGCCATCCGTTTCGCACGATCGGCCTGGACGTAGGATCGCGGGATCGACTTTGCGGCCAGTGTCGTTGTCAGTCCACAGCCACAAAACAGGATGACGCAGCCCCACGTAACCGCGCCTCGTTTTCTAGAGCATTCTGGGATATCGCGTAGCGGAACCCCCCTTTCATCCCCCATTGCCAAGGGGGGAAAGAGGGGGGTCGAGCGAACCACAGAATCCGAGTCTGCTCCAGAATTCGTCTTGAACCGGTTCGCGGCACGATCGATCAGAAGCGCGATGCCGATCACGAATGAGGGCCAGGCGATGAGGTCATACCGGCCCACGACGTAACTCGGCCCGACGATCCAGGAGTGCAACCAGGCAATCAAAAGAAACCCGATGCTCAGCCCGAAGAGAAACGTGATCTCGCCGCGGGGCGCAACCTGTCCGCACGCGTCGCCACTGTCTTCATCGAGCGCCCCAGGCTTCCGTGCTTGCTTCGATGTTGCTACCACGGCTGCCATCAGAAGCAGGATCACAACGGCGGCGGGCGCCCACCGGATGATCTGGGCTGCGGCGGGACCGATCAGCCCCGTGACCGCCTGGGACGAAAGGCTCAGCATTCCCAGGTAATCGGGATACCCGCCGGATGGGAGCAACGCCCAGAGCGACCTGGGCACAGCCAGCAAGGCCGGGGATTCCTGCCAGATCTCCTTCAGCCACATCTTCGGCCCGCCCTGCGCATAGGGCCACACGACAAGCCAGATTAACGGGATAAGCGAAAGTGCCAGCACGCCGTGCGTCACGAGCCACTGCCGTAGGCAGCGACGCCGGTCGCAGGAAGCCCAGATGGCGGCTGCCGTCGCGGGAAGCCATAGCAAAGCGTAGTAGTGTGTGAGCACGATGAGCCAGGCGAGCACGGCATGAACGATCCACCACCGCACACGCAGCGTCCTGGCGGCTTGATGGAGCACGCACAAGGCAACGGCAGCCTCCAGAACGCACAACGCATAGACCCTCGCCTCCTGGCTGTAGTAGATGTGCAACGGGTGCAACGCGGCCAGCGCGGCGGCGATCAGCCCGACGCGTCGCCCACCAAATCGAGCCGCGACAAGACCGATGACCAGGATCGATGCTGCCCCGATAAGCGCGGAGAAGCTCCGCAATCCCCAGGCCGTCTCGCCGAAGAGCCGTGTCCAGGCGTGGAGCAGGGCAACATAGGGTGTATGGGCAAGCTCGCGGACGCGATCCGGGCCGTCGGCTGGCCAATCCGGGAGATGGTGAACGGCGTAGAAGGTGCAGCTCTCGTCGAGCCAGACCTCCCGGTCGGTCAGCCCGTCAAATCGCAGCCAGGCACCAACTCCCAGGAGCCCGATCAGCCCAAACACGAACAGGAGGGTTCCGTTCGATGCGAGCGGGCGGCTTGGCTGGTCTGATCGGTCCACAGCGGCAAGGTACTACTCAAACGGCGTTTCCACCACCATCCAGGCAGCTTGGGGCCGACGAGCCCGGTGCCTGGTATCGCCGCGGGCCTCCGGCGGCGGGTCGCGTTTGAAGTTCCGTGTCACGCCGCTTGCAGACTTTCGGCGGGGGCGTATAATGCGGGGCTCTTGTGATTTTTTCGACCAGATAAGAGGTAGCGGTCCGATGCCAAAGATGAAGACGCATAAGGGCGTCAAGAAACGCATGAAGGTGACAGCCAAAGGCAAGGTGCATTTCAGGCATCCCAACGCCGGGCACTTGATGAGCGGCAAGACGGGCGATCGACGCCGTGTTCTGCGACGACCTGCGATCCTGGAAGGGGCCATCGCCAAGCAGATCAGGATCGCGCTTGGAAAGGCCTGATCCGCGGAAACGTGCAAAGAGGATGAGCCGCCCACGAACCGGCGGCGAGGGAGTACGGAATCATGGGACGAGCGACCTGCGGCGCTGCTCGACATCGCAAGAAAGTCCGTCTGTTCAAGAAGGTCAAGGGTTATCGCGGCGCGCCGGGCAAGCGCTGGCGGTTGGCCAAGGAGGCCGTCGTTCGTGCCGGTGTAAACGCATACCGTGATCGCCGCCGCCGCAAGCGCACTTTCCGAGCACTCTGGGTTACGCGGTTGACCGCCGCCTGTCGCAGTCGCGGCATCAGCTACAGCCGGTTCATCTTCGGACTGGCTGCCGCTGATATCGAGTTGAACCGCAAGGTCATGAGCGAGATGGCCATCTCCTCACCCGCCGACTTCGACGCACTTGTGGAGATCGCCAAGCAGCGTTCACCGAAGGCCGCCGCCGCATAGAACCGGTCAGGTGGGCGCAGGCGGCTTGCACTTTGTAACCGGAACAGGTTTACGATTTTTCGCGGGACCGGCCCTATGTGGCGGCCCCGTGTTTCGTATCCAGTGTTCGGCCGCCCTTGAATCTGCGGGCCGGGTTACGCGGAAACGCGTGCCACTTCGACTGGAGAGTGACTGTATCACACGGGATACCCGCGCGGACGCGGCAAAGCCGCCTTGCGGCAGTCCGCGGCTCGCTACGTCACCACCAGAACCACTCTACCCCGCAGAATTGGGGATTGGCGGCACGCGCTACGCCCCGATGCGCGATAGGAGCATCGTGGCGGCGAAACCCGCTGCCGCCAGACCGCCCCCAATCGCATAGTCCGCCGCCAGGCTCGCTGCATCGAACGGCCAGATCCCCACGACCGATCCGAACAGAATCCCCAGCAGCAGCCCCACGGTGAATCCCGGATAACGCCGGAGCATCCACTTCAGGAAATTGCTCAGGATCACCAGACTGCCAAGCGCCCCGATCGCCACGGGGATGACTACGCCAAGGAAAACGGACGGATCGCCCTCGTTACCCCCTGAGAGCACGTAGGTTTTGGTCATGGAGACGGCTGAGAGGATCACCTCGTATCGCCCGAGGATCAGGAGCATGTACGCACCCGAAATGCCGGGCAGCACCATGGCGGACATGCCGAGCGCCCCGGCCACCACGTCGCGCGGATAGTCAGGCACAACGACAAGCTCGCCCGCAGCGACGGCCTGCTCGAGGGCTTTCCTGTCGGGCGGCTCGGCCCTGGTCAGTGCAATCACGACCATCAGGGCGACACCGAGCGTGATCCCAACACCGGCAGGCGTCGTCATTCGTCGCAGCATCTTGATGAGCAGCGGCGCGCCACCGAGGGTCATTCCGATGAACAGCGAGAACATGGCGCCGCGGTGCAACGTGACGGCGCGGCTGAGCGTTCCGGCCAGACATGCGATGGCGACGGCGGCTGTGCAACATAGGATGACGAGAAACAGTGTGTTGCGGCGGGTGAAGCGCAGCCGTGTCACGTCGGCGACACTTGTGATGAACTCGTCATAGAGGCCCATCACCACGATCATCGTACCACCCGAGACGCCGGGCACGAGATTGGCCAGGCCCATCAAAACACCGGCGATACCGGATCGAACGAGTGGTAGCGGCGTTGCGCCTTCCTCTTGTTTGTGCGGCGCCCGCGTGTCCCGTTTGCGGGCCGCGGGTGTCGTGTGTGTTGAGCGTGGTTCTTCAGTCATCGCATCCGTGCGCCGGGCCTTCGCCCGTTGGGTCCTCCATCCATGGTCTTCCATCGGCATCGCTGCGCCGTCGAAGTGAGCCGCTTATGCGGCTGCTCACGATCCGGCGGGCTCGATCTTCTCCGGCTTCTTCCTCTTGAACAAGTCCCTGAGCTCGTCGCTGACGCTCTTGAACGGTCTGGGCCGGACGGTCGGCCGGTGGAGCGGGCCGGTGATGTGCAGCTCGGTCAACGGGCGCATCGCCCGCTCGACGAAATCCGTCACGCCTGGTACGCGGGTCCAACGGTTGGGATTGACGTAGAAAAGCTTCAGATCCAGACCACGGTCCGGAAGCGACATCGACCCGCCGCCGAACAGCGCAAGGGCGCTGCCTCGAAGAAGGATGTCCTTGAGCTTCACGCGGTTGCCCACGATGTAGAAATCCGCCTCGATATCATCGAACGCATCTCCGTCGGGCACGGACAGGTTGATGACGTGCAGGATCGCAAGGATGATGGGCAGGCGGTAGAAATGTCCATCGCGGATCTCAACCAGTCCGCCGCCGCGCTTGGACAACGGATCGGAAAGAACTCCGGACACATAAAGGTAAGCGTTAGCCAAGCCGCTCACCTTGTCTTCTTCGTCCGTCGCGGCACTTTCGGAGACGCCGTCGCTCAGGAATGTGGCGATCTCCATGTCCTCCACGGTGATCGAAAGCTCGTAGCGGGTCGGGGCCGCGTCGAACGTGATGGCCAACTGTGCGGTCATCGTCCCATCGTTGATCGTGCCGTGGACGGAGTCGAGCGCAAAGCGCCCCTCGCCATCGGCCACCTGCGTGAACGACCAGGGAGCCTCAATATCACCCACGGTCTGGCCGAACAGCTTGGCCGTGGATACCTGCAACACACCGCCGAGGCTCATACCGCCCAGGCGATCAACCAGGGCACCGGAAACCGTCATCGGGCCCGACATCCCATCGATCGGAGTGGTGCCGCCGAAACCGACGTCGAACAAGTCCAGACGCCCGTTCACCCGCCACGTACCGGGCGCGCCTGGGCCCGGCTTTTCGTAACGAAGGCTGTCGAAGTACAGGTTGATAATGCCGTGCGGTTTGTCGCGATCCCAAACCTCGCGGAACCCCTCCGGCAGGATGCCCCGCAACGTATCATCCAACACCGCACCGAGGGCCGTCACTTCGATCGCGCCCTCCCGCTTATCGCCGAGCGTGCGCACGTCGAGATTCGCGCTGACAATGGCCTGGCCGTAGCGGGCCGTGATCCCGTCCGCACTGGCCTGCGTCTCGTCAAGGTCAATCTCCGCGTGCACGTCGGTGAACGGTATGGGAAACAGGGCATGACGGACCGACGCGCCGCTGAGGCCGGCCAGAGTCCGTGTTGTCAGCCGCCCATCGGCGCTCGTCGGATCGGTTTGCATGCGCGTTTCGGTGTGAACGGGGCCGTCGATCCGCCAGTCACCCAGCACCTCCGCCAATCCCTCCGGAAGAGCGTCTCGCAGCTCCTCGTCGATCGCGAGATCGGTGCAGTCGATGATGACGTCGACAAGGGAGGGCTCGCGGGTCAGGTCGATGGAACCGGTGGCCGATACGACGGCGTCGTGGTAACGCCCCACTACCTGCTCGATGGCGACCTCCTCCGAGCTGAACGTGATGTCACCGGTGACATTCGTTACCGTAACGGGCAGGCTTTCGTGTTGGATCGTCATATCGAGCGGGGCGACCTTGGACACGTGAAGCGTCTCGCCGGTTTCAGGGTCCAGGCTCAGGTCGGTCAAAACGTCGCACCGCCCGGTCGGGTTGAACGCCCAAAGCTGCCGACGCGTACCGTCCGGAAGGGCGGTCATAAGCTCGTCATCAAGGGGCAGATCTCGCGCGATAATGACAATGTCAAGATCGGTTGCCCGATTCTTACCGAGCACGACGACCCCGTTGACACCGATCGTCGCGCCGTTCGCCTCACCCACGATGTTCTCGATTTGCACCTGATGACGGTCGATAAAGAGCGAGCCGCGCAGGTGCTCAACGGGGTAGGGAAACCTGACGTAGCAAGCCGAGAGGTCATCGAAGGCGAGGGAGCAGTCCGTGTGCCACATGCCCAACTCGCCGTTGGCGCAAGCGGGGCGGGCCAGTGATATGTCCAGATCCACAGAGCCCTCGGGCTGATACTCTTCCGTGATCTGCGAGTATTTCGCGGGAACGGACGCGCGCAGCTCGTCGTCGATGGGGACGTGAAGTCCCCTGATCCACAGCCGGACGGCGTCACAGCGAGTCGGTCCACCGGCCCAGCCTTCGACCACGACCTCGCCGTCGCCGTGCCTTCCGCGAAGATCGTGAATGACGATTCCGTCCGGCGTGTAGATGATATCGCCGGATAGATCGGTCACGCGATAGGGGAAATACAAGCAGGACGCATCGCCTCCGCGCGGCATTGCCACGAGGCGCTGCACGATGATCGGTTCATCAGCGCCGGCGCGCTTGTCGGCGATGATTTCCAGATCGAGATGCCCGTGGGGATCGAATTCCTCGAAGAACTTGGCGAGCTTGGGCCAATGGTTGATGAATCGGCGCGCGGCGGCGGGTGCGTCGGGATCGGATTGCGGCAGATCAAAACCCTTCACCACGCCGCGCATCTCGAAAGCGATATCCTCGAGGCTGGTAAACTCATCCACCCCGCCATGGAAGTCCGCCGACACGTCGCAGGCGGCGCCGTGGAACAGGCCTTCAAACTCAGCGTGCAAACCTTCGGCGGACACCTCGATCGTGCCGTACACCCGATCAAACCGCAGGTACCGTTGGTCGGGCGGAAGAGGCTGCTCCTGGTGACTGAGCGGGATTGACAGGGATGTGTTGTTCAGCTCGATCGTGGCGTAACGACGGGCGCCGGGCTCGGTGGCCCCGCCCAGATCGTAATCCCGGGCGCGAACCCTGCCCTCCAGACCCAGAAGATCACACCACGCGCCGGCTTCGGTGTACCGGGCATTGACGGCGATCATGACGGCTTCAAGGGACATCCAAGGGAGCCCGCCCGACACGTTCCGAATGCTCCCGGCTTTCAGATCAATCCGCGAATGCCCGCTGGCGATCTGCTTCCCGCCGCCGTGCCACACGATGTCATAGAAGCGTGTGTTTTCCCGCGCGGTCGCCCCGCGGACCGTGAGTTTGAGGTCCTCGACGAGCCGCTCCCTTCGCCCGTCACGGTTTATCACACGGACACGAGCGTCGCGGAGTTCGATTGACGGCAGGGACGTGATGTCCGCGTCCTCGTCGAATTGGCCAACGCGGCGCAGCAAACCGGCCAGGTTCGTCGCGCCGTCGGCTTCGTCGCGCACGATCACGCACGTCGGCGCGCCGGCTGTGATCGACTCGAACGTAAGCCGACCCAGCAAAGCCTCCCACGGGTCGCAACCGAGTTCAATGAAGCGGCAGGAGAAGACGGGCTCGGCGGGAACATCGGAATCATCGCCCCCAGGCGCCGCACCGTCGCGCGGCGCCTCGAAGACCTCCACATCGTAGAGATGAACGCCGTCTCGCCAGGAAAAGTCGGCACCGGCCACCACGACCCGCCCAACGGCATAACGCTGCAAATACGCCTCCGCCATTGCCCGGACGCGCTCGGAGTCCGTATAGCGGCGAAGGACCCACCACGAGACAGCGATCACGCCGATGAGCAGCACGGCGAGCAGCAGGCGCGGACGCCATCGGAACCTCGAACGCGTGGGGGTTTCTACGGGTTTATTCGCCATAAGCGTCGCCGGGTCTTACGCTGCCGCGGCGGGAGAGCAGGCGCTCCGCGCTGCAAGTCGCCGCGAAGGCAGCGAGAACCTCGATCATCGGCATCGCGGGCAGACGGTACCGCACGCTCCCCACGAACAGGCAGTGCATCGCGCTGAGATACAGTGCCGGGAGGAGGAGCAACAGTGCGATTCGCCACCCCTTGCCTCCCGCCATTCTCGTCAGAATGACGACGCCGCCAAGCCCGAACACGAAAACCGGGACCATCCAGGCAACCGACACAAAGCGAATCACACCGGACTGGTACGTCTCCACGTTGGGCAGAGGGTTCCACATGCGCGCCATTTTGACCCACGCCAACCGCACGATCCGGGCGGGGTCCGATCGGATCTCCGCCAGGGATTCGCGGAGAAACCAGCGGTTCCACGCCACCTCATCCAGGCCGCGGACAGCCTCCATCTGCTGAATACCGGCCAGATCGCTGGCGCCGGTGGCTTGGGGTCCGACACCGTCGTACAACGAGACGCCCGCGCGATGCGTGAACCAACACCACTCCCCGGTGACCCGCTTGTTCCGAATCGCCCAGGGCAGAAGCGAGACCACGACCATACCGAGGACCACACCCGCCCCGACAAGCGATCGCCGGTCGAACCGCCGCCCAACAACGGCGATGGCCAGGAGCACGACGACAAGCCCCAGGCCGGACTCGCGCGTGTAGACGGTCAAGGCTGCAACGGCCCCGATCGCAAACCACCGCCACGCGGATACGCGCTCGCCGTGGTCACGCAGGATCGGACCGGCCAACCACCACAGCGCGATCAACCACGTCACGAACAGCGTCTCGGTCAGAAGCAGGGATGAGAAGAACACGAGGAACGGATCACAGGCGACGAGCAGACCGGCAAGAAGGCCCGTGCGTCGATCGAACAGGCACATCGCCAGCCCGGCGGTCATTGCGGCTGCGACCGATCCGATCAGCCAGTGCAACACTTTGGCAATCACCACGCCATTTGACGCCGAGCTGAAGACGGACAGTACACCCGGATACAGCGGCATCCGGGTCGCGCGGAAGCCAAACTCATCCGCAAGCCCATCGCCGGAGCGGAGCGAGGAGGCCATCAACCAGTACTGCCGCTCGTCCGGGAACTCCAACGCGCTAGGGTTGTCCGCCCTTACGAGCCGAACCGTGCCCAGGCCCGCCCGCATCAACAACGCTGCGACGAAGACGATCAAAAGCCGTCGGTGGCAGTAGCGCTGTCGCCACGTCGATGTCAATGCGTGTAGCCTTCCTGTGAGGTGTCCGAACCGGTTACGGCCCCAGTGGCGCGGCACGCAGATGAAGCACGCGATTCGTCAGTGCCGTGATCTTGACACGATCGTCAAGACGGTGGCCGATCACCCAGATCGGCCCGAGCTGATCACAAAGGACGGCGACGCGCTCGCGCTCCTTCTTGTCCACCTTTGCGTCGATCAGAAAGTCGGAGAGCTTCTTGGAGCCCGGCGCGCCGAGCGGTAGAAAGCGGTCACCGGGCCTGCGCCGACGCACCACCAGCGGCGGGTGTACGGCGTCGAAGTCGAGGTATTCCTCCATGGGTCCGGCCAACTTCCGCAGGCGCGGTATGTCACTGCTCGCCACCTCCTCGATCCGGCACTCGATCTTAAGGCGACGCAACGGCAGAATCGTCCGGCCGGGCAGGTGAACGGCAACCTCAGGGGCGATCGTCTCGCGCGGCTCATCCGACGGTAGTGAGAAAACCAGCTTGTGGTACTCCTTCTCGATGGTCATACCACCGGGCAACTGTGCCCGTTTCCCGCTGGCCGGATCGGCGATCAGATCCAGGGCGGAGCACAGGTGGGAGAAGGTGAGGTCCTGCTCTCCCAGCCCGAACGACCGATACGCCAGGCGGATCAGTTCGGTCTGCACGATGCGGCTCTTGCGGGACAGCGCGTTGGCGTTCAGCGTGAGCACTTGATCCGTGTGCGAGATGATCAGCGTTTCAAACGTCCGCTGGACGGTCTCGTTGAGATACTCCTGCAGCCAGGCCGCCTGCTCGCCCAATCGGATCAGCGCGTCGCGGACCTGCGGGTTCACCTCGGACTCCAGGGTCGGCAGGATGTTGTTACGAATGCGATTGCGCATCGGTTCCTCCGAGGCGTTGGAGCGATCCTCGCGGTAGGCGATACCGGCGTTGGAAACGTATTTCAGGATGTCCCGCCGCGTCATCCTCAGCAGCGGGCGAATCACGCGGATATCGCTTTCGGGAGCCAGCAGGCGTGATCGGGGGATCCCGGCCAGCCCCCGCAACCCCGTACCTCGAAGGATGCGCTGCAGGATCGTCTCGGCGTTGTCGTCGGCGTGATGGCCAAGGGCCAGGGCCTTCGCCCCAACCCGCAAGCAGACGCGCTCGAAGAAAACATAGCGCTCGTCACGACCGGCCTGTTCCACGCCGATCGACTGCTCATCGGCAACGCGGGCGATGTCGCGTGTCTCGATGGTGCTCGGGATCTGCAGGCTGTCGGCCGCGGCCTGGACAAAGGCGGCGTCCTTCTCCGCCTCCACACCGCGAAGCTGATGATTCAGGTGCGCCACATGGACCTTGAGCCGCCAGTCGAGCGTCCGGTTGAACTCCAGGAGCACGTCGAGCAGCGCCATGGAATCCGCCCCGCCGGACACGCCGACGACGACTTGGTCGTCCCGGTCCAGGATCCCTTCCGACAGAAGCTCCTGAGCAAGTGTCTTGATCATGCCGTTGGTTCCTACCGGCCCGGTAACCGTTCGACAACGTGCCACCGGGACGTTGCGTCGCAGGCCATCGGGGCGCGAGGAGACCGACTGGCAAGCCGGCCCCACATCCATTCGGTTCCGTGCAGCGGACTGTTAACCATCCACCATCCCCGCGACCTCGCCGATGGTCTCGGACAACGTCGGATGCGGGTGGATCGTCGAGGCGATGTCGTGTGCGGCGGCTCCCATCTCCAGCGCCAGCGCACTTTCCGCGATCATCTCGCCGACGTGCACGCCCGTCATGCCGACGCCGATCAGCCGCTGTGTTGACTTCTGGAAGATCATCTTGGTCACACCGTCCGTGCGTCCCAGCGCCACAGCCCGTCCCGATGCGCCCCACGGTAGCTTCTTGACGACGATGTCGAGGCCCTTCTCCCTCGCCTCCGCCTCGGTCAATCCCGCCCAGGCGATCTCGGGGTCGGTGAAGACCACGGCCGGAATGGCCCGCGGTTCGAAGACGGTATCCTTGCCAGCCAGGTTATCCGCCAGCACGGTGCCCTCGTGAAGCGCCTTGTGCGCCAGCATGGGGTTGCCGATCACATCGCCGATCGCGTAGATGCTCGGAGCCGTTGTGCGGAACTTCTCGTCGACCTTGATGAATCCGTGCGCATCGAGCTCGATGCCGGCCTGGTCGGGACCGACGTCAGCGGCATTGGGAACACGACCGACCGATACGAGGACCTTCTCGAACGTGTTGGACTTCGGAGGGTGCTTTCCCTCAAACGCAAGCTCGATACCGCCGTTGACTTCCTTCATACCGGCAACCCTGGTTTCGAGGCAGATCTCCTCGAAGTCCTCCTTGAGCCGCCGTTCGAGCGGGCGCACCAGATCGCGGTCCGCGCCGGGCAGCAGACCCGGGAGCATCTCGACAACCGTCACCTTCGAGCCGAACCCGGCGTAGACCTGCCCGAGTTCCAGACCGATGTATCCGCCTCCGATCACCAGCAGCGTCTCGGGAACGTCCTCGAGCTCGAGCGCGCCGCGCGAGCCGATCACGCGCGGCGAGTCAATCTGAACACCACGCAGATAGATCGAGCGTGAGCCGGTGGCGACGATCGCGCGACGGAACTTGATGCGAGGTACGGTTCCACCCTCGATCGAGACGTGCTCGCCGTCCTCGAACCGGGCGAGTCCCTGGAGCTTCTCGACACGATGTTTCTTGCACAGCGCATCGAGTCCGCCCGCCAGCTTGGAGACGACCTGTTGCTTCCATGCCCGGACGGCTTGGAAGTCGTACTTCGGCGGGCCGAACTCGATCCCCTTCGCCTTCGCCCCGGCGGCGGCGTGAACCGTCTCGACCAGAGACAGGTACGTCTTCGACGGGATACACCCGCGGTGCAGACACACACCGCCAAGGGAGGGCATCTTCTCGACGAGGGTCGTTTGAATACCATTGGAAGCCGCACGAAACGCGGCGTGGTAACCGCCGGGCCCGCCGCCGATCACGAGCAAATCCGTCTCTTTCGTCGATTCACCAGCCATCATGCGATCCCATTCTTACAGGTTTTTTTCTCAGCGGAATTCGCGGGCATCACCTGTCGAGGCGCACTTCCACCGAACGTGACACCGCGCGCGCTCCCGACAAGGTCGGGACAGGTTCCGCCTGCCGCTCCTTTGAGACCTTATCTTTGTCAAGTTGACCGGTCTGGCAAGACCCGTTCGGCGCACTTTCGCCCGCCGTGCGGTCCAACGCCGGTCACTGGCGATTCCACCGCCTAAGCGCCAGGATCAACAGCCCCGCGCAAGGCCAGGTGACCACGACCAGCCACAGGCTCAGCGAGATCAGCATACCGTCCTCGAACCGGTGGAACTTCTCGATGATTACATGGGCGACGGGACTGAAATCGGGAACACGCACAAGCGAGGAGGCGGCAGCGTCGGAAACCGACAAGGCGGCCACGATTGCCGCGGCGCAGAGCAGAGCGGGCCAGTTCATCGGGAGCCGAATGTAACGCCAGATCGCCGGCCCGCCCGCCCCATCGACCCGGGCCTGGGCGATCACGTCGGTCGGTGCGTTCTTGAGGACCAGCGCACCGGCGAGAAAACCGACCCACCCGAACCGCGAGACGTGGCAGATCGCCATGATCGGCCAGTGATCGTAGAGCCACCACGCAAACCTGTGGTTGTAGGCCGCCACGAGCGACACGCCGACCAGAGCGCCCGGTAGCGCGCCGAACATGACCGCCCAGGCAACGCCCACCCAGCGCCATCGGCGTGACACCTGCATGCCAACACCCATCGCAACGACTGCCAGCCCGCCGATGAGTGCGACGGCGAGTGAGCAGGCCAGGTCTCGGCCGTAGGTTCCAAAGGCCCCCGTCATCGCTGCGATCGAACCGAGCTTCACGATAAGCGAGCCGATCGGCAGAACCCACGAAACCGCAAAGGCAACGACCGCCAAAAGCGCGAGGACCGGCGACGAACCGTGTGGACTCGGGCCGGACGCGCCGGTGTCGGTGTCAAGCGAGCAACCCCGCCACAACCGGAATACCGCCACTAATGCCATGACGGTGATCACGACGGAGGGCAGCGCCGGCCATGCGGTGTCAATCACATGGCTCGAACCGGCTGCCCATGAGAGCAGTTCGGTTGCATAAACGTTCAGCCCGCAGGCGTGCGGTACGCCGTAGTCACCGAAGAAGAGCACGAAAACAATCACCATGCTCAGGAAGATGTGGCGAGCGAGCACCGGTAGGACCACACGCACGAAAGCGGCGGCGGGTGAGGTCACAAGCAGCGCCGCATCATGCACGGGGCGTCCGGCGCGCGACCAACCCGCCCCGATGAGAAGGGCCGGGATCGGCCAGGCCCAAAGGGCCCAAACGCCGATGCACCTGAGCGATCCGTGGAGTGCTGCGGGCAAAAGCCGCTCCCAACCGAATGCGTAGACCATCGGCGGCGTGAGCAGGATCATCATGAACGAGGCGGCGATCAACGGGTGAAACGATATCCGGCGCACCCGACCGACGACGTAGGCCCCGGGAAGTGACACGATGATGCACACGATCGTTCCGACAGCCGCAAGCCACGTGCTCTTCCACAGAAGTGCGAATTGTCGGAGTGAGAAGGTGAATCCGACCGACGGCGGCTCACCGTCGCCGATCACCCGGATGAGCAGCGCGACCGTGGGGCAGACGATGGCAACAAGAAACACCGCACGCGCTGCTCCGATCGGCAAGAACGTGAGCGGGCGTGACTTCACCGCAGAAGGATATCCCGGACAGAGGTCACAGCTTCGTCCATCGCGTCAGTCGCTGCATCAAAGGGTATCTTCGACTCGCCCGGCCAGGCCATTTTGAACTCCTCTCGAAGCGCCGGACGCACGGGGATGTTACGCGAGTCGCTCTCGGCCAACATTCTCTCAACCTCCGCGGAGACCAGGAAGTCAATCAGCTTTCGGGCCGCTTCGTTGGCCGGTCGACCTTTGATCAACGCGACCGAGCACGGGATCCACAGCGTACCGCCGTCTCCCATGTCGGGGTAGACCAGATCGAGCGAGGCGCCGGCTCGCTGCGCCACCCACACATCGTCCGTGTCGGTCATGGCGAACCTCACGCGACCGGAGATCAGCGCCCGAACGGCTGTACTGTTCCCGTCGGCAACATACGCACCGCCGCTGCGAAGCCCCGTAAGAAACGCCCGGCCTCGCTCACCGCCCCACAGTGCGAACATCGAGGCGACGTGCCCGCGCGTCGTACCGAACAGCGGGTTGGCGATGGCCGTGCGTGCGGCAATCTCGGCCCGGGCGAAATCCTCCCAGCGCCTCGGGACGTCCGATCTTTCGACCTTCGTCGGGTCGAACGCCACGACACGTCCACGGACAGCCAGGGCGGTCCAGCGATGTTCAGCGTCCCGGTATCGGGCGGGGATGTCGGCGGCTGCCGGCGAGTCATAGGGTTCGAGCAAGCCCATGCGGGCGAGGCGAATCGTATTGAAAAGCTCGCTGGACCAGAAGACGTCGGCGCGGGCCCGGCCCGCCCGCGACTCCTGGATGATCTTGTTGACAAGCCCCGTGGTCTTGCCCGCCTCGGAATCGAAGATGATCGCCGGCTTGATCCCCGTATCCGCCGTGAACCGGTCGAGCACCATCCGCCCGAACGCCTCGTCGACGCTGCAGTAGACGAGCAACTTGCCCGCCGGCGTGGATGCGGGCGGCCCGCTCCGCTTGCAGCCATGCCCGATCAGCGCAAGCGCGATCGCCAGGCATCCCAGTGCGATGTGCCGTCGTGGTTGTGAACCCATTTGTACTCCACCCTCCGGAAAGGACACGCCAACCCTCGGCGCCGCAGGAAACCGGAAGCAGCGGGCAACCGGGAGCGGCGGGCGTGCACGGCACACCCTTCCACCGTGTCGGGCGTTGACGCTTCAGGCCCCGGTTGCTACCCTTCTCGCGTCGCGACTTCGGGTTTCCGGAGTCGATGGTACCCGACAAGCCCCCATCGTCTAGTGGCCCAGGACACCGGCTTTTCATGCCGGCAACAGGGGTTCGATTCCCCTTGGGGGTGGTTTTGAGCACGGTTCGCGCCGTGCTTTTTCATGCGCCCCGGTGCGCCTCAAATCACCGTAAGTACCTGTTGCAGCAAGAGGTTGTGAATCGCCCGGTTGCGGTGTGTTCGATGCACCCCGTTGCGTGCCCGTGAGCTGTTCGGCGCGGTTTCGCGCCAAGCGCAGCGCCAAGACACTTTCGGCGTCATCGGTGCCGGTTGCGCGTGCCGCCTCGGTTGCTGTGGTGGACAGGTCCGGCAATCGGTTTACGGCTTCGGCCTGTGTGCCTCGCAATGTGCAGGCGTACACATCGGCGGTCATCGCAATTGTGCTGTGGCGCATCAGGTCCTTCGCGGTCCGCACGTCCACGCCGGACCGCAGTAGGTGCGTTGCGAAGGTTGTCCGAAAGGCGTGGAAGTCCACCACCCGCCCTGTTTCGTCTCGATAGGGGATACCCGCCGCCTTCAGATCGCCGCGCAGCATGACCACGACGTTTTCCGGACGCGGCATACAGAACACCGGCGCGGTGGGCATCTTGCTCGCAAGGAGCCCCCGTATGTCCTGTGCGGTGTCCATTCGCAATGGCAACGTCGCCGCCTTCCGGTTCTTCGCATCGCCCGCGTCAATCGTCACCGTGGGCTCCAGGCTGTCCAGGTCGAAGCTCAGGCGCTTCAGGCTGCGCAGCTCGCCCGACCGCAGGCCGGATTCGAGAGCGATGCGATACAACCAGTAGCGATCCTCGCCGGTCATTCCATGCCGGTCGGGACCATCTCGGGGCACATTTAGCAACCGGGGGAGTTCTTCGGTTTCGAGCGCCCGGCGCTTGTGTCGCCGATCCGTCTCGGGATTCAGAGCGGAGACGTGGGCAATCGGGTTATCACTTGCCCGGCGTTCGCGCACCAGCCAGTTGCAGAACGCCTTCGCCGCACTGAGGTAGTGATTCGTCGACTTGACGCTCAGCCCTTTGGCTCGCCGCTCAGCAAGATACCGGGATACGGCAGCCGCGCTCACGTCGGATACGAATATCGCGCCGATACCATCGAGAATGGCAGCCACCCGGTTGACCGTCTTCGTAACGTATGCAGCAGTCCGATCCTCATCGAGCAGGGCTTGCTTGTAGTCGTCCAGGTGCGCTCGTAAGGGGCGGGATGATGCGACGGAAGCGGCATCCAACAGTCCGATGCGAGCAAGCTGTCGTCGCAGCTTGTCCGGCAGGGTCCCAAGCCACCGGGTCAACATTGCTTCCGGCTGCTCGCCCGCCAACCGAAGGGAAACCAGCCGGTCCAACTTCCGGCCGAGTTCTTCGGTCGCACGTTTGTCTCGGAAACCCGACAGCCGCCGGACCGTGCCCGATAGGTCACGAATCTCAGCGTACCACGTCTTGGTCAAACGCCGATTCCCTTGCCGATCCCTGTAGCTTGACTGAAATACGCGCATGGTTCACCTACCGTTTCCGCTGCTTGACGGTCCGCAGCTCGACCCCAAGGACGTCCGCCAGCTTCGACGCCGTCTCCATCCGGATGTCACGTTCTCCGCCAATGAACCGATGCACGACGCTGTAGGACACGTCCGACCGTTTACACAGCTCGAATCGGCTCATGCCGCTAGCCTCAAAGGCTGCCCGAAGCTGCTCTGCCAGATCAACTCGTCTCTCTCGTTTTTTGCTCATACGTCCCATGATATCTCTATCGGCACACTGCGTCAACAACGATATCCGGATTCTATGGATATTCTCCCGCCGCACGCATCCGGGCACGAATCTCGTGGATCGCGTCCAGCTCTGCCGCCTCGCGGCACTGGCCGCCTTCATATTCCCTGATTGCCGCCCGCTCCTCAAACTCGGATCGCCTGTCCGGGGGCAGGGCCTCCACGCGGAGCTGGAAAAGGACATCGGCCTTGTGTGCCAGCAGGTGGCGAGCTATCGGCTCGGCGCTCCGTGGTCCGCGAACCACGAGGCGGTCTTCGGCAGCCTCGACGGTCAGGCCAGCCTCGTGAGCCCATTGCAGCGTCTTCACGCAGTTCATTCGGCCACCTCATCATCGGAGCTGCTCGCCGCATCGAAAGCCGTAGCCGTATCGACCACGCCCGGTGACAGTGGCGACGGCGACACAACCGCCGATTCCGTCGCCTCAGCGGGGGTTTCGTCGCCGTCGCCAGCGTCGCCGTACAACCGGAGCACCTCGCTGGGGCGACCCCCGCCCTCACCGGAGGCCGGATGTTCCCAGAATCCAAGCCCGGCCTTGGCCAGTGAATCCAGCACCTCCCGAGCCCGGTCTGCCTTACCGCGAAACTGCCGCGGACCCCGTTGAAGGTCACGCACGGTAGCTGCCCCACCCCTGGCGCGGACCAGCTCCAGCAGCTCCCCTTGCTCTTGCCCCGCATCGACATCGGTCAGCCAAGCGTAGATTCGCTGCGCCTCATCGGCCAGCCACTCGGCCACAGCGGTGGCCGGTTCGATGCTCTCGGGGCCGACCGCATCCGGATCGGTCAGATCGGGGTCCACGTTTGCCCATCGGATCAGATGGAAGCACAGAGCCAGCCGCGCCGCGCCTCCCTCCAGCTTTGCCAACGCCGCTCGCAGGTCAGGGTCGCGCGTCTCGCGCTGGCGTCCTGCAAAGCGGTTGTACCACTCGATCCAAGCGGTCTTACCATCCGGTGACAAAGGCACGTCAACGGGCTCAGATTCTCCATCGGCGCTAACGTTGTGTTGGAGCACGCGCAGTTTGTCCAGCAGGCCCGCGAACCCGTCAATGGTCTTGGGCGAGGCCGTGGCGTCGGTCCAGTGTTTGAGCTGTTCGGGGGGCATGACCAACAGTAACCGAGCCGCGAGGCCATTCTCCACGTGCTCACGGCCCAGCATACGGCGTAACGTACCCGGCTGGACCGTACCGCATATCGACACGGCGGCTCGTGGTACGTGGATCGTCTTGCGGTCGCCCGTCTTTCGATCCACGAGCAGTGCCCCAGCACGGTGCATTTCGAGCCAGTGCGCAGCATCGCCGCCAACGCGAGCCCGCTTGTATGCGTTGAAACTACCAAGCCAACCGGCCAACTCGTCGCGCGCCAGTAGAATGCCGCGCGGGTTGTCCTGCAGTAAGACCGCCAACGCCTCCACCGTCGCATCACAACAGACGAAGCGCACCGCCGGGGGGCTCTCGGGCTTTCTAGGCGGATCGCTACCATCCTTGCACCCTTTCGATTTCCACTGCTTCAGTTCGACATCGAATCTGTGCAGCTCGCGTTCGTAGTCGTCCATCGCTTCCGCGTGTTCGCGTAGTGCCTCGGTCTGGCACCGATACACCGGCTTCAAGACTGTCTCCAGTGCAGGCGATTTAAGCGTACCACTCTGGGCGACCACCGCCGCCCACAACACCGCCGGTTCGCTCCAACTCGTTTTGAGCTGAATTCGCCGCGAAGTGCCGATTGCCGATGCGACAACGGCCAGGGCAGGCAGCGCGATCATCGTCGGATCGCAGCCGATCGCCGCAGCGTTCTCACTGACGAAACGCCGAAGTGGTTGCGGAAGAGCATCTATTGGAAACGGTCGCCACGGCGCGGCGGTCCGCGTCTTCGGCAGTTTAGAACCCGGTACACCCCTTGCGTACCGATCGCCATTGCTGAGGCATCCCTGCAGCTCGCTATCTGACAAGGGCTCAAGGTTGCGCGCGTTCCAATCCGCGAGGATCGGCGCCGCCTCGGATTCCGTCAGCGTGAAGTCCCGCGTGAGCGCCGCGGCCACACGGTAAGCCGTCTGATTGCGGCCTTGACCTTCCCGCAGGCCCGCGGGCACCGCACTGGCATAGGTCTGCGCTTGTTCGATCAACGCGCCACGATCGGTCGTCCCAGATGTCGGAGGCATGGCACATTCGGGCGACCCGATTCTCGATGTCGAGCTTCCGGCGGTGACAGCTCCGGCTGGTTCAAACTCGGCCAGGGGATACGTTCGTTCGGGGATCGCCTCGACGATGTACGCTCGCGGCCTGTCGTCATATTTGTGATTGACAAAGCCCGGAAGGCGCATGATCCGCGGTGGGTCGTGTATTGCCGGGTCGCTATCGAGCTGTCCGATTATTCGACGCTGAATGCGTGACCACAGGTCCAAGTCAGTCAGTGGTTGGTTCAATCGCCAGTAGAAATGCACGCCGCCGCCGGAGTGAACGATCATCGTCGGCGCTGGCAGGTCGGATTCTTTCAACCGATACCGGGCACCGTTCAGGTCGATCTTGTCGATGTCCACGAACACGCATCGGGCTAGAGGGACACAGCGGTGGCACTTGCCACATTGCCCACCCGCACATTCGTCGGCTCTCGTGCCGTTGCCGCAGCAAGAGCGCGGGTTCACACCGGCGTAGACATGGGCACCACCACGGTTCACCGTAGCGAGCTGCTCGGCCAAGCCTAACAGCTGCGATGCCTCGCACCACCGCGATCGTTTGTCGGGCAGGGTTCGGACTTCGACGATGTCGTGAGGATCGTAAACGCAGTGTGCGAACTGCTCCATCGCTTGGCGCACTGCATCATGCGATACGTCGCCGTTCATCGGCTGGCCCCTTGCATGGCCTCCCACCGATCGCGCGGTGGGCAACCGGCGTCGAGCCACCGGAGCAACTCGTCGCGCCGCCAGCGGACGGACCGACCGAGCCGGACCGGCTGCGGGAGCTGTCCAGCGGCGTGCAGCTTCCAAATGTGCCTTGTGGACACTCCCAGCAGCTTGGCAGTCTCAACAGCAGTCAGTGCCAAACGCTCCGATTCGGTTGCATTCGTTGCCGTATTCATGCACGCAGGGTAACGTGGGCAGTAGGCGGGAAACTCCACGGGAAACTCAGTCACCAGGCACGTGGGCGCAGAGTTTCCACGCGTGAACGGTGCTATCGCGGTTTACGGGGGTGGGAAACTTTCGCGTTTTTTGAAGTTTCTTCGGCGCAGAAACAACCTCTTAGCAGCCGGGATCGCCGCTCCCCGTACCGACAGCGCGTTGTTCGCGCTTAGCGAGGTGGTTCTTGGCGAAGTCGTCGGCGTCCTTCCTCACGAAGAAGCGGTGCCGTCCAATCTTGCGGCTGGGCAGGTGGCCGAACTCCTTTGGAGGCTTCTTCGCAGCCTTCGACCAAACCGATTTGGGAATGTCCCACTTCTCGGCGGCTTCGGCGAGGGTCATTTCACCAGGGAGTCGCCCATCCTCTTCGACCGCTCCGGCAGAGCCGGACCCCCCTCCAGGTGGACTATCGGGCGCGAGATGCTCCATGAGCTGATACGCCGCCTCAGCTGCACGTTTGTAGGCGTCTCCGTAGTACCCTCGCAGGACCCGCCTTTGCATCATGGCCAACGCTGTTAACTTCGGTCTGGAATAGCGCGCAAGATGATCGATCTGGAAGTCCATGCTGCCCCACCGCACGCGCAGCCCATCTACAAGCCGCTTTGCGGCATCCTTTCCGTCGAGAACCCAGATCGCTATGCGAGAAGGCCGTTCCTCCAGAGCTCTCGTGTCGCAGTCCAACACATCCAGGCGGGGGTTTGCCACGAGAATCGCGTAGCTGTCTTGGTACCCGGGCATGTGTCACCTGCTTTCTCCGGCCGGCCGGGCGCGGTCCAGGGAAGCAGGTGCGAAACCCAGACCGGCGCCCAAGCCACTTGGCGAGCCGTCGCTCACGCCGGTCCAGTGATTCTACAGCATTGACGCGATTAGCCAAGTGAGTACCGCTTCACTGACAGACGCCCGCCCAGTCCAGCGGCTTGCTCTGGTTCTTCATCCGCAGAGAATCGCGATCATGCCGCAGGCTCCTCCCGAATCTGCTCGTACACCTGGCGTGACAGATGCTCGGCCACGATCTTCTGGAAAGCGGCGTCGTTCATGAACTTGGCGAACAGTTCCTCGTTCTGCTCCATGCGGTCGATGAAGAGCGTCTCAAGGGCCTTGTCGAAGACGAAGCGGAAGTTGTCGATGGTGTTCGCACGGGCAGCCTGCTGAAGCTCCTCATCCGCAAGAGCCTCCTCGCGAATCTGGCTGAAAAAGAGTTCATCCGCGGGAGTGAAATCGGTTCCGAACCGCTCGTTGATGATGTCGATGAGCGTCGAAAGCTCCACTTGGGGGCCTTCGCCCCGCCCGGTTCCGACCGCCGTCGGCCCTTCCACTTCGCCGCTCTCTCCAGGTTCAAGCTGGATGGTCCCCTCGCTGATTTTCTGGAGCCGGTAGAACTTCAGCGTCACCTCGTCGTCGAAATCATACTTTGGCCCCGCCGCCCGTCGTGGAAGCTTCGAGAGCAGGAACCGGGCATAGGTGTAGAGCTTCTCAAGGTCGGAATCCTGGTACGGGATGACCTGCGACAGAAACGAGTAGAGATTCCGGAACGTAATGAGTAGGCCGCGACACTCCTCCTGCTCATCTTCGTCGAGAGCGTTGAAGCGACCGACAGCCGGGTCGATGATGGCGTTCATCTTCGTGTGGTCCCTGGGCGTCTGTTCGGCCTTGGCCTTGAAGAAGACCTTGCAGAATTCCTCAACCTCGTCCGCGTGATAGACATGATGCTCGTCGAGCTTAGCCTGAAGGTCGTAAAGCTGTCGTGGGTCCGCCTCCTCGCCCACATGCGTCACCTCGTAGTACGGTTTGAACGCCTCGTAAATCTCCTCAGGCTTGTTCACGAAGTCGAGCACGAACGTGTCTTCCTTGCCGGGGCACGTCCGGTTGAGCCGGGAAAGCGTCTGCACGGCCTGGATGCCCGCCAACCGCTTATCCACGTACATCGTGTGCAAGAGCGGCTGGTCGAATCCGGTCTGATACTTCTCCGCGACGATGAGCACGCTGTACTCGTCGGTCGCGAACTTTTTGGGAAGCTGCTTCTCGGGAAGCGATTTCCCTTTGGCGTCACGGTTCATGTCCGGTTCGGTGTAGCTGACACCAGGGGCGTCCGGGTCTTCGACGGTCCCGGAGAACGCGACGAGCGTCTTGATGCCGTCGTAGCCCTTCTCGCGTATCTGCTTGTCGAACTCCTGCTTGTAGCGAACGGCGTGAAGCCGCGAACTCGTGGCGACCATCGCCTTCGCCCGCCCGCCGATCTTGTGTTTCGTGAACGTGCGGAAGTGTTCCAGCATCACCTCGGTCTTCTGGGCGATGTTGTGCGGGTGCAGGCTCATAAAGCGGGCTAGGGCTTGAGCGGCTTTTCGTTTATCGACTTCCGGGTCATCCTCGATGGACTTGATGAGCCGGAAGTAGCTCTTGTAAGTCGTGTAGTGTTTGAGCACGTCGAGGATGAAGCCTTCGTCGATGGCCTGTCGCATACTGTACAGATGGAACGGGAGCGGTTTGCCGTCCGGTCCCTTCGTGCCGAACACTTCGAGCGTCTTGTACTTCGGCGTCGCTGTGAACGCGAAGAAGCTGATGTTGGGCTGCCGACCGCGTTTGAGCATCGTCCTCAGAATCTCTTCCTCGTGATCCACCAGCCCCTCCGCCTCAGCCCTCTCCTTGGCTTTCTCCTTGATGCTGTTCGCGGCCAGTACGCCCTTGAGCTCCGTCGCACTCTCCCCCGACTGCGAGCTGTGGGCTTCATCCACGATGACCGCGTATCTTCGGTCCGGCAAATCTCCAACCTTCTCCGTCACGAAGGGGAACTTCTGAAGCGTCGTGATGATGATGGGCGTGCCGGTCGCCAGAGCGTTGGCGAGCTGCGTCGAGTGCTCGTCGATTTTCTCGACGACGCCTTGCTTGTGCTCGAACTGGTAAATCGTGTCCTGAAGCTGGCGGTCCAGAACGATGCGGTCGGTAATGACAATGACTGAATCGAAGACCTTATCATCCTGGGTGTCGTGCAGACTGGCGAGCCGATGGGCCAGCCAGCCGATGGAGTTGCTCTTTCCACTGCCAGCCGAGTGTTGAACGAGGTAGTTCTTGCCCACGCCACTCGTTCGGGCGTCGGCTTCGAGCTTTCGCACAGAGTCGAGTTGGTGGTAGCGGGGGAAGATCATCGTCTCCTTGCGGATTTTCCGCCCACCGACTTTCTTCTCTTCAACCTGAAGGTGGATGAAGCGAGCCAGGATGTCGAGTAGCGAGTCCCGCTGCCAGACCTGCTCCCAAAGATAGGCCGTCTTGTAGCCGTTCGGGTTCTGGGGATTGCCCGCCCCGGTGCCGTCGCCGAGATTGAACGGCAGGAAGTACGTCTTCTTGCCGCTCAGTCGCGTGGTCATGTAGACCTCGTCGGGGTCCACGGCGAAGTGGACCAGCGAACGCTTCTTGAACTCGAAGATTCGCTCACGCGGGTCACGGTCGGTTCGGTACTGCTGCCTGGCGTGTCCGACATTCTGGCCGCTCATCGGGTTCTTGAGTTCAGCCGTGATGACCGGGATGCCGTTGAGGCCGAGCACCACGTCAATCGAGTTTTCGTTCTTCGTGCTGTAGTGAAGCTGCCGCGTGACCGTCAGTCGGTTCGCTGCGTAGAGTCGTTCGGTGTCCGGGTTCATGCTGTGGGCTGGTGCGAAGTACGCTATGTGAATAAGCTTGCCAAAGCATTTGAATCCGTGCCGAATGACCGCCAACGAGCCTTGCGAGTCCATCGCCTTGCAGAGATCATCCAGGACAATGCTCTCGGTCTCCGAGCCGTGCAGCTTCTCCAGGCTCTCCCACGTTTCGGGCTGCGTTTCCTTCACGAACGGAACGAAGACCGTCGGGTCGAGGGCTCGTTCGCGGTCGAAGTTGGCAGAGTCGCCATTCGCATAGCCAGCGAGGCTGAGCAGGTGGTGCTCGATGGCGTCCTCGAATGCGATTTCTCGATGGTCAATGGTCATAATCCAACCTACACCGCTTTGCCCAAGACGAATCGTGCCTTCTCGGCTCGAAGCACCTGCCAGAGACTCCTCGTCTTGACTTTCAGGCCAATGCACACTTCCGGGATTTTCACCTTGTTTGGCTTATTCACCGGAACTTCGTGCGTGACGACCGTGTTCTTGTAGGCGAGTGCGTGGGCAATGACGTAATAGTCGGCATCTTGGAGAAACGAGGTAACGGCGTGCTGATGGTACTGCTGGCCTTTGACCCAGTCACTAACCGTCGTAAGTGCCTGCAACACCTTCTCGTCCGGCGGAAGAAAGAACCTGTCGTCGCGACCCTTGGCCCATTCAGCAAGGGCGTCGTTTCCCGCGGTCAGTTCGTCCCCGACCTTCTCAATACTGTAAATGGTCCCGTTAGAATTCTGTTTGTTTAACCACTCCCAAAACGCGGGACAGAAATCGATTCCGTAGTATCGGTTCTTCGCCTCAATAAACACGTTTGAATCAAGGAGGTAGGCCATCAGGGCAACACCTCCAGAGAACGTTCCAACTTGCGGAACGTCTGTTCCTTGCTAACACCGAGCATCTGAAAGGCATCGCGAAAGAGCGTGTGTCCCTCTAACGTATTCGCAATCACAGCCCGAGCAAAGCGACGACTGAGCCGCACGGCTTGGGTCAGGTAGAAGTCGCCACCGCTTGCCCTTGGCCTTTTGACAAACCGGGCCACTTCGCTGGCGTAGGCTTGCTCGAATTCGGTTCGCGAAATGCAGCGTGCATCCAATATCCGCCGCAAGATAACTAGGCCCAGAATAAGCGAGCGCGGGTTCATTTTCGAGCGTTGGCGTGCCAGTTCGGCCG
>CBDUZO010000060.1:0-27316 GCA_965371725.1 uncultured Phycisphaerales bacterium
TTTCCTGGGCCATGGGCGTGGACGTCTGGATGGATTCGAGCACATTCTCAACGTGCGTGCGTTGGTCGGTAAGTTTCTCGATCAGCACGTGCCCTGTTGGGACCGTGGCGTCGAGCTGTTGTGCGATCCTCGCACCTTGCGCGGTCGCCGATTCCAGGCGTCCCTCAAGCTCGTCGGCGTGCCCACAGCTTTCTACTACGGTTCCCACCAACCGGTCACCTTCCTCGATGTGATGCACCAACCGTTCGACGATTTCCTGGGCCATGGGCGTGGACGTCTGGATGGATTCGAGCACATTCTCAACGTGTGTGCGCTGGTCGGTAAGCTTCTCGATCACGATCTCGGTTCTCGCGATTGTCTCGCGTGAATCGTGATGGAGCTTCTCCGCTTCCTCCTTCGCGGTGGCGACGGCCTCTTCCGCGCCAACCGTCGACTCGTTCACCCGGTCCACCAACTCGTGGGCTGTCTTGTTGGCATCGAACAGTTGGTGAAGCACGCTCTGCGCCGCGGCGTTGTGTGAGTCGAGCTGATTCGTCTTGCCGTCGGCCTGAACCACGAGACGCTGCATCTCGTCGCGGACGTCGGTGGCCGACTGGACGACGGTATCGAGCTGCTCCGTGATCCTCTGGTTTTGGGTGTTGGATGAAGCCAATCGCGCGGCCGTTTGCTCGCATTGCGCCGTTTGCTCGGCCAGGGCGCCGGCGCGCTCGCAAGCGCCGCCAAGCTCCACGAGATTCGCGGCCATCTCGCGCTGAAGCACCTCGACCTGCTTGCAGGCCCCCGTCGTCTCGAGCATGAGCTTCTCACCACGCCCCACGCTGTCCTCGATATTGGTCTTGGCTGTATTCGCACGGGCTTCCAACGACTCGATGATGAACCCGACGCGCTCGACGGCCCGCTCCAACTCGTTGATGGAGTCGCCGTTACGATCGATCCTCTCGGTAATGGACGGCAGGGTCCGGTT
This sequence comes from uncultured Phycisphaerales bacterium, assembly GCA_965371725.1. Lineage (GTDB taxonomy): Bacteria > Planctomycetota > Phycisphaerae > UBA1845 > UBA1845 > CBDUZO01. The sequence continues at coordinate 965 of CBDUZO010000060.1, forward strand.
CATGTCATCCTGGCGTTGCTCCGCTGAGCCAAGACGTTCCTCGATACCGGTCATCGCGGTTTGAACCTCGTTGATCAGGTCGTCCCGCTGAGTCCTGAGCTGGTTGATCGCCTCGCCCGTTGTCTCCTTGACGGCCATCCCCGCTGCCTCGAAGTGCTCAACCTGCGTCTGGGATTCCGCGAGTGAGCGATCCAGCCTCTCGCGGAACTCGCGCAGCGCGTTGTCGCTGAGTTCCTCACACCGTTGCGTGATCTCGCTGACGGCATTACGAGAGCGGGACTCGATACCCTCGATGGTCTGTTGGAGTTTGGCCTCCGTTTTCTCGATGGTCTCGCGCCTCGATCTGTCGGATGATGCGAGCCGGTCCAGAAGCTTCTTCTCGTACTGCTCGAGGGTCGCGTCGGAGAACCGCTCCCGACGCTGGTCGGCAAGGTTGATGGCCTCTTCGAGGCCCTCGCGGGCCCGAGCCGTTCTCTCGTCCACCTCGGCGTTGACGGTTGAAGCATCATCGAGCGTGGCGCGAAGGCGCTGATGGGCCTCCTCGGTTGCTTCGAGCGTGGACATCAGAAGCGCGACGCGTTCCTGTACCGTGTCGGCTTTATCCGCCAGTTGTTCGGCAAACGCTGTCAGGCTCGTCTCGACACGGTCAGCCTGGTCACATGCCTGCTCCACCTGATCGACGCGTTCCCCGACTTCGCCCGTCACATCGGACAGGCGGGACAATTGCGTTTCGATCAGGTTCGCCTGATGCTCGGCATCACTGAGCATGCCGCGAGCCCGCTCCTCGATGGTGTGCAGCGAATCACCAGCGCCTTGGGCCGACTCGCCCAGCGCTTCGATCACGGAACCCGCATTGTCTGTCAGGGAGGCGAGATGCTTCTCGACGGCTGTCGATTGAAGCAATGACGCCTCCGACGTACCGCTCATCCGATCCGCCTTTGCGAGGGCGCGCTCCAGGCGCTGGGCAAGACCCTCTCCCCTTGAGATGAGGTCCTCCATTCTCCCGGTCACGGCATCGGGAATGCGTGGCGCAGGAATGATATCGACACGCCCACCGCCCCGGTGAGCACCGGCCGCGACCGTGGTGGAACTCCGCTCGGGCTTCCGGGCTGTTTCCTCCTTCCCGGCCGTGATCCTGCAAACGGGCTCGGTGCGGACGTCGCTTACCTGCATCGACCGCTCGGTCGGATGGTCCCCCTCGATCACGGTCGTTGCGATCTCGCAGTCGACCCGGTGTTCGCCGGCCCCACACGCAACTGCCATGGCAGTGTCACATACCCGATTGATCATCTGCGGAACACCGCCCGCGGCCCGGTGAATCAGCTCGACCGCCTCCGGATCAAACAGATCCGGGTTCGCCGCTCCGGCTACGAGCAACCGGTGCCGTACATACTCGGCGGTCTCGTCCGCCGTCAGGGGAACGAGGGTCCGCTCGCCGCGAAGCTGCTGGCGGACGCTCATCGAGTCCACCTGATCGAACATGGTCCGGAAGCCGGGTCTGGCCGCCAGGATCACCGTCAACAGCCTGTCACCACCCTTTTGGAAACCGGTCAGCGCGGGCAGGTTGGCCAACTCATCGGCGGTCATGTTCTCGGCCTGATCGATAATCAGGATCGCGCGATGTCCCGTTTTGTACAGGCGGATCAACCCACGCCGGAGTCTGGCGAGACCTCGCTTGTCACTGTGGACGGTCGGCAGTGTCACGCCAAACCGCTTGCACGTCTCACGAATCAGATCGAACTTGCCGTCTTCCGGCCGGTTGATCACGACCGCCCGATCGCTGGTATGAAGCCGCTGCAACAGCATGCGCACCAACAGTGTCTTGCCGGTTCCGGCGGCGCCCAAAACCAACATCATCCCCTTGCCGCAACGCGACTGGTATTCCATGGCTGCCAGAGTCTTCTCGCACGCCCGTGTGGGGTGGAAGAACTGCAGGTCGGCGCGGTCGTCAAAGGGCTTACAGCGGAGTGAGAAGAAATCACTATACATCGCAAGCACACCTCACACAGCGAGAGCAGACCGGTCTCGCGGACCGGCGCACACGGCGCACGCGCGGACCGCCGTTTGGGGGTCATTGCCCCAACGTCCTAAAGGAACATCGGTCCCCGCCCCGGTGCCCTGAAGTTATCGGGCAGGCAAAAGGACCCCCAAAAACCGGATCTGACGGCCCGGCGGGACCAGCTCGCTCAGGCAGGGGAATCGGGCGTGTCGCGCCCGGGACCAAGGAGTGAGCCCGCCGCAGGCTCCACCACCACGGTCCGGGCGAATAGATCGCCAAGACGCTGGCGGTTGATCGTCACCGCGACGAGCAAAACGAGAGGTGGGAAGTAGAGCTCAACCACGCGGACAACATTGCGGATGACGATCGCAGACAACTCGCAGCGCGTTCCATCCTCCCGTACGACGCTGAGTCGGACGATCCGTTTGCCGGGCGTGGCTCGGAGGATGGTCTCAAAAACACCCGCGTACAGCCCGAAAACCGCACCCGGAATGACCAAGGCCCAGAAGATACCGCTCGATCCGCGCATTCCAAGGATCAACCGCTCCGGCGGGGTGAGCCCGTCATCGCCGGCCGCAAGCACGGCGGACATCACCGCAACCAGAACCGGCGCGATAATCACCGAATCGATGGCGAACGCCGCCATACGCCGCCAATGGCTGGCAAGCGCCTGATCCGGCTGAAGCTGAACGGCCCGCACCACGGCGTCCCGCCGCCACATGAACACAGCCCCCAGTCCCACCACCAACACGGCGCACTGAAGCGCGATTCGTCCGACCGACGTGGGCTCGATATCCGAGCCGGCCGGCCTGGTCAGCGGCTTGACGACGGAAGAGGCCTCCATCGGTCCACCTTCATCGAGAGACCACAGACCCAGTTCGGCAACTCCCTCATCATTGACCGTAGCAACGGCTACGCGTCCGGCGAACAGGGCCACCACGGGCGATGGCGAGAACCGGATCACGCGTCCGGTTTCATCAACCAGGTCCGCTCCGTAGGTCCACACGCCGTCCGCAAGGCGCAGCGACCGGACAATGACGCCCCCCTCACCCGCTTCGCCGACAAGCAACACGGCTTCGCCCGACGCCCATCCCGCGGCGGAACACGCGGGATCGCCTTTGATGGGAAGCTCGACCGGCTCGGTCCAAGGCTCTGACGATCCGGGTGACCGTCGATAAGTCCACGGCGCACCATTCGACTCGGCCTGATAGACCAGGTGAACCACACCGTTCGCCGCGAGCATTGCGAGGACCTCGCCGTCGACCGGGAGATCAACAGGGGCGGGCCGATCACACGCCCACACGCCTTGCTCGTATCGCACGACCGCCCGATCAGCCGGCGGCAGCGCGGGGGCAACGGGAACCGCAGGGACCTCCAACTCCTCCGTGGTCGACTCGTCCGTGTTGGCTGACGCCACAGCCAGGGCATGAACCTCGGCCGCCTGTCGCGCGGTGACCAGCGCGTAGAGATGATCCTTACCGTCGTCCGCGACCAGGACGGACGGCATCACGAACTTGCCCGGTACAAGGCTCAGTTCACGTGATTGCGTGGGCCGGGTGAGTACGGTCCACGGCCGGGCACCCGGGGCAAAGCGCCAATGAGCGCCGTCGCCAAAGAAGACGTGAAGACTGAGACCGCGCACGCATGTCCGGACCACCCGTCCTTTTACCGGGCCGATCGCCCACGGATAGAACCGCTCTTTCGCCCGGTCGTCAGCGCCGCGGGATACGAAGCTGATCAGCTCACCGCCCTCATCCGTAACACTGCCCTGGTAAGCCCAGAGGGCCCGCTCGCCGCCCGCCAGCCCCATCTTGTCGGGCGCGTCGGCCATCGCGCTTGGGGCAAGCGCAGCCAGGGTGATGAGAAGTACGCCAACTTCGACTCCGCATTGCATGATCATCAGGGGTTCCCGGTTGGCGGGGGTCGAACCTAATCACGGGCGGACTTACGGCTGCGATCCATCCAGGCACTCTCGCGGCGTGGCGAACTGCACGCCGTCCGGGCCTACTTGGGGAACAACCGTCCAACGGCGGATTCGGAAACGTAGCGACGTCTGAGCTTGCGGCCAGTCCACCGCGATAACCGTGGGCAGGCGTGGACCGCGACCGCCCACCCGCTCGTAGCCCTCAAGCCGTGACTCCATCTCGACGGCGCCGTCCGCGTCGCGGAAGATCACGCGTCCGACGAGCCGAGGTGGAACCCGATCAAGCCAGTACTCCTTCCGGAGCTTGATACGTCCATCATCCTCCCGAGCCACGAACAACACCTGCTGGTGCTCATCGACAATCCGCTGCACGCACCCGGTGATGCCCCGTTCCTCCGATTCGGCCGGAATCGGCGTCAACCCGAGCGCCTCGATCAGTTCGTGGGGGCTGACGGGAAAATCCGCCGATAGCTCGTCCTGCTCGCCGTGGCGCCCGCACTGACACACCTCCTCATTCTTACTTTGGAACCAGTAGGAACCGGTGTTCGAGCCGATGAGGATTTGCGTGGTCCCGAGCTTGCGCAGATCGAGTCTGAAGCAGCGAGGGGCGAGATAGAACATCGTGCCTTCCAGGTGGAAGCTGCGGCGCCGGCCGTCCTCAAGCGTGATGTGACCATCCACCGAACCCGTCGCCCGAAGCGTGCCATCGATCCGGCCGATGTTGTCATTGACGAACCGCACCGCGTCCGGCAGCGGAGCGGGCGGGAACGGTTCGATCCGCCGGGGCTTGAGGCACCCGGACATCGCCAGGACGATGATTCCGAGCAGGGCAAGCGTGCGTGGTTCAGCTACCTTCATCCGGTTTCCCCGCCGTGGGTGTATCGTCGGTCGCGTCGGGCTCCTCCTCGTCGGTCCAATCGCCCATGTCACCGTGAAGGACTGCGCTGAGCTGCTTGCTGACGCCTTCGATCTGATCGTCAGTCAGACGCGGATTGACCACGCGATGCCGAGTCCGGTCGCCCGTCAGCACGATGTCCCAGACCTCGACGCCGTCGGTCGTGGTCGATCCTTCGTAGCGGATCAACCGTTTGCGCATCAGGATAAGCGCCAGGACGAACCGGAATTGCAGGCGGACCGGCTCCTCTTCGTTGGCCAGTCGCAGGAAGAAATTGACCAGGACGTCGTTGTCGACCAGGAGCCGCTTTCGCTTCTCCTTGATCGGAACGCGGGTTCGGAAGTGGCAGAAAGCGCCCTCGGGCGGCCCGTCCCAGGCATCGAGGCTGTAATCCACCCGCCGGAAGGACTCCCCATCCTCGAACAGAACGGTGTAGAACTCGTCACCCTCATCGAGTGCTCGTCCGGTGACGACACAGCGTCCCGTCGTCGACTCGACCTCCCATTGCTGCTGCGCCACGTCGCCTCCCCATCCCTTTCCGTGGGCGGATCACTCCGGCACCGCGCCCAAGCCGCCGCTAACGGCCATTTCAGGTGGATCAGGCGTAGCCGTCAAGGTACAAACCGCCCGGTGGTTGAGTTCGGACACCGGATAAGGAATCGGCCCGGTACAGCGAACCGGCAGATCGCATCGCAAACGCGCCGCCGTCAGTCCTCGAAGATGGGTTTGGGTTTGCCCGTGGCATCGACAGCGACGAATACAACCTCCGCCTCGGTAACGTTGGCGACCTGATCGGGGTCTTTTCGGCGGTGGGCCTGGACGCGCACCTTGATCGTCAGAGAGGTTCGACCCAGCCGGGTCGCCTCGCCGTAGAGACTCAGCAGGTCCCCGATGAACACGGGCTCGTGGAACTCGACCTCCCGGAAGGAAACGGTGACGTACCGGGCGTGCTGCTGCCGTATGGCCTCGACATAGGCGGCCTGGTCGATCAGCGACAGAATCACCCCGCCGAAGATCGTCCCTTCGGAGTTGGTGTCGCGGGGCATCATCACGACGCGAATGGCGGGCTGGGACGAAGGTGGTTTTGGTTGTCGAGGCATCGTGCGTCCCCTTTCGGCGTTAGGGCCGAACCCCACCATGACCGAAACAGTGGGCCGGATCAACCCTGCCCCTTGTTCGAGGCGATCGCCGCTGTGGCTGCGGCCACCGCTACGAGCAGCAGCACGACAACCAGCGGCACGAGCCAGGGGAATCGAAACCGGTACAGCCGCCAAAGGTGGCGAAGATACCGGAGTTGCTCCCGCATATTGAGCTTGCTGCCGCCGGCGGTTCGGGCTGCGAACTCGATGGGGACCTCGACCGGTCGGCGGCACCCCCCCTTGACGTACAGCTCCAGGGCGATTTTGTAGCCGATCGGGTCGAGGCGAACCGCCCGCTCCCAGGTCCTTCGATGCAGGGCAAAGAAGCCGGACATCGGGTCACTGAGAGGCACGAGGGGTCTGGCGAACAGGGTGGCGGTGCGGCTGACGAGGCGTCGGAGGAAAGGCCAGTCCTCGGCGATCCCGCCACCCGTGGCATAACGCGTTCCGATGGCAAAATCGCAATCGTTGCGGTCCAGGGCCTCTAGCAATACTGGGATCATCTCCGGCGGATGCTGAAGGTCGGCATCGAGCACGACGAACCGGTCGTACGCGGCTTCGGCGAACCCGGCTAGCACGGCCTTGGACAACCCCCTATCATCACGCCGTAGAATCAGTCGAACGGAGTAATCGTTTTCGAGCGAATGGACGATTTCCTCTGTACCGTCGCGCGAGTCGTCGTCAACGATGATCAGCTCGACTTCGAGCCCGGCTGCCCTTGTGGCGGCGAAGATGCGTTTCACGAGCGGCTTGATATTGGGCGCCTCGCGGTAGGTCGGTACGATAATGGACGCGTTCGCCGCCGGGGTCGCCATGTAGAAGATCATAGCGGCCGACGCGGCGGCGACAAAGTCGGGACGGCCGACCCGACGGGTCCACAGAACGGTCCCGCCCGCGTGTGGGCGTGATTGTGGGAGGTTTCTTTGGCAACGGCGCGTGAATACGCATCACGAATACGACTGCGTGCTACGAATCGGCCTGCGGGACACGGCGCGGACTGAAGTCGGCTTGCTTGCGGCGCCCGATCGTGCATGCTCGTTTAGCTGTAACGTTCTCCGGCAAGAAAGGACTCCCTAACCGGTGCTAACAGCGATCGGCGCCCAAACGGTTTCCGCAGCCACGTCCCTTGGCCGTTTTTCGGCCTTCACCTGGCAGATGCTGCGCTGGCTGATCCCCGGACTCGTGCAGTGGCGAACGTGGAAGCGCACGATGCCGGTGTTCTATGAGGTGGGCAACCGCACACTTCCGGTCATTATGATCACGGGGACGTTCGTCGGGCTGGTGCTGGCGGTTCAGAGTTATGAGCAGCTCAGGGCGGCCGGTCTCGCGGAGCGCATGGGCATACTCGTATCACTCACGTTGGTTCGGGAGCTCGGGCCCGTCCTGGCCGGCGTCATGCTTGCCGGGCGAGTCGGTGGGTCGCTGACGGCGGAGATCGGGACGATGCGCGTCACGGAGCAACTCAGCGCCCTGACCGTGATGGGCGCGGACCCGGTCCGCCAGCTTGTCGTGCCGCGGTTTCTGGCCTGCATCCTGCTCACGCCGCTGCTGACGTTTTTCTGCGATCTGTGCGGATCGGTGTCCGGTTGGTTCATCGCCGTGCAGCTCAAGGGCGTTCCGTCCGGTCCCTACTGGTATCACACCGCCTATGCGATTCAGAGGTGGGATATCATGGTCGGGCTGGTCAAGAGCATCGTGTTCGGTGGAGCGATTGGAATGATCGCCTGCTACAAGGGCTTCTACTGTCGCTCCGGGGCGGAAGGTGTCGGACGAGCGTGCACCGAATCCTTCGTGGTCAGCTTCATTACGATCCTGGTGACCGACTTCTTCATCGGCACGATGTTCGCGGGCTTGTATCTCGGTCTCTACGGTTTTACGCCGTTGATCTGACGATTCTACGGGAAAGGCGATGGCCGCAGTGACGGAATCCAATCACAAACCCATCGTGCGACTCATCAACCTGCACAAGCAGTTTGACGACCTGATCGTGTTGAGGGGTATCGATCTGGAGCTTCAGCCCGGCAAGACAACCGTCATCATCGGCGAGTCCGGTTCGGGTAAGAGCGTCATCCTCAAGCACATCATCCGCCTGCTTCGCCCGACGGAGGGCGAAGTGTACTACAAGGATCAGCGAATCGACAATCTGCCCGAGCGGAAGCTGGTGGGCCTGCGTGGCCACTTCGGATTCCTGTTTCAGCTCGGCGCGCTGTTTGACTCGATGTCGGTAGCTGACAACGTGGCCTTTCCCGTCGTCGAGCACACACGGCGAAGCCGGAAAGAGATTGACCGGATCGTGGCACGGAAACTGGAGATGGTCGGCCTTGATGGATTGCAGCCGCGCTGGCCCGGCGAGCTTTCGGGCGGACAGAAGAAGCGCGTCGCCCTCGCACGGGCCATCGCGCAGGATCCCGAGGTCATTCTCTACGACGAACCGACAACCGGGCTCGATCCGCCGCGGGCGGACGAGATCAATGAACTGATCATCAAGCTCCAACACGAGCTGAACGTAACCAGCGTGGTCGTGACACACGACATGGCGAGCGCGAGCAAGGTGGCTGACCGCGTCGTCATGCTTCACGATGGCAAGTTCATCTTCGACGGAACGGCGGACGAGATCATGCGAAGCGACGATCCGAGGGTCCGCTGCTTCGTGGAGGGTCGCGGCCCCGACAAAACACCGCAAGCGCTCCGCGAGAAGGGTGAATCATGAAGGATGGAACACGGAACCTGTTGATTGGTGTGTTCGTGATCGGTGCCATGGGCGCCCTGGCCATCATGATGGTCTTGTTCGGTGAGACGCCGGACTGGCTCTTTCGCAGCGAATGGACGCTGCGCATCACCGGAGTGCGAGACCTTCGCGGAATCGGCGACGGTAGTCCGGTCAAGCTCAACGGCGTCGAGATTGGGCGGGTGAGGCATCTGGACCTCAAGGACCACGATCGTCCCGATCGAGGCACGATCGTCTTCGCCCGCATCAAGAACCAGTACTCCATCCCGGCCGCTGCCATGGCAAAAGTGTATGGGGCCACGTTTGGCCTTGGCAGCGGCCATGTGGATATCGTGGTCGAACCTGCCGAGCCGGACACCGAGATCGCGATGATCCCGCGCGAGGGCGGCGTCATCCGCGGCGAGATGGCCAGCATGATCGGCGAGGTCATCACGAAAGACCTGGTCAGCTCCGTCGAACGGACGATCACCAACTTCGGCAACTTCGCCGCATCGGCGGAACCGGTGGCGAAAAACCTGGGTTCCATGCTCGAGGAGCGAAGCATTGCTGCGGTCAGCGGGCCTAACGCCAAGGCCAAAGGGCTGATCCCGAACGTGACCACCGTCATCGAGCGGTTGGACAACCTCGTGGCAAACCTGAACACCGTGCTGGGCGATCGGAATGTCCAAGAGGACGTGAAAGACGTGGTTCGTGATCTGAAGGGGGCTTCCGAGGAGCTAAAGGCAACGTTCGAGCTATGGAACACCGAGAGTCGGAAGGTTGCGGACAATCTCAACGGTGGCATCGATCGAACCGAGGAGAACCTGGAGCGTTCCTTCCGCAAGCTCAACCAGACGCTCGAGGACCTCGACAGCGCCGCAAAGAGCATGGCCGAGGTTTTGCACGCGGTCGCGGATGGAAAGGGCACAGCCGGTATGCTCGTTCGAGATGAACGCCTCTACGAGGCCGCGGTCCTTTCGCTGGAGAGGCTGTCGGGCGTCATGCAGAACCTGCTGGTCATTACGGGCAAGATCAAGGAGGACGGGTACATCATCGTCGGCCAGGCACCCAGCGGCGTTCTCCGCAAGCGGGTTCCCATCCCGCTGGGGGTCTCCCAAGAGGTCTCCCAAGCGAGCGAGCCCCGCTGATCGGGGGTTGCCACCGCTCCGGACGGGATCGGGTTCGGCGGCTCGTTTGACAGTGCGGAAATCAAGCCCGTAGAATGGCGGCGCGGCGCGTGGCCCATCCGAACTTGAGGCGCACATACGGCGTGGCGGAGTTTCAACTTACCCATTTGTGCAAGATCCTTGGCGACGGCGGTTTCCCCGCCCGGCTCGAGGGTGAGGATCGAACCGTTCGCGTTGTCAACACTCTCGAGGACGCGACCGAGGGTGAGATCAGCTTCCTCTCCAACGAGAAATATCTGCCGGCGGTTCGTAAAACGAAAGCCTCCGCTGTCGTGCTCAAGGAAGGTGTGCCGATCCCGGATCAACTGTCAGCCATTCGCTGCGATGATCCCTACTCCGCGATCACCGTCCTGATCATCACGCTTCACGGGTACCGCCATCATCCGCAGTGGGGCCTTTCCGACAGGGCGATCGTTCACCCGACAGCCAGGATCGGCAAGAACCCCAACATCGCCGGTTACGTGACAATCGCCGCCAACGCGATCCTCGGTGACAACTGCACGATCTACCCCGGCTGCTACGTGGGCGACGGCGTTCGGATCGGCGATGGCTGCACGCTCTTCCCCAACGTCGTCGTGTATGACCACAGCGTGCTCGGAAATCGCGTGGCGATCCATGCCGGGTCGGTGATCGGAGAGGATGGTCTGGGGTATGCGCCGCACGACGGTAGGTGGGTGAAGATCCCACAGGTCGGGCGAGCGATCCTGCACGATGACGTCGAGATCGGTGCCAACTGCACGATCGACCGGGCCACGCTCGGCCAAACCGAGATCGGCGAGGGGACGAAGTTCGGCAATGTGGTGGTGATCGGTCATGGAACCAAGGTTGGCCCGGATTGCATGTTCGTGGGAGTCGTGGGAGTGGCGGGCTCAGCCACCATCGGTCGCCATGTGACGGTGGCCGGTCACGCCGGTATCGCCGGGCATATTACGATCGGTGACAACGCCACGATCGGCGCGAAGTCCGCCGCCACCCGTAGCGTGGATGCAGATACCACGGTCCTCGGTTATCCGGCCAGGCCAATCGACGAGGCGAAACGCTCGATGGCGGCGCTGAGCAAGCTTCCCGATTGGATCAAGCGCATCAAGGAGCTCGAGCGCGAGGTGAAAGCGCTCCGCGAGAAGCTCGAGGGAAAGGGGCATCGCTGACGCCATCGCTCAGCACTTCGGCCTCGGTGATCGATCATGCCCGAAACGCCCGTACAGACAACGCCGCGTCTTGGAATCATAGCCGGCGCGGGAAAGTTCCCGTTCATGGTGGTCGATGGAGCCAGAGACGCCGGCTGCCATATCACCGTGATAGGGCTGCGAGGGCTCGCAGACAGGGCACTTGCGCACAAGGCGGACAGGTTCCGATGGGCGGGTCTCGCCCGATTGGGGAAGTGGATCCGCATCTTCAAGGCACAGCGCGTCACGAGCGTGATTCTGGCCGGTTCGGTGCGAAAATCGTGCATGTACAGCCGGTGGCGATTGCTCTACTTGCTGCCGGACGTCACATCGAGCAGAATCTGGTTCTTCAAGCTCAAGGATAAGCGCAACGACAGCGTACTGAGCGCGGTGGCGGATGCGTTCGCAAAACACGGCATAATCATGGAAGACTGCGTGCACTACTCGGCTGAGCACATGGCGCCCGAGGGCGTGCTCACGCGCCGCCAACCCTCGCCGGCGCAGCTTGCGGATGCCGACCTGGGATGGACGGTGGCCAAGGAGATGGGCAGGCTCGACATCGGCCAGGCTATCGCCGTCAAGGAAACCGAGATCATCGCCGTCGAAGCCATCGAAGGAACCGATCGAATGATCGAGCGCGCGGGCGACATCTGCCGCCGTGGCGGTTGGACGCTCGTCAAGGTGGCCAAGCCGAATCAGGACATGCGCTTCGATGTCCCCACCGTTGGACCTGACACCATCGCCAAGCTGAAACAGCACGGGGCTGCGATGCTCGTTGTCGAGGCCGGAAAGACCGTTATCATCGATCGTGAGAAGATGATCGCCGACGCCGACGCAGCGAAGATTGTCGTCGCGGCCCGGTCAAAGGCTGGTTGAAGACTGGCCGATGCGCGGTGCATCATGACTCCTGAGCGTATCTCGTCGGGTCCGGAATGCCTGCTTCGGCAAAACCCGTTCTGCGCAGCCGGCAACTCTCACAGAACCCGCAGGCAAGTCCCTCCACCGTCGGGTCATAACAACTATGGGTCAAACCAAGGTCGACGCCGAGCCGCCTGCCTTCCCGAATGATGGCGGCCTTGGACCTGTCGATCAGCGGAGCGCGAATCCTGATGGTGTTGCCCTCGACGCCGGCTTTGGTTGCCAGGGCGGACAGCTTCTCGAAAGCCTCGATAAAAGCAGGGCGGCAGTCGGGGTAGCCGGAGTAGTCCACGGCATTGACGCCGATGAAGATGTCGGTCGATCCGATCACCTCGGCACAGGCGAGAGCGAAGGAGAGGAAGATCGTGTTGCGCGCCGGCACGTAGGTAATGGGAATCCCGCCACCGGGCTCCGCAGGACCGCTCGATTTGGGCACGTCGATGCCGTCGGTCAACGCCGATCCGCCGAAGACGCGAAGATCGATCGTCTGCACGATGTGGCGTGCCACACCGAGCGCCTCAGCCACGCGAGCGGCGGCCTGCGTCTCGATCGCGTGTCGCTGACCGTATTGAAAGGTAAGCGCGCAAAGCCCGAAACCCCGCTCGGCGGCGAGCGCAGCCGTTACGGCGGAGTCGATTCCGCCCGACAGCAAAACGACCGCTTCGGCCCTTGGTCCGCTCACCGTCAACTCCTAGTGCAACGCCACACCTCAATCTGCGGGTAGCGGTCTACGCCATATTGTGTGCCACTGCTTTCAAGCAGTGCCGATCGCGGATTCCGCAGGGTCCGTGCACTGGCCACAGAGTGGCCTTCTAATCGAGCAGTGGCACACCGGCCTTTGCGTCGAACCAGCCGCTTCCTGACGGTCGCGGTTCGGATCAGATAGGCCTCACTTTTTCTGAGACACTACACGAGCCCTGAAAGCGCTCTCGCCTCGCTACTTGGGACGTCGGGGCGCACTGTAGCGAGGCCGGTTCAGACTGTCCAACGTTCACGGCGCGTTAACCGCCTGTTGGAGAATGTAGCGTCGCCCCTTGTGGGCGACGAGCAACCGCATCGGGCGCCACCCACAAGGGGTGGCGCTACACCGGGCCGATCTGACACGGGTTCTTCAACAGCCTGCCAACCCGCCGTTCGCAACGGAAGAAACCGACAGAGGCGGTGTCATTCCGCCCGCGCTGTCGTATAATCGCCGCGCGCGGTCAAAAGATTACGGTGGGTGCGGTTCGGTCCGGTGGAGCCCTTCACGTGGTGCGGACGTCCAAAATCAGCCAATCCGAGGGCATGTCAACCTGGCGCGATACCATCGAGCTGATGCGCCCGTCTCAGTGGGTGAAGAACGTCGTGGTGTTCGCGGGACCGGCGGCCGGGCTGGCGCTGCGCTCCGGCGAGGCCATGATTCAAGCGATCGTGGCCTTCATTGCTTTCTGCCTGGCCGCCAGCGCCGCCTACGCGATCAACGATGCCATCGACCGCAAGGCCGACGCGAGCCACCCGACCAAGCGCCTCCGACCGGTCGCGCGCGGCGCGATCAAGCCCGGCACCGCCGTGGTCCTCGGTATCGTGATGTTCCTGGTCGCCGTCGCCTTGACGACGATCACGCTTGTCCGATCGGTCACCGTCGTGATCGCCTGCTACTTTGTCATGACGGTGGCCTATTCGGCGATCTTGAAGCGCCGGATGATCCTCGATGTGATCATCATCGCCCTCGGTTTCGTGTTGCGTGCGTGGGCGGGATCGCTGGCTGTCGGGGTGGCAACCTCCGAGTGGCTCATCGCGTGCATGTTCACGCTTTGTCTGTTCATGGGGTTCGGCAAGAGGCGTTGTGAACTGGCCATGATCGATGACATCGACGACGCTCGCCAGCATCGCCCCACGCTGCTCCGCTACACACCGCACCTGCTGAACCACCTGATCACCGTCTCCGCCGGTATCGCGGTGATGACGTTCCTGCTCTACACGCTCGATCACTCGCGCAGCCCGGCCCCGTTCCCAAAAGAGGACTTGTTCTTCACGCTGCCAATCGTCGTATATGGCGTGTTCCGGTTCGCCATGCTGTCGGAGTCGGGCATTTATACCGGGCCGACCGAGATCGTGCTGAAGGACAAGGCCATGCTCGGGACGATCGTGATTTGGACGGCGGCCGCCCTCTTGATCGCCTATCAACAAAGCGTGTTCGGCCCGACCGGTATCAGGGGCTTTTTTCAATGGATGTAGGGACGAGGGCACACATCCGCCGGGGCGACGCCGCGCAACGTGCGCGATTGGAGGGTACGCCGTGACACGGCCCAAGGTGGCCATCCTGTCAACGACACCGGAAACGGCAATCGAGGACTACCATCGATTGATGAACCTCGCGGGCTATCAGGACGTCATCGCGAAGGAGGCGGATACCGCGCTGAAGGTCAACATCAGTTGGCATTTCTTCTATCCGGCCTCATCGACTACGCCGTGGCAGCTTGACGGCGTGATCCGGGCGATGAAGCGAGACGGATACGACCCCGACCTGATCCACGCCTGCCACAACCGCACGGTCGTGATCGACGCCTATCTCGGTGAGCGAGAGAACAAGCAGATCAACGTCGTCGAGGCGCACGGTCTGCGTAACGTTCACCTCTATGAGCCGCAGGAGGAGTGGATTCACATCCGCGATGCGGTCGGTGAGCTGGCGGACGAGTTCCTCTGTCTGAATCAGGTCTACCCAAAAGGGTTCAGCATCCCGAAGCGTTTCATCGGCGAGAACATCATCCACCTTCCGACCGTCAAGACGCACGTCTTCACGACGATGACCGGTGCCATGAAGAACGCCTTCGGCGGTTTGCTCAACGAGCATCGCCACTGGACCCACCCGGTCATTCACGAAACGCTGGTCGATTTGCTCAGGATCCAGCAGCGGATTCATCGAGGCGTCTTTGCGGTGATGGATGGGACGTTTGCGGGTGACGGGCCCGGGCCCCGGTGCATGATCCCGCACATCAAGAACGTGATTCTGGCCTCAGCCGATCAGGTGGCCATCGACGCCGTGTCCGCACGGATGATGGGCTTCGACCCGCTCAATGACGTAAGGTTCATCCGGCTTGCGCACGAGCGCGGGCTCGGCTGCGGTGATACGAATGAGATCGAGATTGTCGGCGATCCTGAGATAGCGTCAGAGAGTTGGCACTTCGTCGGGCCGTTCAAGCGCATGACTTTCGCAGCCAGGATGCAGCACAGGATCTACTGGGGCGGGCTGAAGTCGGTCCTGGAAGGGTCGCTGCGCACGTGGCTTGCCGTGTGGGCCTATATCGCCAGCGTCCTCTATCACGATTTGTTCTGGTATCCGCTGAAAGGCCGCCGCCGCGTTCAGGAGGTGCTCCGCAGCGATTGGGGCCGGCTGTTCAACAACTGGGAGAATGTCAAACCGACCGAGAGCGGCTATCCCGACGTCGGCCCGGAATCACCCGGCCTGGTCCGCTCGACCTGGGGGCTGCTGGGCTTGGCGCTGAAGATACTGATCACCTGCATCCGCGAAGCCCCGGAGCGAAAACGACGCAAGTAGTACCGCGTTTCGTACGTTCCACGGCCAGGCGAGCCGCGGATTCGTAGGGCGGGTTCCACTCGCCGCATCCATCACGATCAATCAACGGCGGGTGAAACCCACCCTACCCTACTGCGCGGACGCGCTTCCCACGAGCCGCAGACTTTAGTCTGCGCGGACGCGCTTCCCACGAGCCGCGGACTTTAGTCTGCGCGGACGCGCTTCCCACGAGCCGCAGACTTTAGTCTGCGCGGACGTTCGGAGGTTGAAGCCGCGCAGGGCCCTCTTGTCCCGTAGGGACATCTGAGAATAGCCCCGCGATTTATCGCGGGGTGAAAATCGATGACGGATGAGTCCGAGTCACGTAGGGACGACTGAGTCACTGAGGAAGGTCCCTAAAAGGGGCCGTGCAGTCACGCGGTGGGCCATGCCCGCCCTACAAGATAGGAAGCGGGCGGACCTGTCAACTCACCCCGGCAAACACGCTTTTTCGCTCGGCACGGTACAAACGGTACGCCGTTTGCACGGGGAAATAGCGGCGTCGGGCGTGGCACGGTCGCCCCCGGCTGTGCGCGGAAACGCGACCCACGCGGGAGCCCCACGGGGTTGGCGTAAGTCGGGTCGCGCCGGTACCCTATGCACCCTGATGATTGTGGCCCATGAACTGCGGCTCGACGCAGCCGGAAAGGATACACGATGGAAGTTGTGCTTGACGGAAACTCGCTCTCGATCGAACAGCTTCACGCGGTGGCCCGTGAGCAGGCCAAGGTCACCGTTCCACAGCAGGCCAGGAGCAAGATGCAGAAGTCCCGCGACGTCATCGAGAAGGGCGTAGCGGATGGCGCCGCCATTTACGGCGTCACGACGGGCATCGGTGAGTTCGCTCGAATCCGCATCTCCCCCGAGCAAAGCTCCGAACTGCAGCGGCGCATCATCTACAGCCACTCGGCTGGGACAGGCAATCCGCAGCCGGAGGACGTCGTTCGAGCGGGTATGACCTGCCGGGCAAACACGTTGGCCAAGGGGTATTCCGGCGTACGCCTCTGCCTGATCGACACCGTGCTCGACATGATCAACAAGGGCGTCGTGCCTTGGGTTCTCGAGAAGGGTTCGGTCGGGACCAGCGGCGACCTCTCGCCGCTGTCGCAGTGCGCCGAGGTCGCCCTCGGGGAAGGCAAAGCATACTACAAGGGCGAGTTGATGCCCGGCGGCGAGGCGATGGAGCGGGCGGGGATCAAACCGACCGACCTGACCTACAAGGAAGGGCTGGGGCTGATCAACGGCTCACAGATGATGACCGCCGGGGCCGCCCTGCTCGTCTACGACGCCGAGCGCATCATCAAGAACGCCATGATCGCCAGCGCCATGACGTTGGACGCGTTGCGGGCCGTCGCCCGTGCCTTCTCCGCCCCGGTTCACCGGGTCCGACCCTATCCCGGCCAGAACGCCGTGGCCTTGAACCTGCCGCGTCTGTTCGCCGAGAGCGAGATCATGGCCAACCAGACGGGCAAGGTCCAGGACGGGTACAGCATGAGATGCGCGCCGCAGATCATGGGCCCGACGCTCGACACATTGGAGCACGTCCGCCGGATCGTCACCATCGAGATGAACTCCGCGGCTGACAACCCGCTGTTCTTTGGAGAGGAAGGCGAGTACTTCGCCGCCGGGAACTTCCACGGGCAAGGGGTCGGGATGGTCGTCGATTTCCTCTGCATCGCCATGTCGGAGTTGGCAAACCTTTCCGAGCGACATACAAACCGATTGCTCAACCCAACACTTTCGGGGCTGCCCGACTTCCTGGTCGAGGGTAAGGGTCTGAACTCGGGTCTGATGGTGTCCCAATACACAGCCGCGGCGCTTGTGAGTGAGAACAAGGTCCTCTCGCATCCCGCCAGCGTCGATTCGATCAGCGTTTCGGCGGATCAGGAAGATCACGTGAGCATGGGCCCGATCGCCGTCCGCAAGTGCACGGAGATTCTCAAGAACGTCCGCACCGTGCTGGCGATCGAGATGATGTCAGCCGCCCAGGCGTTCGAGTTCCACGAGGGTCGACGCCCCGGTCGGGGAACGAAGATCGCCTACAACCTCATTCGCAAGAAGGTGCCGAAGCTGGTGGATGATCGGGTGCTCCATCCTGACATCGAAGCCATCCGACAGATGGTGGAAGATTGCTCGATCCTCGATGCGGTCGAGTCGGAAATCGGCCCGCTCAAGCTGGCCCGCGACATGGATCTTCCGGTGCCGAACGTCCCCGCGTAGCGAGTACGGTTTCGGTCCGCCGCGCCGACCGTGCAAGCGCAAGGCGAGTAGAGGTTTGTTGCGAGTGCCCGTGCACACAGGCTAGCCCGCATTTCTCAGTGCGCCATGAAAGGCGTGGATCTTCGGCGGGTGAGATTCCCACCCGGCAAGGGGTCGCTCCAGCCGGTAGGAATCGGAGCGGTCACGGAGGTGACAAAGTGGCTGGAGCACTCCGGTGTAGAGGGTCGTGCCCCACCCCGGCCCGCCCTTGACGGGCGAGGCGACGACGTCGCTCCTGGCCGCGAAGCGGCCCTCGCGTGTCAAGGGTCGGTTCGGTCAAGCCCCGCTTCGGACCCGGGAATCACCCACGAGGTCGATCCCGACTTCCTGGAACATCTCCGTCGCGAGGAACTCGACCAGCCCTTGACACACGACGCGGCCTTGCCGCTCTTGAACGCGAAGCGTTCGTCGCGTGTCAAGGGCCAGCCCGAACTGCCCTGGGAGCCACGAACCCGTCCGGAACATGCCGATTTCGGTCTTGCAACGGCCGGGATCAGGGGGTATACGGCGCCCATGTTGCCCGTGGGCGGTCCACGGGCTCCGGGCGTGCCGGGATGACTCCGCGAAATGGGCCAAAGGCGTCTGACCGCCGGTGGGAATTGGCACTATGGAGGGCCGACATGAGTCGCCAGGCGACCCCCACCCCCCAAACCCCCCACCCTCGGGCCCGCGCCGCCGCCCCCCGCGGAATCAAATTTCCTTTCAGTCACGATTGCGGTTGTGTGGTAAGGGGGGCGGTGTGCAAGGATGATGGAGAATCCGTGGACCGACGGAGGTGCGCAGTCCGGGCGGTGGTCTGTGAAGGAGGAGTATCATGCCGATCCGAATGAGATGCCGGAATAAATCGCTGGAGGGGCAGCAAGTCATTGAAAGGACAGGATTTGTCGTGTCTTCAGCAAGTAATCCGAAGGCGTCTTATACGGACAGAAAGCGAGAACTCCGCATCTTATGCGGATCAATCTAATTAGTGTTGGGCTTCGTACGGTGATTGCCTGCCGAGTGCATAGATCGGCGCTCCGTACAAGGATGCAGACTCAACAGAATGCAGTAACGCTCAATGAATAACGACTGGAAACTAAATGAGATAGGGCCTGAGGCGACTTCAGCAGTGCCGACAGCAGCGCAAGTTTTGGGTGGAATCCCGATTCCAGCCGTGAGGCTGCTACAGGTTATGTCGCCCGATGACTGGGAGGGATTCACCGAGGAGTGGCTTTCTTTCCACAAAGCGAAAGGCACCTACAAATCGGTTAGACGGTTCTCCGGTCCTGGCGATCTGGGGTTGGACGTGGTTGCGTTCACGACCACGGAAGGATTTGCCAAGCCTTGGGATAGCTTCCAGTGCAAGCACTACGACCATGCGCTCGAACCGAACGACGTATACGGGGAAGTCGGTAAGATCATCTATCATTCCTTCAGGCGCACACCGCCCTTTAACCAGGCGTGCAGAGCGCCTACGCGCCATGTTTTCGTTTCGCCGTGCGGAGTCGGCATAAAGGTTGGGCGGTGGCTGAAAGACCCGAATCGCTTCAAGGAGTCAGTGCGCGAAAAGTGGCTAAGCCACTGCGTTCCCAGAATCGGAACGGATATTCAAGCGCCGCTCGAAGGCGACCTTCTCGCCTACTTCGACGCCTTCGATTTTTCGATCTTCGAGGACCGTACGGCGGTTGAGCTTGTTGAAGAGCACGCTCAGACGGTATTCCATGCGTCTCGTTTTGGCGGCGGGCTTCCGCCGCGCGGGCAGCCCGACGCTCCCCCTGCCGAGTCCGCGGAGGCGGAGAGCTTATACCTTCGCAAGTTGCTCGACGCGTATGGCGACCATCTCGGCAAGCCCGTGGCGGCCAAAGACCAACTGGCACCCCACCCTGAACTTCAAGGACATTACAACCGTCAGCGAGTGCTGTTTTACAGCGCCGAGTCACTACGGAACTTCGCGCGTGACCGCACGCCGCCCCGGACATTCGATTCGCTGCAGGAAGACGTATATCACGGCGTTATTGACATCTGTGAGGGCGTATACGCGGATGCGCTGGAACGTCTGCGCAAAACGGTTTCGACTGCCGCTCAGCTTGATGTCAGTGGAAATGCACTCGCTGGTGTAACGAGAGTCGCCGACAAACAGGGCGTCTGCCATCAACTTGCCAATGACGACCGCCTGACATGGACGGAGAAGGTATGACCTACGGAACAGCAAGCCCATTCAACAGCGCTTTGGAGACGGGTGTCAGGACCCTGGCGATTCTCATTGCTTGCTATCCGAAAGAGAACGATCTCGACCGACTCGTTCAGTACGACTATCTGACCGTGCATTCAGCGGATGCTGACGGCCCGCCGAGCCTGCATCCGCCCTTACCGCTTCGTTCCGGCGAACTGCTTGTACGGCGAGGGCTGATCGAATCGGGACTACGCCTGATGATGAGCCGGTCGCTCGTGCGCCGAGAGTTTCGCGTCCAAGGATTTCTTTATGGCGCCGAGGATTCAGCCGCATCGTTCCTCGATAACATAAAATCTTCCTACATTATAGATCTTCGGAATCGCGCCGAGTGGGTGGCGGCAACCTTCGACCATCTGAGCACGGACGAACTCGACGGAGTCGTCAAACGTCTATTCGAGGCTTGGACGATCGAGTTTCAGCCGATCCAGACCGGGCTACAGGGGGAGCTACTGTGATAAGCGGCCTACTGTTTCGATACCTCGCGTTCATCGGACCGGACAAGCCGCCAGCCGATCTCTCGTTCCTTCCCGGCCTGAATGTCATTTGCGGCGCTTCCGAAACCGGCAAGTCCTTCATTGTCGAGAGCATCGACTTCATGCTCGGCCAGGAAGGTCCGGTCCGGGACATACCCGAAAGAGACGGGTATGACCGCATCCGGCTCGCCATGGAAAGTCCCGGCTGGCCACCGTTGACCCTTGATCGTAGCGTCGAGGGAGGCGATTTCCGGGCCTTTGAGGAGCTTCTGACAGAAGGCCCACCACAATCGGAGCCGAAGACGTTACGACGGAAGCATAGCGCCGCACGTCAAGACACGCTCTCCTTTGCTTTGCTGGAACGCTCGGGGCTGAAGTCGAAAGTCTTGCGGAGGAATGCCGCCGGTGAAATCCGTTCCTTGAGCTTTCGCGATATGGCGCGCTTATGCGTCGTTACCGAACAGGAGATACAGTGGCGCGGCTCTCCCCTCTTGTCAGGCCAGTACGTGACGGCAACAGGCGAATACGCAGCCTTCAAACTTCTCTTGACGGGCACCGACGATAGCGCGTTGGTGGCAGCCAAGGAAGTGGCAGGCCGGCGTGAACATGACGCTGGCAAGATTGAGCTACTGGACCAGATGATTGCGGATCTCCAAGCAAACCTCGATGAAGAAGGTGCAGAGGAAGCCGAGCTTAACGCACAGATTGTGCGGCTGGATCAATCCATAAAGGCGCAAGACGAAGCACTCGCCCACGTCCAGAAGGCGCTGAACGCGCTTCTAGAACGTCGCGGGGTTGCGACTCGCGAGATACGCAACAGAAGGGCAAGGCTCGCCCAAATCGACGAACTTGCAGAGCGCTTCCGGCTTCTCGACAGCCACTATCAAACGGACCTGAATAGGCTGGCCGCGATACACGAGTCCGGGTCCCTGTTCGTGCATCTTGCGCAAAAGCCATGTCCGCTTTGCGGCGCCCTGCCGGGTCATCAACACTTGGACTCGGAATGCGAGGGTAATACGGAGGCCGTTGTTAGGGCTGCGGACGCGGAAATGGTGAAGATTGGGCGGCTACGGCGCGAACTCACAGACACCGTCAAATCCCTGATCACCGAACGAGAGCAATTGCAGGAATCCCTCGCCCAGTTTGAGGACGAATACAAAGAGTGCGAACAGGAACTAAATGAAATTGCCACGCCTGCCGTGTCAACCGAACGAGCCTCATACAACCAACTCGTTTCCAAGCGTGCGGATGTCCGGTTGATGCTGGAAAAGATCAACGGCCTTAAGCGCCTGATCGCTCAGCGGGCTGAACTTGATTCCGAACTGCCTGAGGCGGCGGGTGGATCTTCGACAACCCGGACGCAGGTCTCAAAGAACGTCCTGGACGAGTTCGCCCGAACTATCGAACGCATATTGCAGGAGTGGCATTTCCCGAACGCAACGCGTGTCTTCTTTGATGAAAGCAAGCGGGACTTCCAGATTGCCGGCAAGGACAGAGGCAGTACGGGCAAGGGCCTTCGGGCGATTACTCATGCCGCTGTGAAAATTGGCCTGATGGAATTCTGCCGTGAACGCAGTTTGCCACATCCCGGTTTTGTCGTACTTGACTCCCCGTTGCTCGCATATTGGAAGCCCGAGGGCGATGACGATGACCTGCGTGGGACGGACCTCAAGGAGATGTTCTATCGCTATCTGTTGGGTCTGAGCAAAGACAGCCAAGTCATCATCGTTGAGAACGAGCATCCGCCGGATTTCGTCTCTGCCGAAGGTAATGTCATCGTGTTCACGAAGAACCCGCATCAAGGGCGGTACGGGTTCTTCCCGGCTGGGTCAGAAAAGGGGAAATAGGGAAATGGAAATAGGGGACAGTCACCTATTTTTTGACATTCCTCTCGTCGTCCCGTAGTATCGTGGCATGCCTCGAGTCGGGAGAATCGTGCTTTGCGGTCAGCCGCACCACGTTACCCAGCGAGGTAACAATCGTCAGGACGTCTTTTTCGTCGACGATGACCGCCGTTCGCGACGCTTCAACTGTATTGACGTACGTGATTCTCACTCGACGCCAAGGGAAAAAACCTGTTACAGTGGACTTGGACACCGTGCTTCTCCTTTCGAGGCCAAACAACGTTCTTCAACAAACGTCTGTTTAGCCCCAGGAGAACCGGTGTCCACCTCATTTCATGCCCTCAACTTCAACAACTTTTTCGGAGGAGAACCACTATAGCTCAGCCCTTCAGGCTGACTCCGCGTACGGCATATCAGTACCGCGAGCGTGAGCGAGCGGCCTTGCTCGATCCGCGTTCACTCCCCGATCCGCTGCGGCGATCCGCATAAAGCTCCATGACAAACCGCGAGCCTAAGCGCGACCCACAGAACCGGCAGGGCTTTGACCCGCCTCTTGGCGACGATCAAAACGTGTGTTATACTGACAGGTAACCGAAGCTCCGCACGTTTTGCGGATCGAGCTGATTGTTATTCGGTGAGGACTCTATGATCATTGCTCAGATTGCCAACCAGACAACACAAACGGTGACCCAGACAGGTATCGGGCTCGGCGCGGCGATCGCTGTCGTATGCTCCTGGCAGAGGAATCGTTCGATCCTATGGGCGATTCTCGCGGGTGCCTTCTCGTGGCTCTACGTCATTTACTTTGCCATGACGCGCCAAGCAGACGAAGCCAAATGAGAAACAACCCCGCACCGAACCAGAGACTGACACGGACGGCAATTCCGCTGCGGTCCATCCCCGCCAGTAACCCCCCACCCCCGGGCCCGCGCCGTCGCCCCCCGCGGAATCAAATTTCCTATCAGTGGCGAGCGGAACTACCGCACCGGGCTCGTGACTGTCACGTCCCGGCTTGAACTCAAGGATGAACGCTCGGCCACCTTGGCCAGACGAACCAGCCAGCGCAGGACCTCGATCCGGCGATTGGCGCCCACAAACAGATTCACCCGCAGACGAACGCGTCAGGTCTCAGCCGGTCAGGGCAGCAACCGCAGAATCTGATACTGGCCGTCCCCGTACGTGTTGTGGCCGGGCGGAATCTCGCCGCGTCCGCAGTTGTCGAATACGGCGATTCCGTATTCGTACTCCGTCGACACGTCCAGATCGAACTGCACGTCGTCGCTGGTGCCGGTCACGAGTTCGCGCCGGAACTCGTGCACCCACGTGCCGTTGCTCCAGGTGGCGGAGTGGCTCACATCACCACGGCTACCGTCCGGCTGGCGGAGGATTCGCTCGGGCACCACGGCGTCTAGCGCTGCGTAGTTCGCCCAAGCTGCAGCCACGGCGACGGCGTCATATCCTTCCGCTGCGGGATCGGTGACAATCGTCTCACCGTCGTCGATCTCCTGTTGCGTCAAGGCCATGGCGTCCGCCCAGTCGGCAGGATCGGTCTCGATCTGCTTGGGCGCAGACTTATCGCCGTTGCGGTTGTGCGAATAGGCACTGCCGCCTCCGTCCCCGCGGCGCCCGGAGTCTTCCGTATCGTACCCGTCGGCGAAGTCCTGATACCAGACCAGCCACTTGTCATCGAGCACACCATTGAACGTGATCGAGCCGGCCGTGGCCTCATACTCCTCGCCGGCGGTCTGGATCGTCAGCGCCGAGTTGATGGTCGCACCGTTGAGGGCCAAACCCCGTGCAGCCTTGCCGTGCCAGATGTCGCCGATGGAGTTGGCTAAATCGTTGAACTCGGACGAGCCCGGCACGTTTCCGTGGCACTTGATCGCGCAGCCGTTTCGCTCCCGGAATTGCGGCATCGCTACGTTCCAGAGAAACGCCAGGCGGTCCTCCGATTGCTTGTCGTTTTCGGTGGTTGCGGTGGGATGACGCCATGCGTCTCCGTCAAGGATCCAGGCGCCGCGGGTCATGCTCAAAGTAGAGTCGGTGTGCTCAGCCCGAATGTAGAGGTATGTGTTTGAGTACAGAGCCTTGAGCGCGATCTGCGCCGTCGCTGTGTAAACGGTGGGCGTAAGCGTGATTACATGCTCGGTCGCGTTGGCCCAGGCCGGATTGTCACCCCGGCCATTAATGTCGAAGTCGGTACTGATACTCGCAGCGTCGAGGTACGGATCGTAATCCAGGGTGCGCCCACCGAACGTGTCGTCCACCCAATCCGTGATTGTGGTCACGTCGTCGGCCGTGAGATACTTGGCCATGAATCCGCCCGGCTGAATCCAGCTGCGAAGCGTGCCCCACTGGGCCGCGGCGATGATGGCCTCGTCGGTATCCAGGGCAGGTCGACCGGCCCCGTTTGTCTGCTGTCCGCCGTCCCGATGGCAGGCGATGCAGTCGTCCACCGCGTCGCCCTTGAGAACCAACTGGTCATCGTCGTCCCGGAGGTAGAAGTGGGTCTCCTCCGGCGTCGTGTGACAGGCCGCGCAGCTTTCCGTCGTCGCGCCGTGCGCCGCTAACGTCGTGTTGCCGTACGGGATGTGACACGAGCCGCACTGATCTACGTCTCGCGCTTCGGTGTGGTCCTCAGGCAATGCGACATGACAGCCCGCACATTTCTCCTCGACGATCGACTTCACGGCATCCGCCACGGTGACCTGCTCGCAGGCGTCCCCGACGCCGTCGGCATCGGCGTCGCTCTGGTCCGCGTTGGCCGTGTTCGGACAGTTGTCCGAGGAATCAGCGACTCCGTCGCCGTCGCTGTCGGTTGGTGTGGGCGGCGGGACAGTCGGGCAGCCAGTAAGGAAGGTGAGTGGCGCAGCCGCTAGGGCGAACAGCAGGGCTGAACTGAACGTTACTGCAAGACAGGTTCTGGGCATTCTCATAGCGTAGCCTCCTACAACAAGTGCTTGGACCAGAGTATCCGCAGCATCGTGCCGCGGGACGGTCATGGTAATCAATCAGCCGCTCCGTCGCCACCGTCCTGCCGCCTACCGCGGGTTCTGGTCACGACGTGAAGGACCCTAACCCCGCGCCCCATCGGCCTGCGGCCCTCCAGCGGGGACGCAACACAACCCCACGAGCGGACGCGCCCCCGGCGGCCCGGTCCCAATGCAACATAATGCCCGGCTATCGGAGCCTCGGGGGCAAGCCCGTGTGCAACGTAACGAGCCGACTCGGACGGGAACCTGTCGTCCGTTCCGAAAACGAACGCACCATAAGCCGCAATTCTAGCAAATACTTAGCAAATATAGCAAATATAGCAAATGTGAAAATGTGAAGAAAAATAATCAAGTCCTCGCCCTGGCTGACAAGGTCGTCGAGGCGGTCAAATCCGGAGCGATCAAGCGCTTTATCGTCATGGCCGGCTGTGACGGACGTCACAAGACCAGGGACTACTATACGGAAGTGGCCCGGAACCTGCCCAAAGATACGGTAATCCTCACGGCCGGGTGCGCGAAATACCGCTACAACAAACTCGACCTCGGCGACATTGGCGGTATTCCGCGCGTGCTGGACGCGGGCCAGTGCAACGATTCCTATTCACTTGCAGTGATCGCGATGAAACTGAAAGAGGTCTTTGGCCTGGAAGACATCAACGAGCTACCGATCTCCTATGACATCGCCTGGTACGAACAGAAGGCGGTGGCGGTTCTGTTGGCGCTCCTTTCTCTCGGTGTTAAGGGCATTCGGCTCGGCCCCACCCTGCCGGGTTTCCTGTCCCCGACGGTGGCCAATGTCCTGGTAGAAAAGTTCGGAATGAAACCGGTCGGTACGGTTGAGGAGGATATTGAGGCTATGATGGCCGGCAGGTAGTGCTGCAAAACGCGAAAAGGACACGCGTCTCGTGAGGGATTCACGCAGATGGTGGGGCGTTGTTGTTGGATGGCGTCCGATTAATTGGTACAATGGGTGTCGGTATCATGTAGGAGCCTTACGAAGGCATGCTTCGCGTGGTCCTAACAATAATGGTTCTCCTCCCAAAAAGTTACTGACGTAACCCCTTGAAAGACAAGGACATC
>CBDUZO010000061.1:0-27250 GCA_965371725.1 uncultured Phycisphaerales bacterium
TGCGCGGTGCCACCGCAGGACCCGTGCCCGTGCAACGGCGATGTCAACGATGACGAGGTCGTCAACGTCCTTGACGGTGTTTGTATCCGCGAATGCGTCGGTGGGGATTGTTCCTGCTGCGTCAACTCCTGCGACATCAACTGCGACGGGGTGGTGGATGATTACGACGCGGCGGCGGACATCATAAACCAGGACAGCACTTGGCTGTGCCTGTTTCAGGGCGGCTCAGAAGATCTCTGCTGTTCGCCTGACTACCAGATGCAACTGAGTCGCAATCCTATCCCCGCCGTCAGTGAGTGGGGCATGGTCGCGTTGATCTTGTTAGTGTTCACGGTCGCCACGCTGGTGTTCCAACGGCGTTGGGAAGTTCCCGCTTGACGAAGAACGGCAGCCTCTCATGGAAAGGGATGGTGGACCCGCTGCCTATCCCACCAGGGAGCCCTGCTTTATCTCGGTGCATTCTCGTGAATGGGATCGGTTGATGAACTCGTCGCAGAGGCGCTCTGTCATCGGTCCGACCTTCCCGTCGCCGATGGGTTGATCGTCGATGAGGGCCACCGGTACAACCTCGATCAGCGCCGAGGAGATGAACGCTTCGTCCGCCCGAAGGAGCGTCTCCACGTTAAATGCCATCTCCTTGACACTCAACCCGAGATCGGATGCGCACTCCATCAGGAAGCCCTGCGTCACGCCGTGAAGGACCGCTTCGGTTCGCGGCGGGATCATGATATCCCCGTCCTTCACGATGAACAGGTTGGCTGACGTACACTCACGGACCTCCCCCTTTTCGCTCACGAAGAGCGCCTCGTCACATCCGCGGGCCAGCGCCTCGTTCTTGGCGAGCAGGTTCGGGAGCAGCGTGATCGCCTTGATGTAGCACTTCGACCACCGCGTTTCCGGAACCGTCATGATCCTGGCACCTTCGCGCCGCAAGCGCTCGGGGACCTCGGGCAGCGGCTTGAATGTCATGACCACTGTCGGCTTGACCCAATCCGGAACGACGTGGGCTCTGGGGCAGGCCCCGCGCGTCATTTGAATGTAGATCATGGCATCGCCGACAGCGCCCGCGCGGGACAGTCCCTCCTCGATGATCGGTTCGAGCGGTTCGGCGTCAAAATCATATTCAAGCCCGATCGCACGCGCGCTGCCGCGCAGTCGTTCCATGTGCTGAGCGAGCAGGGTAGGCCGACCGTCATGCGCCACGACAACTTCATAAATCCCGTCGCCGAACTGAAACCCCCGATCCTCGATCGACACCTTCGCATCCGCCAGTCGCCCGAACACGCCATTTACATAAGCCAGTTCCATCATCATCAGCTTCCCTGCTGCTCGGGCGCAGGTTTCCCCAACGCCGCACGTACATCCTTGAGCCATCCAAAACACTGCTCACGACGCTTCCCATCGCGCAGCGTCTCCAACACATTAGTCAAATACTTGTCGGCAAGTTCATAGTTTCGCAGGTCCCGTGCATGGATAATCCCCAACAGCAACCGCACATTGTCCGCCTCACCGGAATAGGGGTAACATTCCACGAACCTCTCAAAGGCAATGGCTGCCTGGGGAAACCTCTCCGTCGCATAGAACTTCCGCCCGACTTCAAGCTGCTGGCGCTTGGACAGGCACTGCGCGGGGTCAAGATCGATCATCTCCTCATACAGGGCAGCCGCCTCGATCGTGTCGCCCCGCTCAAACGCATCGCCGATCCGGCTTTTGAAGTCGGTGATTTGATCAACGCGCTTGTCCTCGCTTGCGCGCTGTTCGGGGTCAAGTCGCTCCATACGGGCGACCGGACCGTACCGCGCGCGGGCGGCCGCTGGACCGGCCGTGGCGACAGCGAGCTCTCGCCGCTGATTCCACCGTTTCCACAATGCGAGAATGTCGAATTGGTCACGCGGCAACGCCCTGATCAAAAGCATTCCCATAGCGGCCGCAAAGCCGAAAAGGTAGCCCGCAAGGTGGGCCTTGTGTGCGACATGCCCCGCGCCGCCGAGTACCGGGCCGACGATGTTGTCCCACACGATGATCTTCAGCACAATGATGACGATGGCCGAGACCTCGAAGAAATGGATCAGGACGAAGAACCATAGCAATACCGTCACGCGGCTTCGCGGGAACAGAACAAGATAAGCCGTCGTAACCGCCGCCACGGCACCGGAGGCGCCGACCAGATGGAACGTCTCCTGATGAACCGAGGCATATCCCCATGCCGCGAACAGCCCGCCGGCCAGATAGAAAAGCAAATAGGGCCAATCCCCCATTTTGGTGTTGACGCCGTTTCCAAACACCCAAAGGAAGAGCATGTTCCCCAAGAGGTGCATCGCATCGGCATGTGTGAACTGGTAGGTGAGGAACTGGTGAAAGGCCGGTGAATCCGAGTGGAACGCGAGATACCGATCCTTGAACTGTGCCGCGGTCTCGCCCGCGAAACTCTCGTCGAACATGAGAAAGACAACGATGTTCAGGAGAATGAGGAGGTAGTTGACGACGGGCGTACGGTGAATGGTGGACTGAGTACGAATGGGAATGATAAGCATGTTACGTGCAGGTCACCGTGTCAGGTTGGATACTCCTCGTTCACCGGGAGGATCATCCCTTACGATTCAGTTAAGCCAATCGTGGACAAGACGTCCGGGGCCGAACTGCAGCACCCCGACCCCGGAAGGCTCGAGGCGCTATCAGGCACCTTGCGGTCCGGGTGCCGATCCCTCGCCGCCGCCGGCCATCTGGACATACTGCAGTCGAAGCTCGTACAACACACCATCAAGGGCGCGCTTCTCCTCCTCCGCAAGGTTCCCCTTCGTTTTCTCGTCGAGAACGGCCATAAGGTCGATCTGATGTTTCGCAGCCGCCAGGTTCGGCGGGATGCGCTCGCCGCCGGGCCCTTGATATCCACCGAGCGAAATCGCGGCCTGCATGGCAAGGAGGTTCACGAGTTCGAGAAAACCGGTCGATTCGGGCGCGCCGGAGGCAGCCCCCGACGCGGCGTCGGTCGTCTCCTGCTCGGCGAGGCGCTCCTTCTCCCGGGCAGCCTCGGTCTTCCAGTCCGAATCGATGTGCAGTTTGCCGCCTGATCCTTCCTCGGTCATGGGTGTCTCCAATACCCAGGCGCGGTCTTTTGTTCGCGCAGCCGGGTTTGCATGGCGCAGGGGAACCGAATCGTCACAGGATGCACCCTCCGCACCGCCTCTGCCCCCGCACCGTGCGTCAACTATACACGAAAGTCGCGCCGGTCGGGAAGGGCTTTTGTCAATTGTTGCAGACGCGTTCCGTCGTGCAGCGCGAAGAAGTATTCCCTGCCCCGCGCAATTCGATTCTGTTCGAGTTGCTCGATCGCCCGTCGGACGTCGGCCCGTCGATCATCCAGCATGTCGGGCGCACGCTCCAGCATACCAGTACTGATACGGCGGATTTCCTCGAATGCGCGCCGCCGGGCCTCGTGATTGTCCGGGGCGCGTTTTCGGAGTTCCTCGCAGCGCCGGACGGCTTCGACCCGCCGCTGGATCAGCGGGTCCAGCGCGGCGACGGCCGGCAGATGTCGCTGCGGGTTCCACTTTCGATCGCGCAGGTCATGCCGGAGACGGCGGACCAACTCCCACGTGACCGGTTGGCCCGGCAGGTCGAGATGCAGCGTCGCCGAGACGCACGCCATGCGCGGTGGGGCCAGTCCATAGTAATCAGCGATGATCGCGTCGCTGATCCGGTCGTACTTGGCGCCGCCGATTCCATGAACAAAGAGGTCCGCGAGCAGAAGGCGGGCCCAAATCGTAAGAGCGATGGCCCGCGGCCTGATCCGCCACTCCCGGAACTCCGCGATCGTCGCCTCAAGATCGTCGCAGGATTCGCAACTCCCGCGGGGCCAAGTCCCGATCTCGTTCGACCCGGCGAAGAACCGAAGCGAATCGCCGGTTCGTGATACAAACAGACGATAACGATGACCGTGAAGCTCCCGTGCCCAGTACGGCACCTCGCAGCGATCGGCCTCGATGGCAAGGTCGGGGATCGGCCTTTGCGCTCCGCGCACGCGGTTGGCGCGGCGATAGTCCGCCAGCGCCCTGTTGTAGCTCAACGCGAACGCGACCGGGTTGAGCAGCACGTCCAGTAGAAGCGGGTTGCACCAAACGGTGCTGACGCGACGCTCCGTGAGCTTCACATCGAAGTTGTGCTCGACCGCCCGACGCCCCGCCACGAGCTGATCCACCCAATCACGAGCATCCACGGCTCCAGCGGCTCCGGAGAGAAACGCCTCCATCTGGGAAGTCTCGAACCTATCGCCCATCGTCTCGCGGATTGCGGACGTAAATCGCAAGAGGCTCGCTTCGGGTACGCGCTCGATCTGCTCATAGCCGGCGCCGGGGATCGCGCGCGCACAGCCGAGCCTTTCCAGGGTCACGCGACCGTCCCGCACGGAGGGCAAGGCCAGGGCTGTGTCCGTCGGCACGTCGCTATCGACGATCAGATGGACCGCCACGCCGTCAAGGGCGGTTGCCAGGCGCCGGGCCACAACGTGCTTCGCCCAAACGCCGGGGTGAATGAAAGATGGTTGGTGTCCCAGAGCGATTACGGGTGCATCGTCGTTTCCGGCGATCGCTTCACGCGTTTGGCGACGCCACTGTGACAAAGGTCTCCCGAGCAACGACCGGTCCGCCCTTCCAAGGGCATCGTGGTTGGTCCGGACGGCCTCCGCCCACTCGCGCGGCTCGGGCGCAACGAGGATGTCACCATGGTTCTCCGGTGTAGTGAGGTTGCTGAAATCGAGCATGGAAGCCGCCTGAGCGATCAGCGCTTTGAGGGCGTCAACCCGCGCGGACGCAGGATCGTCCGACAACCATCGGTCCGGCTTGCGGCACGGGATCTACCGCCATTTCCGCCTCGAAAACCTCGGTGTAATGAGCCAACCGCGCGGCTGGATCATCCAGAATTCCACCGAAGTGCCGCGTCGGGTCGTGGTAGATCGGGCGAACCGGCAGCTCCCGTATGCACAGGCCCGCCCTCGCCGCCTGGACCCAGAGCTGCATCGGCATCGCGTACCCCGGAATGGTAATCGAGAAATGGGACAACGCCGACACCCGATAGGCCTTGAAGCCGCAGAAGGCGTCCGTGATGTTCAGGCCAAGACGCCGGTTGAGCATCGCCGTGATCCGCCGGTTGATCTCGCGGCGATTCGCCGGGACGGATGGGTCGACGCGATGCCCGCTCGGGTACCTCGTTCCACTGATGATGTCGGCTTGGTTATCTCGGGCCGCTTTCATGAACCTGGGGATATAGGAGGCTTCGTGCTGCTCGTCGCAGTCCATGGTGATCAGCCAGTCAAACGCCCCCCGACGGGCGAAGTCGAACGCGTCGGCCAGGCTTTTGCCGTACCCCCGGTTCTCCAGGTGGCTGATCAGATCAACCCCCTTGTGGCGGCGGAGCAGATCGAGCGTGCGATCGGTCGAGCCGTCGTCGATCACGAGGATGTTCCGGCTGAACCGCCGGGCCACCTTCAGCACGCGGTCGACGTACCGCTCCTCGTTGTAGATGGGAATCGCAAGCAGGTGCTCATTATGCATCATTATAGCACTCTCCGAATTTGTGTGGCGCGCACGGGGCGGGAAACCTAGGAGAAAAGGGTTGTTTCACAGCTACACGAAAAAAGAGCTTGCTCTAGGCCCCGGCTGTTCTACCCCCACACCCTCAGGCCGCCACGGCAGGATCGTAAGGCCGGTGCTCACGGAATTCAAACCCGGCGGCGCCCGCCGGACACCTTCCAACATTTCCCGACCCCAATCCCGACCGACACGGCCCGGTTCGGCTGGATATCAGCACGGAATCAGGCCGATAACCAAGGCAGCCGCTATCAGCGCCGTTAGGTAGTCCGCGCGCCTTGATGGAGACGCGGTGTCGGCTCGGCATCCGTGTACCGGAATGCCGATTTTGGCGGCGGTCGAGGGAGCGTGCCATGAGCCAGGGAAGGTTTGCCGGGCATTCGACGTGCGCGGACGGGTCACGCCATCCGGGCTGCACCCGCCTCCAATCGCGCGCTTTCAGAAGGGCGATGCCGTTGTGCGTCGCCGGACTGATCGTAGCGTGCTTGACCGGGTGCCAGGCGATCCGGCGTGAGCAGGCGCGCCAGCGCGTCAATCACGGCCAGAAGCTGCTCGATGCCCAGGACCTCGAAGCCGCGCTGGCGGAGTTCCAGGCGGCGGCGGAACTGGCGCCGCAGATGGCCGTCGCCCACTCGAAGATGGGCGTCATCTACCGCCGCATGGGCCGCTATGAGCAGGCCATCACCTGCTTCGTCGAGGCCATTCGTCGCAACCCGCTCTCCTTCGACGACACGCTCAACCTCGCACAGCTTTATCATTTTTCCAAGCGAATCGCCGATGCGATCCAGGCCTATCTGCACGCTGTGGAGCTGAGACCCGACGACTTCGATGCGCAGCTCAACCTCGGTGTCTGCTATCAGCAGGCCGGCGATCTGAACCAGGCCATCGAACGGTTCCAGGAGGCGATCGACATCGACCCGGACCGGCCCTTTGCCTACGTCAACCTCGGCGTCGGACTCGATGCGCAAGGGAAACACTACGATGCGATCCGTGCCTTCAAGGAAGCCCTCGAGCGTGACAGCCATCAACCGCTGGTGCTGGTGAACCTGGCCCACACGTATATCAACCAGGACCGATTGAAGATGGCCCGCCACGCGCTCGAGCAGGCGATCCGGATGGACCCGAACCTGGCCGGCGCTCACGAGACGCTGGGCTACTGCCTGTTCAAATCGCGCGACTTCGGCGTGGCTGAGCAAGCGTACTCGACTGCGCTGCGTTGCGATTGGCGCCTTCCGCGGGCCCACGCCGGATTGGGCTCGCTCAAGATGCTCCAGTTCGTGGAGGACGACTCTCGATCCGACCTGCGCGACGCCGCGCTGGAGCACTGGCACCGCTCACTCGAGCTCGACTCCGAACAGCCTCGCATCCGCAAACTCATCGCCCGCTATAGACCGGAGCACGTCGATCCGGAAACGGCTCTGCTCAGCCAACAAGCGAAGCGCTGAGAAGAAGTCGGCCCCGCCTTGAAGCGCCCTGCTTTCTAAACCCGTTGAAAAAGTGTAGCACCGCTCCTTGTGAGCGGCGAAAAACCAGTTAGGCGTCACCCACGAGGGGTGACGCTACACCATTGTGGCGCGAGGCTGCTGAACGAAGTGGGCGCGCCGGACAATCCCGCGCACGAATGAACACCTGCGGCGTTGCCAGCGGATCAACTCCGCTTCGCGCGTCTTATCGGACTTTCGGTGGGCGGCGCGCTTTGTCCGCTACGCGTCCCATTGGGGCGCCTGGCTTTGGCACACAATCCCTTTCGGCACGGGATCGCCTCGGAACCGGTCCCCGTTTCGACAGTATCGGGCCAACGGAGTATGGGCGGAAAACGGGACGTCAGACCCAGGTCCACGTCATAGTTGTCGATGTATTCGTGAGGGTATTTGCGCCCGGATGTCGCTCGGATGGAAATACGCACGTCTCCGCCGAGCGGCCCCACCGTGCGCGGATGGTTCGACCATCTCCGAGGAAGGTTCGGTAGTAGAGGCGTGCTCGGTAGCGCCAAGGTGGTGTCGATGCCCCGAGGGTCAGGCAGCACCGTGTTTCGGATGGACATCACGAAAACATTTGCCGGCGGGCCGCCACACTACTCTTCCGGCAACACTCCTTGTGGGAGTGTTGCGGCGTGTGATCTTTCGCGCGCACGCAGGAAGGGGTCTTTTGCCTATGCATCGCTCTGACAAAGCCGTTCCGGTGCTTGCGTTTCTCGGTGTGATGGCGCTCGCTACGTTCGCCGCAGCCCAAGAGCCGTCGCCCGGGACTCAGCCTGACAGCCGGCGCGCGACCGCAACCAGGGACGTCTTCTCGCCGCAACGCGATGAGACCGACTCCGCCGATATCGAGGAGGATCTCTCCGAGCTGAGCCTGGAGGAACTCATGGAGGTCGACGTCGTCGTGACGGCGTCGCGGCGCGAGCAGGCCATCACGTCCGTACCGTGTGCAATGACAGTAATCACGTCCGAGGACATCAGGGCATCCGGGGCCCGATCCGTCCCGGATGCGCTCCGCCTTGTTCCCGGCATCGACGTGGCGGATCTGTCATTCGGCAACGCGGCCGTCTCGCCACGCGGTTTCCACGGCTTCTTGGGGAGACAGGTGCTCGTCCTGGTGGATGGTCGGCAGATCTTCGATTCGCTATTCGGTGGAAACCTGTGGGGTAGCTGGCCGCTCCAATTGGAGGACATTGAACGAATCGAGGTTGTCCGCGGACCGGGCGGCGTGACGTGGGGAGCCAACGCGGTCAACGGCGTCATCAACATTATCACGAAGGACCCGGCTGATCAGCTCGGTCTGACGCTGACAATGGGCGGCGGTTCGCGTGGAACACACAAGGGGCACGTCGGGTACGCGCTGGAAGATGAGAAGCTCCGGCTGCGTTTGTCCATTGAGTATGAGGGGAGTGACGGCTTCCACAAGGGCGGGTCGTTCCTCGGGCGGCTCGAGGACGATTACAAGGGCGGACGGTTCGGTCTTCATGCGATCTACGATGCCGGTCCCGATGACACGTGGACGTTCTCGGCCGGCAGCGCGGTCGTCGATGGCGGTTTCCCAAAAGCTCCGCTTGGCGGGTTTGGCTGGCGGCGGAACCCGGGCTCCCAGGCCTCGTTCCTCATGGCAAAGTGGTCCCATCGGATCGAGGCGGACAACCGCATCGAACTGACCGGGTATGTCAACGACTTCTACGGGTCACCCGGCATACCGCAGATTGACTACCGGTATCAGCAGTTTGCCCTCCAGTTGTCTCATTCATTCGCGCCGACGGATGAGCACACGCTCACGTGGGGGATCGACACTCGGGCGGACCTGCTCGATGCTACGAACTCCGATCCGAGGTTGCTTTCGCGCGGGTCGTTGAGCACCGGTATCGTCGGCGTTTATCTGCGTGACGAGTGGCGGTTCGCGCCGAAGTGGACGCTCGATCTCGGTGCCCGGATCGACTACGAGTTCTACGGCGGGTTTCAACCGAGTGCCCGCGCCTCGCTTGCCTACGAGCTGAGCGATGATTCTCTTGTATACGGATCAGTGTCACGCGCGTTTCAGATGCCACCCGTGGGTCTGCGCTTCTTGAGAATCCCCATGCTCAACGGTCTGGCGTGCGCCGACGGAGAACGGGATGCCGACGCGGAAACGCTGATTGCCTATGAGCTGGGCTATCGCGGTCGGTTCTTCGATCGGCTCAACGCAGGCCTCAATCTGTACTGGCACGACTTTGACGACATTACGACACTCTCACCACGCATTGGGCCCCCGGGGCTCCTGACGCTGGACTTTGCCAACCGGGCGTCGGCGGCGATGTACGGCGTCGAGTTGGACGCGAGCTACGCCGTCACGCAGCGTCTGAAGCTCCTGGGGAACTACACGTTTCAACAGTTGGAATGGCACTCATCGGCACCGCATCACGACACGGATGCGAGCTCGCCACCGAAGCACAAGGCGATGATCGGTGTCCGCTACAGTCCGACGGATGATCTTCATCTATCGAGCCATCTGTACTATGTGGATGCGACGGAAGCGCCGAGAGCGGATTTCCCGTTCGTGGCGAGGAGGATCGATCCATACTTGCGACTGGATGTGCGAGGTGAATACGAATTCCGGGATGACAACGCCTCGCTGGCGATCGGCGTGCGCAACCTGTTGGACGACAGCCACCCGGAGGGAGGCACGCTGTTTCTGAACTTCGCGGAGACACCGAGAATGGTGTACGCGGAGCTACGGTTGCGGATCAGGTGATTCCGCGGAAGAAGGCCACGGCCCCCGCACCGTTGTGATGGAGGAACCCGAACGGTGGATGGGGGCGGATGACATCGTGGTGCTGCGTCGAAGCGTGAAAAGGTACTCTGTCGTGGCGGCGCTGGTCGGTATCGTCTGGCTGGCGTTTCCACCCTCCCTTTGCGCGCAGAAAGTGGACGAGACCAAGGCGCTCAAGGTCAAGGCAGCCTATCTCTACAACTTTGCCAAGTTCGTTCACTGGCCCGACGAGGCGTTCGAGAATGAAGAGAGTCCCATCACGATTGGCGTTCTCGGCGTCGACCCGTTCGGGGCGATCCTGGACGGCACGATGAAAAACAAGACGGTCGGCGGGCGCACACTTACCGTCAGACGGTTTGCGTACCTCAACGAGGACAATGTCGAAGCACTTCGCAACTGCCATATTCTTTATGTGAGTGAATCCGAGCGCAGCCGCCTCAAGGAGACTTTGCGCGCTTTGGGCGGGTCCAACGTGCTTGTCGTAGGTGAGGGTGAGGCGTTCGCGCCGGCCGGTGGGATGATCGGGCTTGTATTGGAGAAAGGGAAGGTTGCCTTTCATATTAATCTGCCGGCTGTGGAACGGGCCAAGCTGAGGATCAGCGCGAAACTGCTCGACCTGGCGAAGATCGTCCGAAACACGGAGGCCTCCTCCGGAATCCGATCGCCCTCGGGTGGTCGGCCGCATCACGAGCGCGCCGCCGTTTGCTCAAACGGACCGGTCGAAGCACGACTGCGGGAACCTGGGGTACGAGCAACGTGATCTCATTCGAGACCATGTCATTCCGAAGCAAGGTCATGGTTCACGCCGCCCTGACCGGCGGCGTCGCCCTGATGATCGCTTGTACCGCCTTCGTCGTGAGCGAATGGGTGGACCTGCGACGGTCCATCCCTCGCGCGCTGTCCATCCAGGCGGGCATCATCGCGGAGAACGTGACCGCCGCCTTGACGTTCGACGACCGGGATTCCGCCAGGGAGATTCTGGGAGGTCTGCATGTGGACGCCAACGTGGATACGGCGGCTGTCTTCTCGAACGACGGCAGCCTCTTCGCCACGTACGTCCGAGAAGGAAGCGGGCACACCGCGCCCACCACACCCGGTCAGCCGGGGCACCGCTTCGACGACGAACATCTGTCATTGTGCCGAGAGATCATCCTTGACGGCGAGCCGATCGGGACGGTCCACCTGCTGTACAATCTGGCGGAGTTCCACAGCTCCTTGCGGCGGGCCATCGGCATCACGGCCGCCGTCATGCTTGCGTCCCTCGTGGCGGCCTTCCTGCTTTCCACGAAGTTCCAACGCATTATCACGAAACCCGTCACGGAGCTGGTGCGGGTGGCGCGGGTCGTGTCGGAGAACAAGGACTACTCGGTCCGCGCGAAGAAGCACGGCGAGGATGAACTCGGGGCGCTGGCGGATGCCTTCAACGAGATGTTGGAGCAGATCCAGCAGCGCGACGACGCCCTGAGGGAAGCCCAGGGGGGGCTGGAACGACGTGTCAATGAGCGCACGCGTGAGTTGCGTTTCGCCTCGATGCAGGGCGAGGCGGCCATGGGGCAGCTCAAGACGGCGATGGAGCAGCTCACGGACGCAATGCAGGAAGCCGAGTCCGCCAACCAGGCCAAGAGCGAGTTTTTGGCCAACATGAGCCATGAGATCCGCACACCGATGACGGCGATCCTGGGGTACGCCGAGAACCTCCTCGATCCCGAGTTCTCGCAGTCGGAGAGGCTCAACGCCGTTCACACGATCCGCCGCAACGGCGAGCATTTGCTGGAGATCATCAACGACATCCTCGACCTCTCGAAGATCGAGGCGGGCAAGCTGCAGCTTGAACGATTGCCGTGCTCACCGATTCAGGTCGTGGCCAATGTGCAGTCGCTCATGAAAGTGCGTGCCGATTCCAAGAGCCTTCCGCTGACCGTTGAGTATGTTGGCCCGATTCCGGAGACGATCCAGAGCGATCCCACGCGGCTGCGGCAGATTCTCGTTAACCTGATCGGCAATGCCATCAAGTTCACCGAGACGGGAGGTGTTCGCCTGGTGATCCGCCTGGTGGACGCCGACAGCGATTCCGGGCGCGATTCCCGCACACCGATGATCCAGTTCGATGTGATCGACACAGGGATCGGTCTGACTCCGGAACAGATGTCAGGCCTGTTCCAAGCTTTCACGCAGGCCGATACGTCCACGACGCGGGAGTTCGGCGGTACGGGTCTCGGGTTGAGCATCAGCAAGCGGCTGGCGGAGATACTCGGCGGTGATATCACCGTCGAAAGCACACCGGAAAAGGGGAGCACATTCCGCGTCCGCATCGCCACCGGTCCGCTCGACGGCGTGAAGATGCCGAAGAACCCCGCCGGATCCACCGCCGCCCGGCTCGAGGAAGCTGCAGCCGCCAAACCCGACGAGGCAAACCTCAAGTGCCGCATCTTGTTGGCGGAGGACGGGCTTGATAATCGGAGATTGGTCTCGTTCATGCTCAAGCGCGTTGGTGCACAGGTAACCGCCGTGGAGAACGGGAAGCTCGCCGCTGATGCAGCGCTGGCTGCACGCGACCAAGGCTCGGCGTTTGACGTCATTCTCATGGACATGCAAATGCCGGTTATGGACGGATACGAGGCGACCGGGCTGCTTCGCCGCAAAGGGTATAAGGGCTCGATTATTGCACTTACGGCACACGCAATGGCCGGTGACCGTGAGAAGTGTCTCAACGCCGGATGCGACGGCTACGCCACCAAGCCGATCGACCGCGCGAAGCTCATCGACATGATCCGGTCACACCTCTCGGAGGACCGCAACGAGCGTGAAGCCCCACAACCCGCCTCGGAACCCGCTTGTTCGACCGACTGACGGACGCATCAGCTCAACGGAGTCGCGGTGATACGACCTACCACCTGTCGAAGAATGTAGCGTCGCCCCTTGTGGGCGACGAGCAACCGCACCGGGCGCCACCCACAAGGGGTGGCGCTACACCGGAGCGATCCGACACGAGTTCTTCAACAGGCTGCTGCGCCGTCGAGGCAACGTCACGTGTCCGTCACATCGAGAAGGGCGGCGCCGATCACACCGGCATCGTCGCCGAGCCGGCACCGTTCGAGCACAACCCTCGCAGAGCGTCCCTCCATGCTAACAGCCTCGCTCGCAAGCCGTTGTGTTGCTTCCATGACCGCAGGGAGAAGGGATAGTACGCCGCCGCCGAGGTTGACGATGTCCGCGTCGAAGCGTCGTGCCAGATTGGCCACGGCCTTCGCGACCGCGACCGCGGTCCTTTCGACAAGCTCCGTCGCACGGCCCTCACCGCGCTGCCAGGCTCTCTGCAACCCGGTAAGTCCATTGGCGTGGCCCGCCTTTTGACCCTGCGCGATCAGCGCGGCGCCCGAAGCGAACAGTTCGAGGCATCCCCTGCGCCCGCAGCGGCACATCGGTGCATCCGGCTGATCATTGACAACGAGAGCGTCAAGATGCGCCGTGCGCCCCGCGGTCAGATCCTGAAGCACGCCGCCTATCACAACGCCGCACGCAACGCCCGTGCCCAACCGAAGATGAACGAAACGCTCCGCTCGTGCGGGGCGAGCCGTATACTCTCCCCACACAGCCGCCGCTGCATCGGTGGTGAGCGTGACATCCACGCCCGTTTCCCTTGAAAGCTCGTCCGCGACAGCGCGGCCTTCAAGCCAGGGGAGGTTGATCGAACGCGTCAAGACGCCGCGTTCACGGTCGATCAGGCCGGGAAGCGCGAGCCCCAAGGCCTTCACGCGCGCGCCACCCGTGTGTTTCCCCTCGCGCAGGGCCGTGACCTGTTCGGCCAACCACGCGATCAGCGCCCCACCATCCGCCAACCCATCGGTCGCGCAACTGCGACGCGCCAGGACCCGGCCCGATCGGTCAACCGCCGCCGCCCGGGTTTGCGTTCCGCCCACGTCGATGCCGATTGCAATCATACCATGCCGCTTGGAATGCCACGTGTCTGTCACTTTGAGGCCATCCGCGCACGCGCCGAAGCCAGCTTGCGCAGGTGCGGGATAACCTGCCGGCGAAGGGCGGCGCGCGACCCGCTCTGCCCGTCCATGATCGCCCTGCCACGCGCGCCAAGTCGTTCGAATAGCGAGTTGTAGGCGAACGCGGCGAAGTGTCCGCCGCTCCTGGCTGCGCTGTTCACCTGCCCGATGACGGTTTGAGCATCTCGCTTGTCGAACATCACACCCACGACGACCGGAATCCGCGCGCGCATCGACGTCCAAGCGCCGAGAGTCCTCCGGAAGCCCGCCACGTCCCGCTCGTAGTTCATCGGAAAGACCGCATCGAGCAGGTTCTCGGCCATCCACGCGCGCGAGTCCTGGAAATGGCTGCGTTTCGCCCGCTCGGGTGACGCACCGACGGCCGCGCTGAGCCTCAGAGACGGGGCGGCACGCTTGACGGCGGACCGGATTTCACGAACGAGCTGCGTGACTTGCGCGGTTCGCCATTCCGCCCAACGGTTCGGATGGGTCTCGGGTGTCTGCCCCGTCGCCCGGCGGAACATCGCCAGCGTTTTCGGATCGCGCGGATAGTCGGGTACGGTCGCGCCGCGCGGATAGGAGTAGTTCCATTCATTGGGGAACCGGATGTAGTCCATGTGCAACCCGTCCACGGGATAGTTCGCCGCAATCTCATGCATCACCGCAGCGAGATACCTGCGCACCTCCGGGTAGCAGGGGTTCAGACTGTTGTACCAGCCGAGCGGCTGCCGCCGTCCCCGAGCGTCGCGCCAAAACCAGTCCGGTCTTGCGTTGTAAAGCTGTCTCGGATTGGAGGGCGGTTTATTACCTCGCCAGCCCGGTAAGACGTTCACCCAGGCGTGCAGTTGGAGCCCGCGGCGATGCGCCTCCGTGCACGCCACCGCAAGCGGATCGAACCCCGGATCGCGACCGCCCAACTCATCCGCCCACGGCTCGAGCCGCGATCGGTAGAACACGGTGCCGTTACCGCGCACCTGGAACATCACCGTATTGAAACCGGCTGACCGGCAGTTGTGCATGATCGTTCGGATGTCGCCGGGAGCCTTGTAGTCCCACCGCGTCACCCAGATCGCCCGAACGGAAGTGTCCCGACGCGGTCGCACCTCCCTGATGCCGCGCGGGTGACACCCATAGGCAAGCATGATGATCGCAAGCAACAAGACAGTCGTCGCTGTAGGAAACCAGCCGCCATATCGAATGACCCTCCGTACCATGCGAGTTCCTTTCACCCGAGTATTCAACCTAGGATTCGAGCACCGTTGCGAGGTAACCGTTCGTCTCCGCGAGCAATCTCTCCGCCTCTGCTCGATCGACTTGCCTTGCATGCATCACGACGGCCGTCTTGACCCGTCCACGGGCCGCATCCAGAAGGGCCTCCGATTCCTCTCGCGATCGGCCCGTGATCATCCGAATGATCCGCACGCCACGATCAATCAGCTTGGCGTTCGAGCCCGTGTTCACGTCGACCATCAGGTTTCCGTATGCCTTCCCCGTCCGCACCATGGCGATCGTCGTGACCATGTTCAGCGCCATCTTGGTGGCTGTGCCCGCTTTCAGGCGCGTGCTCCCCGTCAGGGCCTCCGGTCCGGTCACGACGCGAATCGACACGTCGGCTTCGTCCGTCACATCCTCGGCAGGCACGCACGCCAGAAAGACCGTCTTGGCTCCGCGCTCCCGTGCTCGACGAAGTGCGCCATGGGCAAACGGCGTCGTACCGCCGGTCGCAATGGCGAACACGACGTCAGCCGGCCCGACCTCCCGTTTGTCGATGGCGGCTGCACCGTCTTGAGGATGATCCTCCGCCCCTTCGATGCTACGCGTCAGAGCTTCGAGCCCACCGGCGATGATGCCCTGAACCATGGACGGATCGGAAAGGAACGTTGGCGGACATTCGGTCGCATCGAGCACGCCCAACCGGCCGCTCGTTCCGGCGCCAACGTAGATCAACCGTCCGCCCGCTCGAAACGCATCCACCACAAGATCAATGGCCTGGCAGATATCCGTTCGCGCGCGCCCGACCGCCTCGGCAACGCTCGCATCTTCGCGGTTCATCAAGTCGAAAGCTTCGGATGTGGATAGCTGATCGAACCGCACGGTATGCGGGTTTCGATGCTCCGTGCTGAGATGACCGCGATCCTCCATGATCGAGCCTCACGCCAGCGACACGCCTCCCCCACGCTAAGCCGGTGTACTCCTTTTAGGTTACGGGATCGTTCTGTCAAGCCTCGACATGTGTGACCGCTGGTTCTCGCCGGAGTAGCCCGCGAGAAGATTGCACGATGGGCACAAGGGGTGACCCGGATCCTCCGGGCCTTGGGCGGCGATCGCCAGCAGGGTGCCCGATTCTACGCCGTAGGCGAAACATGCAAAGGGCCGCCCCGAAGGACGGCCCGGTACTCTTCGTTTGAATGAAACACTCGCCGCTACGGGCAATCAAGCGGTCCGAGGCCAGGATACGCCTTGGACTGGAAGCCCTGGATGGTCGCCAGGATGTCGTCGATGTCGACCATTTGGTTCGGAACACCATCGCCCAGCGCAGGGGCAATGTCAAACCACGTCAGCGGATCGTTGTTCAGCGACCGGAACGCCCCGATCACAGCCAGGATGTCATCAATGTTGACCTCGCCTTCCGGCGGATCGCAGTTGTGGGCCGTGCAGGTCGAGACCACGTCACCCCAGACACTCGGCGTGTGCAGCGCAATCGCGGTCGAGTAATTGGCCTCGTCCGTGATCTCCTGCCCCTCGGCGATCGCCTGCACCAGGTACGTGTGATTCGTCGCGATCGCGCAACCCGAAACGGCGAGGAGATCAGGCCAGACGCCGATGTAGGCCGGCGCGGCCACGATATCCGCGAGTGACAAGCCCACCGCTTCGTAGGGCTCGCCCACCCAGCCGAGCACCACCGGCTCAGGGTCAGCCACCACGCTGACACGGCGAGCCGTGCCCGGGACCTGATCCGGGTTCCGAGCGATCGAGATGTAGCGGTGTTTGGGCGCGTAGCAGGTCCCGTTCACACAGTTGGCTTCGTTGGCGCAATCGGTGTCGAA
The DNA here is from genome assembly GCA_965371725.1 of uncultured Phycisphaerales bacterium. Taxonomy (GTDB): domain Bacteria; phylum Planctomycetota; class Phycisphaerae; order UBA1845; family UBA1845; genus CBDUZO01. Next base: position 16,867 of record CBDUZO010000061.1, read on the forward strand.
CTCGCAATCCGTGATGCCGAGACTGTTCTCCGGAAGCAACGGGAGGATGTCGCATTCATCCGGAATACCGTTCTCATTGGCGTCGGACGACGTGCCGCCGTCGATGTCAAACTCGTCCGCAACCTCGTTACTGTTGCAGTCATCATCGCATATTTCGTAGAAGGTCGGATAGGTTGGTGGACCGGTCCAGGCAAGCTTGAATGCCTCCCAGTCGTCGCAATCGACATCATCATCACCATCGAAATCGCCCGGCTCGCAACCCGCTCCCACGCCGCCGCCGGGGCCGCTATAGCAGGTGTTCTGGAACTCGTAGGCATCGTCCTCATCAATGTCCGTGTCGTCATCAAAGTCGCCGTAGGTTATCATGGGCGGGAAGGGCCAACCCATCTGCCCGGTATTCCAGACCCCGGACGGGCCGGAAGACTTAGTCTGCTGTGCCCAGGCGATGATCTTGATGTCGTCCTGGGCGGCCATACTGTCGCCGTCGAACGTGAAGGTGTTGAAGACGTCGACACACTCGCCCGCGTTGACCGGAACGTCCTGGTAGGCAGGAGCCTGTTTGAACCCATTGCGATGGTACCCGCCGTAACTGGGCCAATAATCCAACACCTGAACGGTGTGGATGCGCATGGTCTTGCTTCCGCCGCCACCCTCGATGCACACGGTCGTCCGGACGTCGTAGGTTGAACCGCTTACGTGCTCACCGGCCAGCGTGATCGTCACGTCGGTGGCAACGTCCCGCCGAGTGTAATAGTCGGCTGAATAGGTCGCGTAGCCCCAATTACCGGCGCGCACTAAACTACCGTCCATAACGGACGAAGGGGTACCGCCGAAACCGTAGAAGTTATAACGGGCGATTCCCCAGGATGTCTCGTACGCATCCCACCTGTGGAACTGAACGAAGGCAAACGTATCAGGATGTGCATTCATCAGCGTGCTAAACGCGGCACCTGCCGCGGAACAGTAGCCTCACCCCGTCCAAGTGGCTTCTTCGCACAAGACGATGCGCTCCGCCCCAAAGGCGACGGTAGGCATGAGAGCTGCCACCACCAAGCCGGCCGCGAGCCCCAGGATCGATACAGACCCCATCCGCAAAGAACGTTTCCTCATAACAATTTCCTCCTCTTCAGCAATACTTTGTTCGAACTTCGCCGTGATCAGCGGGTCCGTTTTGCCGTCCTGATCGAAGTAGACCCCGCCCCCAGCCACAATCAACCCCTTAGGATAGCGAAAACGGGCGGATGTTTCAATATGCGGACCGTGAAATGGGGCAAACGCGGCAAGTTGTTGCAAAACCTCCGGCGGAAAGCCGCCGTTCGGACGCCGTATCGCGGGCTGCGAACAGGAAGCCGGGCATATTATGGAACTACAACTTTAGGGACTCTACTGGAGTAGGACGAACACCAGCCCCACTTTATCGCGGTGCCCCCGATTGGTCAGCGCTTGCATGGCCGACTCCTTCCAGCCTCCTATCACGGTATGGCCCTTTTTCCGAGCGGAGGGACAGGTTACGTCCGTCCGGGGGGCCAAGTGATACATTCCACAGGTTCACTCCCGTGGTGGGTGGATCCTACTCCGAGGCACTTCCTCTCTTGCGGCCCCGTCTGCCCGTTCGCTCGTCGATCCAAGCGATAACACCGAACCCGGTTCACCAATGCCGATTCACGATCCTCCTGTTCCCGGTTCCTCGAACATCTGGATGTAGCTCTCGTAGCGATCGGGATGGATGTCGCCGCGCTCGACAGCCGCCTTGACAGCGCAGTCACTCTCATGTGTATGTGTGCAGTCGGGAAACTTGCAGTCTGCCACGTGCTCAACAAACTCGACGAAATAGGCCTCGAATTCGCTTCGCGGGATGATCGAAAGATCAAACGAGCGTATTCCGGGCGTGTCGACCACATACCCGCCGACCTCCAGGCGAATCAAAGTTGCGATGGAGGTCGTGTGTCTGCCCTTGCCGATCTGCTCGATGATATCGCCGACGCGAAGCCGCAACCCCGGTTGGATCGCGTTGAGGAGTGAACTCTTTCCGACACCACTCTGCCCGGCGATCACACTCGCCTTGCCCGCCAAGGTCTCACGCAGCTTGTCGATTCCCTCGCCGGTTATCGCACTGGTGCGCAACACGGGATATCCAAGGTTGTCGTAACGTTCGAGCGCTACCGATGCCGAGTCGTCCGCGTCCAGATCGATTTTGTTCATGCAGATCACGGGTGCGATATCGCCCGCGAGCGAGGCGACGATGTAGCGGTCGATCAGGTTCGGTTTGGGGGTCGGCTCGCGTGCCGAGCTGACGATGATAACCTGATCGACGTTGGCGACGATGGCCTGGATTCGCCGGCGCGCACGGCGCCGCAGCACGCCCTTCCGCGCGTCGACGGATTCGATGACCCCTTCCTGCGCGGCGTGATCGGTTTTCGTCTCGATGCGAAAACACACGTGGTCTCCGACCGTGACGGGATGCCTCTCCTCAATCAGCCGGGTACGAAGGATACGCCGCACCGTGCACGGCCGGATGCACCGTCCATCATCCACGTCGGCGTACAGACCTCGCATCGCCACGACAATGCCGCGGTGAAGACCTTCCCCGACCGTGTCATCGTCGTAAACAATGACGGTCCGATGGCGTGAGAGGTCGCCCTTGGCCACCACGTTCTGGGAGCTGTCCGCGTCGACCTCATGGTCCTCGGCCTGATGGGCCTTGTCCGTCCAGCCCTTGACACGGGGCGGTTTGGCGCGGTTTCGCCGGAACGGGACGCGGACCTTCTTTCCCTTGCCCGACTTCTTTTTGCGGGGTGGTGAACCCATAAACGGACATTGTTCAAACCCAACACGATACCTGTCAAGGGCCAAGCGGCATCGAAACGCAACGGTGCAGTCCATGCGGGCCGTCATTGTGCCCTCCGATTGCACCTGTTATAGTGGTTTGGGCTTCCGCCGGCGCGGTGGAGGCTGTACGAAGTCTTCCAGCAAATCGAGGAGGAATCGTGACTACGCATTTCGGTGATCGGCTGGTCGGGGCGATACGCCAGAAGAAGGCCCCCGCCTGCGTCGGGCTCGATCCGCTGATCGAGCGTTTCCCCGTTTCGCTGCTTGCCGAGCAAGGTCTCGGTGCGGATTCCGGACGGGACGTGCTTGGCGGCCTGACTTCGAGCGTGGCATCAAAGCTGTTATTGGCGTTCGGCCAAGGCGTGGTCGATGCCGTCGCGCCGCACGTTCCCGTCATCAAGATCAACATCGCGTTCTTCGAGCGGTATCACGCCGACGGCGTCCGCGCCTATCTCGAGCTGGTCCGGTACGCGCGGCAGGCCGGGCTTATCGTGATCGGCGATGTTAAACGTGCCGACATTGGCCATTCGACAACGCAGTATGCCAAAGCGCAGCTTGGCGAGATCGGCTATGCCAACGCCGACGAGATCGCCACACCCGACGCCGTTACCGTCAATCCGTATTTCGGGTTTGATGCCATCCGCCCGTTTGTCGAGATCGCCCGTGAGCAGGGGCGCGGTTTGTTCGTGCTCGTTCAGACGAGCAACGAGTCGGCTGCCGAGGTCCAAGGCCTGCAACTGGCGGACGGTAACACGCTTTGCCAGGGAGTGGCTGCCGTTGTTCAAGGATGGGCGAGCGCCGAGGGTCTGATCGGTGAGGAGAATTACAGTTGCATCGGCGCCGTCGTCTCTCCGCGCGACCTGCCTTCCACCGAACGTGTCAGAGACCTGATGCCCAACTGCGTGTTCCTCGTTCCGGGGTTCGGCGCGCAGGGGCGGACGGCGGACGAAGTGGCACGGTGTTTCAAGCCCGACGGCACGGGTGCAATCGTCAACGCCTCGCGCAGCGTCATCTATGCTTATCAGGCTGAGCGTTATCAGGACAAAGCCGATCCTGACTGGCGGTCCTGCGTTGAGCAGGGGTGCAAGGAGTTTGTCGAGGCGATCCGTTCGGTCGTCCCGATGGGCTCGCCATGACGGGATTACCCGCGCCCGGCTACGACCGTCACAAGCCCAGTGCATGGTCACACGTCGTTCTGTGGGTTATCCGAACCGCGCCCGTCAGGAAGCGGCCGGCAGCAACGTCCGCATCCGCTCCCTCACGGTCGCGGTTCGGTTTTGCATCGCCTCTCGGAAACCCGAAGTTCCAAGTGTGACCAGGCACTATCCTGACGGCTCATCCGGCGGTTTGACTGCATCAAGGATAATGGATGTGTACCTGAGTTCACCCTGCTGGTTCCGCGGGTCGAACCGCCGCGAGCGGTTGATGAAGCCGCTGCGCGGGCTCCAGTCCTCAAAGTGAAACGTGCCCTGCTCGTCGAAGTATTCGAGCAGCCGGATAACAAAGCCCGCCTTCTCGAAGACCCGTCGCAATGACTGATACGTGTATAGGACCTTGTGATCGTCCGCGCCGATGCCGCTCCCGCCGGGTTTTACGTGTCCGATGTACGCAGAATCGGGATGAAGGCCGTCCGGGACAGCCACCCTGAGATACCCGCCCCGGCGCAAGTACGCAAAGCACACCCTACCGGCTGCGGTGCCCTCTTCCTCCGTCAGATGTTCCCAGACGTGCTCGGCCAGCATGGCGTCAACAGACCCTTTCTGGAAATGCCTGGTCCAGTCTTCGGGCTGCAGGATGTTCAGGAAGTCCAGCTCGGTTGCGATCCAACCGGGCGGGAAATGCGCCGAGGCTCCCAGCACGATCCGACAAGGTCTCTTTCGTCCAAGCCGCAAGAGCCGATAAGGGCCCAGCCTCGCACTGGCAGTCTTAACCACCGGTTCGACCAGGACCGAGAAGAAGTCGTCCCCGCTGTCACCGCCGTCCATGCACATCAGCGCGGTGTCGCACAGCTCCTCGACGATCACCAGCGGATCATGATCCGCGACCTGATCCGGCGTGATGCCCAGGACCGTGGCGATTTTCTCCGTGAGCTTCCTGGGGATGGTCTTACCGAATGGGTTGGAATCCATCGTATCGGTCTCACTGTGCACCGAAGTCGGGCGAGAGCGCAATACCCTGACACCAAACGCCTATTCGTGAAGCTATCCGCGATGGCCGCGTGGGGCAAGACAAACGGTGCAAACCTGCTTGCTGTCGTCCATCCAGCCCGGCGGGCAAGCTATGCCCCGCATGAGAAGACCTGTTCGACGGTGGCAGCGCGTTTTGCCCCATGTGGGGCCTGCCGATAATCATCGAACGCTCCGTGCCGCGAGCCGCTTCCACTCCACCACGATCGATGTCGGAAGCGACGTTCCCGCCCTGGCGGTTTTGACAGGCCAAAGCCCTCGACACCGGATACAGCCCGATAGGCCCGGACGCCAACCACGGGTTCCGAGAAGATACGGTCCACGCGTGACATCGGTGGTCCACGGGATGCCACAGGTTTGGCATTTGCGCATTCGGTGCGTGCGTGTGATCGAAAAGGGGACCTTCCCATCGCAAGAAGTTCTTTGACTCGAATTGCGGTTGACGGGTGCGATAGACGGGACTTGGCGCGTCAACACAAAAAAAAGTTGGCGACTTGTTTTTTATATCCTACGGTTGGTGCGAACGTAGATTGGAGTCCCAGGCATCACGTCGATGCGTTCGATGGAGTTACGACCATGGCCTTGACGATCAACAACACAAACACGCTTCAACTGCTCAACATTCTGAACAAGAACTCAGCTGCGCAATCCAGGACACTGCAGCAGTTGACCACGGGCAGAAGGATCACCTCCGGGAAGGACGATCCGGCCGGCTTGATCGCTCTATCGGGCCTTGAGGCCGAGCTGCGCGCGGTTGAAAGTTCCTTGAACAACAACCAGCGCACCGACTCGATGTTGACGGTGGCGGACCAGGCCATCGGCGAGGTGTCGTCGCTGCTCGGCGAGATCGAGACGCTGGTGATGGCTTCGTCATCTTCGGCGAACCTGACCGCCTCGGAGATCGCCGCGAACCAGTCGCAGATCGACGACGCTCTCGCAGCCATCGACCGAATCGTCCAGACAACCAACTTCAACGGAAAGAGGCTGGTGGACGGGAGCTTCGGTATCCAGAAATCCGGAGTCAGCGGTGATCGCATGACCGGTTTGCGTGTCTACTCGCGTAGCCAGAGCACATCGAATACGGCCCTCACCGTGACGCGTGTCGCCTCCGCTCAGGTCGCTTCGGTTGCCTTCCAGACCGCCCAAACCGCCACTGCGGCGTTGACCACGTCCGGAACCAGCGAGGTGGCCATCGCCGGCAGCCTGGGTACGGCGACGATTACGCTCGTCGATGGGCTCACACTCACCGAGATCGCTGCCCAGATCAACGCGTCCTCCTCCCAGACCGGGGTCACGGCGGTGCTTAGCACGACCGCCCACGACGCCGGTACCGGCGCTATCAACCTGAAGTCCACTACGTACGGCACGGCCGCCTTCGTCAGCGTGGAGGTGCTTTCCGGAGGGAAGATGAACGCCGCGTCGGGTGCGGCGGACAACAGCCAGGGGACCGACGATGATATGCAGAGCATCTCCAAGACTGCCGGGACCGATGCCACGATCACTATCAACGGGCAGTCGACCGGAACCGATGGGCTCGATGTGAACTACAGCGCGAACGGCCTGAGCCTGTCGTTCACGCTTGCGACGGATTGGGGTCGAGGGGCCGTTGCTGCCACGACCACGACGTTCACGGTTTTGGCTTCCGGCGGAGCGACCTTCCAGCTTGGCACGACCGCCGCCACACGAGCGACCATCGGCATCGACTCGCTTAGCTCGGCCATGCTCGGCGGCGGTAACGGTACGTCGCGACTGTCTCAACTCAAGTCGGGTGGTACGGTTGACCTGACGACCGACGTGGCCGGAGCTCTGACATCCGTACGCGAGGCGATCGGCGAGGTGGCAAGTGTGCGTGGTCGCATCGGTGGTTTCCAGAAGTTCCAGGTCGGAGCGGCCATCGCCTCGTTGCAGGCCGCACAGGGCGGTCTGTCCTCGGCGGCCAGCATCATCGGCGATACGGACTTTGCCATCGCCACGGCTGACCTCAACCGTCAAACAGTGCTCATCCAGTCGGGCATCTCGCTGCTCGGCATCGTGAACCAGCAGGCGGGCAGCATCCTGTCCCTGCTGTAAGCAGCCGCGCCGGCAAGTTGGCTCGGCAATCGAACGAAGCAGAAAAGGGGGGGCGCTCACAAGTGAGTGCTACGGCGGGTCGAAGGCGAACCTTCGGCCCGCCGTGCTTTTTACACGTCGATGCCCCGGCGCTACGAACGCCTAGCCGCGAGCTTCTTGCGAAGCGTCGCCGGCGTGCAGCAGTTGAGAATGTCACGTTTCCCGGCCCAGCCTCGCCGCGCGGTGATGACCCCGTAGTAGATTTCCTCGAGCCCGTCGGTGTGATGGGCGTCCGCGTTGATCGCCAGCATCACGCCGGATTCGATCGCCTGTCGAACATGCACGTCCTTCAAATCCAACCGCTGCCATGAGGCGCTGATTTCGAGCATCGTTCCGGTTCGCGCCGCACCCGCGATCACGGCTGTCATATCGATGTCCATCGGCGCGCGACGGTTGATCAAGCGGCCTGTCGGGTGCCCGATCATTGTCACATACGGGTTCTCCATGGCCCGGAGCGTCCGATCGGTCGGGCTGAGCTTGCGCGATCCGCCGCGTCCCATGGCCAGGTGGATGCTCGCGACGACGACCTCGCATTGGGCGAGAATCTCGTCCGGATAATCCAACGATCCGTCGGGCAGGATATCCACCTCGCACCCGGTCAGGATATCGACGCCCGGCACGTTCTCATTGGCCCTTCGAATGTCGGAGATATGCTTCCTCATCCGTGCGACCGACAGGCCGTTGGCGATCGTGGCCGCCTTGGAATGATCGCAGATGGCGACGTACTTGTACCCGAGCCTCTTGGCTGCCCTGCCCATCTCTTCGATCGTGTTATGCCCATCACTGGCCGTGGTGTGCATGTGTAGGTCGCCGCGGATGTCATCAAGCGTTACCAGATCGTCGAACGATGCGTCGGGCCTGAACTCACCACGATCCTCGCGAAGCTCCGGCGGGACCCAGGGTAGGCCGAGCTTCTTGTAGATGTCCTCCTCGCGCTTTCCGGCGATCCGCCTTTCCCCGTCGAACAGGCCGTACTCGTTAAGCCGCCACTTCTTCCTGACGGCGATCTCACGCAACCGGACGTTGTGCTCCTTCGAGCCCGTGAAGTACTGCCACGCCGCCCCGAACGATGGACCCTCGACCACGCGCAAATCGATCTGAAGCTCGCGCCCGTTGTCAAGCTCGATGGTAACCGAGCCCTTCGTCTTACCGGCTGCCAACACGCGCTTGACCGGATCAAACGCCGTGAACTGCTCGATGATCGGCCCGCCCTCCTTCGCTTCGCAGAGCAGATCAACGTCGCCGATCGTCTCCTTGCCTCGCCGCACAGATCCGGCAATCTCGACGCGCCGGACGCCCCGGATCGCTCGAACTCGCTCCGCCAGCTCCTCGCCGATCTCCATGGCAATCGCCAGTTCCGTCCGCCCGCCGCTGCCGGCGAGAAAGGCAATCCCCTCGGCGATTCTTTTGACGCTGGTTTCGCCCAGGCCGGGCAGCTTCGCAAGCTCGCCCGAGTCGATTACCCTCTTCAAGTCATCCAGATCGGCGACGCTCAGTTCGCGATGTGCGAGCGCCACCTTTTTCGGCCCCATTCCCGGGATATCGAGCAGTGCAGGCAGTCCCGAGGGCAGCTTCTTCTCGAGCCCGTCGAGTACGTCGATGTGACCGGTCTCGATGTACTGCTCGATGCGTTTGGCTGTTCCCTTCCCCACGCCCGGCAGATCGGTCAACCTGCCCTCGGCCGCAAGGGCAGCCACATCCTCGCCCGTTTCTTTGATGGTCCGCGCTGCGCGACGATAGGAGTTGATCCGAAACCCATCCGCCCCGTCGATCTCGAGCAGATCGGCGATCCGTGCAAACATCCTGGCTAGCTCGGCGTTGATCATTACCGGAAGGTCTATCACGCCCGACAACCGTGTTCAAGGGTTCGGACGCCGCGCTGCTGATTCGGTCTCTGTGGGACCATGCTCCAGGGCCGCCCGATTGCGTCCGATAGGAATATCAGGGTCCTCGCAAGTGTTGATGGAGTCGGACGAAACATGATCAAAGTCGGTATCATCGGTGCCGGTGCCTGGGGGCGGAACCTGCTTCGCAACGTCGCCTCGCACGAGGCGACAGCCCTGACGGCTGTGTGCGATGTGGACGCGGCGGCCCGGCAGTCTGTGTCCCGGGCGTATCCGGACACGCGAATCTACGAGCGTTTCGCGGACATGCTGAACGACTCGCGGCTGGATGCGATCATCATCGCCACGCCGCCGTCGCTTCACTTCGAGCAGGCCAAAAGCGCGATCGAGGCGGGCCTGCACGTCCTGGTGGAGAAGCCCGTCTGCACGACGAGCGCCGAGGCGCGGCGTCTGACCACCCTTGCGGAAACGCACGGCCGCGTGCTCATGGTGGGGCACACGTTCCTGTACAGCAATCTGGTTCATGAAGTGAAACGCCGGATTGAATCCGGCGAGCTCGGTGATGTCCGATGCATCTACTCGCAACGGCTGAACCTCGGTCGCGTGCGGCAGGATGTGGACGCTCTGTGGAACTTCGCCCCACACGATATCTCCATTGTCTCGTTCCTCCTGGACGCTTGGCCCAGGACGGTAAACGCCCGTGGCGCGGGCTTCGTTCAGCAGCCTCGACAGATCGCCGATGTTGCGTTCTTCCAGATGGACTTCGATGGCGGTCGACTCATGGGCGGACAGGTCTCCTGGCTCGATCCACAGAAGGTCCGTCGAATGGTCGTGGTCGGCAGCGAGAAAATGCTCGTCTACGACGACGTGGACACTCAGCATCACATCCAGATATACGACAAGTCGGTCGAGCTTCAGTTCCAGGGGGCCACGCGTGACTTCTGTGATTTCGGTACGCGCGTACGCGCCGGGGACCTGCTGGTCCCCAATATCGCACTCACCGAACCGTTGGGCGTGGAGATCGGCCACTGGGCCGAGTGCATACGCAAGGGGAAAAGACCGCTCACCGACGGTACGAACGGCCAGCGTGTCGTCTCGGTGCTGGAGGCCATGTCGCGATCGATGGCGGCCGGAGGCGCGATGACACCTGTTGACTATGACGGCACGCAGCAGAAGCAGGCGACGGCTTCGCTTACGCACGTAGCGAGCGAGCTGCCGGTGCCCGCAGCCACACCGTAGCAGCCCGTTGAAGAAGTGTAGCGCCGCCCCTCGTGGGCGGCGAAAAACCATTTGGGCGTCACCCACGAGGGGTGACGCTACACCATTGTGGCGGCCCCCACGTTTTTCAACGGGCTGGCAGGCCAGGGCAATCGCATCTAAATCACCCGCCTGGCGGCGTTGACTCAGTACCCCTCG
>CBDUZO010000062.1:0-26776 GCA_965371725.1 uncultured Phycisphaerales bacterium
GAGCGGGAACCCGAGTCATAGCAATCCGCGTGCCGAACAGGATTGGGGGCACCCGGCACCCGCCGCGAGGGACGGGGCGTGCGTGCAAGTCCCGGAGGGACGATTGAGAATAGCCCAGCAGTTCACTGCTGGGGTCGCTTGGCCTGGGAAACCACAAGTCCCGTAGGGACGATTGAAACGTGTGTCGTTGGCACTGTCCGCTGTGTAACTCAGTCGTCCTTACAGGACTCAAACAGGTTGAAGAGCATAGCCAACCCCGGCATAAATGCCGGGGCTATTCTCACTCCGCCCCTACGGGGCGAGAGACACCGTCAGCCCGTTTGCGTGGCCGAAGACGCATCGAGAGATCGTCCGTCCCCCACCCTTCGCTCTGCGAAGAATGGGGCACCCAGCGGCATCCCTCTGCACTCGCTTGGCACAAGAGAAGGCGCTGCACGGTCTACAAGTGCGCTTACAACTGCCGATCGAGGCGGCGGTAGTGGACGGCTTCGAGCACGTCTTCGGACGTGATCTCATCGCGCCCGGCGAGGTCGGCGATGGTGCGGCTGACGCGGAGGACCTTGTCATGAGCCCTGGCGGACAGGCCCAGCTCGGTCATGGCTTGTTTCAACACGGTCTCGCCCGCCGTATCGAGCTTGCACGATTCCCGCAGAAGCCGGCCGTTCATGCGTCCGTTGACCATCGTCGCATCGGCGCCGAACCGTTCCTGTTGCCGGACGCGCGCGCGGATGACCTGGTCGCGCATCGCTAATGACGGTGTACCGTCGTGCCGACTGCGCAGCTCGCCGAAGGGTACCGCCGGTACTTCCACGTGAATGTCGATCCGGTCGATCAACGGACCGCTGATGCGTGACAGGTACTTGTCAATCTGCATCGGGGAGCATTTGCACGGTTTCCGCGGATCGGTGTAGTATCCGCACGGACACGGGTTCATCGCGGCGATCAGCATGAACGACGCCGGGAACTTGATCGTGCTGTGCGCGCGGGCGATCGTAACGAACGCGTCCTCGAGCGGCTGTCGCAACGCTTCCAACGCGGACCGCGAGAACTCGGGAAACTCATCGAGAAACAGCACTCCGTAATGCGCGAGCGAGACCTCGCCCGCCTGCGGGATCGTGCCTCCGCCGACCAGGGCCGGGATACTGGCTGAGTGGTGCGGCGCGCGAATCGGCCGGGTCCCGAGCAGGCCGACACCGGGCGGCAGCGTGCCCGATACGGAATGAATCCGCGTCGTCTCCAACGACTCGGTAAGCGTCAGCGGCGGCAGGATCGTGGGAATGCGCTTGGCGAGCATCGTTTTGCCCGCGCCGGGCGGACCTATCAGCAGCATGTTGTGCATTCCCGCGGCGGCGATCGTCAGCGCGCGCTTGACCTGCTCCTGGCCGCGCACGTCGGAGAAGTCACGGTCATAGTCACTCGCCTCGGTGAACACCCGTTCCAGATCAACGATGACCGGTTCGAGTGGAAGCTGCCCCGACAGGAAGCCCGCCGCCTCCGTCAGGCATGTCACGGGTATGACATCAAGCTCCGAAACGACGGCGGCCTCGGGAGCGTTCAGGGAGGGGACGATGATCCCCTTGAAACCCCGCTCGCGCGCGAGGATCGCAGCCGAGAGAACCCCTTTGACCGGTCGGACACGCCCGTCCAGCGCGAGTTCACCGGTGGCGAGGTATCGTTCCGGGTCGTCCGCCACGACATCCCCACCGGCGAACAGGATGCCCAGGGCGATGGGCAGGTCAAAGGCGGGGCCTTCCTTGCGAAGATCAGCCGGGGCCAGATTGATCACCGTCTTGTTGCGCGGGAACGGATACCCCGAGTTCTGCATCGCGCTTTTGACGCGCTCGATGGATTCCTTGACCGCGGCATCGGGCAGGCCGACGACCACAGCCCCCGAGAACCCACTTTTCGATACGTCGACCTCGACCTCAACCTTAACGGCCTCGATCCCCGAGAAGGCGGCACTGTGCAGGCGAGACACCATGGTCGGCGGATTGTAACGCAACCCGTCGGATCACGCGACCAGCGCCGAGGGACCCACCGAAGCGTATGCAAACCCCGTTGTCATCGCATTGTCACAGTGGGGCGTCTGCCGTCGCGTTCGAGTCCGCGGTCTCCTTGGGGGACGTCGCGGACAAGAGCAAGCTCTTTTTTCGTGTAGCGGTGAGACAACCCCTTTCTCCTGGGTTTCTCGCCCCGTGCCCGCTACACAAACTCGGAGAGTGCTATAAGGTGATCTGCGCGGTCTGGGTGGCGCGGTGAGGTGAACCGACACGTTCCCGGCCAATGACCGTCAAGCGGACTTGGCTATACGATGCTCGTAGGGCAGTGTCGCCACGTGGGAACCGCCGATCCGACTGACCGCCTGCCGTTTGGCCAATACCTGGCAGACCAGCCGGCCAATATGCGTGAGGCGATAGCGGCGACCACAAACGCCCGAGATGACCGCCTTGAGTCGGTCCGTGTGGTAGGTCCGCGGGGCTGATTTTCTTTTCCATCGGCCGCCGCCCGGCCGATAAGAGGGGATCGTGCGTCGTACTCCCCGCACCGTGGCGTGGCCGGTGGGTGAGGATCGTAGGGCAGGCGGATGTTCCGATTGCATCGGAACATCCGCCCGCCTTCGCTTACCGTGGCAGGTCAACGCTCCGACATCTGGAAGCAACGACTTGCCCTACAGCGACATCCGTAGCGGAGGGCGAGCTGGGAACGGCCTGGATTGCATCGTAGCTGGTGTCCGGCTACAAAATCCGCTTTGAAACGTGTTGTGACCTACCTCTGACAGGCGCCATGCTGGGCGCTGGAGGCGGTCCGGTCTAGAAACGAAGGATTAGACGATGAAGAACAAGATGATGAAGGTGAAAGTGATTGCGCTGGCCCATCTGTTGGCGGCGACCTGCATGGGATGGTCCTGCATGGGCGATGTGCGTGACGCCGCTTGGGGCGGTGTGCTGGATTATGTCACCGGGACGACGGCGGTGGCCCTGAACTGCGCCTTCACCGCCGACGGCTGTTTCGCTGATTAGCATGAGAGCGCCAGTGCTCCGACAGCCCTGGATTGAGGGGTGGTGGGTGGCCCATGGCTTTGGCCGTGGGGACGTGATGATCCGTCGCCCGTGCGTAACGATACGCGCCGTGCGTGTCCCCCGCTTCTAAAGAGGCGGGGCACGCATCCGGGGACAACCCCGCGAATCACCCGTGTCGGAGCACTATAGCACTCTCCGAATTCGTGTAGCGGTTGTAGCGCCGTCCCTTGTGGGCGGCGCCGGGGAAACCATTCGTCACCCACAAGGGGTGACGCTACACAAAAACAGAGTTTGCACTCGCCACGGAGTGGCCTTACTAGGACGCCGCCGGCAGTGTCTGTTTGCCGGCCCCTTTCACTTGAGATTGCTCGTCGCGTCGGGTGGCCTCGGCTCGTTCTTCCGGCGTCATGCGAAGGAACGAAACCGGAGCGTTGGCTACCGCCTGTTTCCATGCGTTTTGCTCGGACGGTGTGAGCAGTGCGCTGAGCTTCGGTCTGATGCGATCAACCCTGGTACGCCGCTTGGGCGCCTTGCCATTGCCGGAGACATCGGTCAGGCCCGAATCGAGCAGGCGTGAGAGGATGCCAAACAGGACCGTTCCCATCTCGGGCGTGACGATTCCGAGGCGAACCTCGCGGTAGAGGCGGTCCATGGCCTCGGCGATGGAGGCACGGTTCTTGAGCTTCCGCAGGTAACCGTCGGGAATATGCGTGAGGCGATGACGACTGCGCCCGCCTTTCGAGCAACCGTGACGGCGCTGCTGCGATGAAACCTCCGGATCGTGAAAGAAGCAGTATTCGCTCCCCTCACGAATGCGCCCCCGACAGCGCCTTCCCGACTTGGTGGTGGCTGCACAGCGCTTGTCAAAGGGGAACCTCGGATTTCGCACAGAGTCACAGGCCTGCACGGACGCAATCGGGCGTCCCCTGCGAAACGCATCCACAGCCTCCCAAAACAGCATGGCTCTTCTCCTTCCCTGAGGCGATTGCGCCGAAAGAGAAATCGCCACGATGGGACGTTGCCGAGAGGAATACGACAACGCCGACCGCAGCGCGGCGTTAACCCGGCCGACGAACGTCCGTGATATGTCGGCGTGAAGCAACTCGGTGGCCTGCGGGTGTACGGTCCTTCGTGTCACCCGCTTGTCATGGCGGACCGGTCTGGAAGCTCAGCGGGCCTTGGAGCCCCGGAAGTCGGCCAGGCCAAGACAGCTTGAAGGCTTCCATCCGCTGATTCTAGACCATTCATAAGCGCTGACAAGAAGAAACCGCCGGGTCGATGCACGGGCAGGTTGTGGGCAAACGTCCTGTCAACCCGTAAGTACATGTCAGCGTTATGGATCCGATGATTTCACAGAACAAATGACAGATCGTCGGAGTCTCCACGATCGCCCCAAGGCGGCAGAGCCTTTTCAATTCTCACCGCCGGAGGCGGTGGATTAGCCAGGATTTAGACGGGAACCTTCGTCGTGCGAGTGCCGCGGGATTCCATTCGGGAGGTCCGCGACATCACTTTTCTGGCTGATCGCGGCGGTCCGGTCTTCCGCTCGGCTTTGATGTCCTGCGGCGACTCGAAGAATGAGCCCAAATGGCGAATGCGTTCCTGTCGCTTGCGCAGGAGTGTGGTGCCGTTGAGCCTTTTGAGGGCGTCGAGCGAGCTGGTGATGTACCTCTCGACATTCGCGGCTGCCGCCTCGGGCTCGCGGTGTGCGCCTCCGACCGGTTCGGGGATGACGTGATCGATCACGTCGAGCTTGAGCAGTTCGCGCGACGTCAGCTTGAGGGCCTCGGCGGCGTGTTTACGCTTCTCGGCTGTCTTCCAGAGGATTGCCGCGCACCCCTCGGGTGAGATGACCGAGTACATCGAGTGCTGGAGCATGGCCACGCGGTCTCCCACGGCAATGCCCAGCGCCCCGCCACTTCCGCCCTCGCCGATGACCACGCAGACAATCGGCGTCCGCAGGCGTGACATTTCCATCAGGTTCTCGGCGATCGCGTAGGCGATACCGCGTTCCTCGGCCCCGATACCGGGATAGGCTCCCTGTGTGTCGATCAGGCAGACGACGGGAAGGCCGTACTTCTCGGCCAGCTTCATCTTGAGGAGGGCCTTGCGATATCCTTCGGGATGGGCACACCCGAAATTGCAGATAACCCGCTCTTTAATGTCCTTGCCCTTGTTCTGCCCGAGGACCATCACGCGGTGAGCGCCGATCCGCGCGAACCCGGTGAGCATGGCCCTGTCGTCACCGAACCTCCGGTCCCCGTGAAGCTCGCAGTAATCGCGGAAGATCGTGTGGAGATAGTCTATGGTGTGGGGACGCTGCGGATGGCGCGCGACCAGGACCGTTTCCCACGGCGTGAGACCGGTGTAGAGTCGTTTGAGGGTGGCCTTGTAGCGGGCCCGTTGCTGTTTGATGTCCGTCGTCAGGTCGCGCGATGCTTCCTGCTGCTCGCGTTCCATCTCCTCGATGTCATGCTGGATGCGGAGAAGTGGTTTCTCGAACTCGAGAAACCCGCCCACACTCGCTGCGGCTGGCCCTGCCAGTGCTGTCGTCGGTTCGTTGCTCATCGAGTCAGTTTGCCTCTCACCGTCGCGCCGTCGGTCGATCCGCGCCGGGGATGCCGGGTTTACCCGCGCCAAGAGTACCCAGCCAACCTTATTAGACTACCCCATCGGTCGCCGCGGGCAAGCGAATTCACAACTTTTCGGACGACTGCCGCGCGGGGCGATGTGGGCGCCAGAGCGTGGCAGCTAGTCGTAACGTTATGTTTTTCAAATAGTTGCGGACAGAGAACCAAGCATGTCACAGATTCGTATCGTTTCCCGCAACGTCCGGAAACTCGGGACGTCGGCCGAGCGGCGGCGAAATCGGTCCTGCCCGATCCCGTGGCTGAGGGGCTGCTGCTCATGCCGTTACCGTTCCTGTGGTCCGAGGAGATCGCACGCTTGCTGGAGGATGTCGGCGATCCGGTCCAGCACCGCTGGCGGGTTCACGTTCCGCAGGGCGATCTCGCCCAGCAGCTTGTCCAAGTTTCGCATGACCGCCTCCCCGTCAATCGCCCGAGCGTCTCCGCCAGGTCCGGCCTCTGTTGTTGGGGGCGCCAACGGGTCGATCGTCGAGGCGCTCTCGACCGACTGGTATCGCGTCACAATGGCGTTGGCCAGCTCGACCAGGTCCGATCCCTCGCCCGGATAAAGCCGCTCAACGCCGCGCCCGGCAGCCCCGATCCGGTGCACGAGTTGGCCGAGCCAGATCTGCACGGGTTGAGACAGGGGCCTGTCATCGGGCACGAGGCTCCGGGCCACCCGCTCGAATTGCCCGGCCGCGATGAGGTCCTTGATCGAGGTGGATGGCTCGTCACCAGGAGGTTCCGTTTCTGGCGGGAACCGGTCTGACGGCGGCGGCTCGCCCACTTCGGAGGGTTCCGACCTGCCATCGCTGCGGGCAACGCCCGAACGCTCACGCGGGGGTTCGTGTGTCTTGACGGCCGGACTCGTGGAGTCCGATACCTCGCTCATGAGCGCAGGTTGATCGACCGGGTCAGGACCAGCCGGCCCGGGCCGCATCGGCTCGACGGTCGCCGGTTGCAGCTCGGCGGCAGGGGACGCGGTTACGTCGTTCGTGGCGGAGGCGGGCCGAATCGGCATCTGAATCTCAGTACGCTGCTCCTGGATGGTTCCTGGTCTGAGAGGCGGATAGACCTCCGTGACGGGGCCGAGGGCCGCATATTCGTGAGAGTCGATCCAATCTCGCAACCGCTTGTAGGACTGGGCCGTGCTGGCCGTGGAATCGATGGTCAGGTATGCGACGAGTTCCCCGCCACGCCTGGCCTTGGTGAACGGCGGGACGGGCTCGAGGTTACCCTTCAAGGCGAAGCCAATCTCGCTGCGCACCGAACCCGGTCTTTGCCCTGCGGGGTCGTCGAGGAATCTCGTGTAGATCGGACCTGACTGATTGTGAGCGAGCATGTACTCCCGCAGCGTGGCGAACCGCGGTCCGAGCGACCAGTATGGCCCTGTATGCTCGATGAAGAACACCTCGATCGAGGCCGTGCGTTTTACATTGATGTCCGCCGGGGTCGGCTCTTGGCCTTCCGGCGTTTCCCCGACGCTCATTGGGGTCCGAGCATGGTCCTCGGCGGCGGCCACGCATACTGCCTGGGCGGGTCCGGAGGGCATCAGAAACATACAAACCGTTGGAAGCAATACGGCGCGCATTGCAGGCTCCTTACCTTGGCTGATACCGGGGCTCACGGGCTCGGGTTGCAGCGAATCGTGCCTCTAACCAGGGTGGAGCGGAAAGTCAAACCGGCCGCTCGAATTCCGTGTGCCCGCCCGCGGACCCCGGGGTCTGCGCGCACCGGCCGCCGGTGCGTGCATCACCGGCGCGTTGTGGCGGATCGGAGGGGCTCTGTCGCGGACGCACCTCGGCCGCTACCATGCGTCGTGGCCGGCGGATGACCCGGCTGCGGTAAAGACTGTCTCTGCGGTGGGAGGGCCCGGCGTGCGTGACTCCGAGACGACCGTTTCCGAGCTGATTAAGCTGGTTGAGGACTTCGTGGCAAAGCGGGAGTGGCAGCGTTTCCACGATCCGAAGAACTTGTCGATGTCGATGGCGATCGAAGCCGGGGAGTTGATGGAACACTTCCAATGGCTTCGGTCGGACGAGTTGGCGGCGGTTGTGAAGGACGATGAGAAGATGGCGCAGGTTCGCGAGGAGCTTGCGGACGTGGCCGCCTATCTTCTCTCCTTTGCAGCCACGATGGAGATCGACCTGTCGTCCGCGCTCGAGCAGAAGATGAGGAAGAACGCGCGGAAATACCCTATCGAGGAGTTTCGTGGCAAGTTCGAGTAGGCTATGACGCTTTCCGTGGTCTCGTAACGCCCGACGGCCGAGAATCTCCGGGGGAACTTCGGGATTCGGACGCTACAGCAAAATAGAACTTGTTCTATGACGCGCTTGCTCGAAGCGCCTCGGCTTCAGCCTGGAGTCTGCTCAGCACCTCCTGCCACTGATCCGTCACCTCGGCGAACTCGTATTGGAGCACGTCCGCGAGCAATACGTGATCTTGTGCCTGAAGGGCATCCTTAATCTGAAGCAACACCGCGGCGGGGCCTTTGATGAACTCGATCATGGGCTGATCGTTGATCCGGGTGTTTTCCACATCCAGCTCGAGCATCTGGACGGACTTGGACACGGCTTCGTTGATTTGCTGCCATGTGCCGACACAGTCGCCGAGGCCTTCGATGGCCTCAGTCGTCTTCCCTTCGGTGAGCAGCTCAGCCACGCGGCGGCACCGCTCCTCGGTTGCCTCGAGTGAAGCGGCGGCCTGGACCATCGCCTCGGCCACGAGCGTGCTTTTGGTGTCGGTGAACACCTCCAGCCGTTCGAACTGCGATACGTGTTTGGAGAGTGTGTCCTGCATGGCATTGGCGGGCACATCTTCACCGTCACAGCGCAGGCCGATCACCATTCTTCCGGGCGGACACAAGTTCGATTGCACGTGCCACAGGGCGTCCTCCACCGTGCCGTCGCCGGCGAAGTTCGCGTCCAATTTGTTGTCGTCGACGATGATTTTCACGATGCGTTCCTGTTACTCTCAAGCCTTGTGCGAACCCGACGTCACTACTCACTGTATCGGCCAGACCGCGTGATCCTGGATAGTCGGCGGCGTATTCCTCATCCTCCCTATGACTGCTGGGCGGGCCCGGCCGCCGGCTCGAACGGCGGGGGGACCTTCCAATCTCCCAAAAGCGCCACCATATCGGTTACGCCGAGAGGTCTGGGGAGGGCGAATAGCTCTCCGTGGTGAACGCCGACCGCGGTTCCCTCGACGCCGGCTGTCGAACGAACGAAGTGCTCCACCATGGCGAAGCGCTCGGGCGTGAACTGTGATTCATAGCACCGGATCGCTTCGATTTTCCGGTCGATCGTGTCGGTAATGTCGACCACGAACCTGCTATGCCACTGCGTGATCTCCGCCGCGATCCGAACAGGGCGGTAGACGAGATGATCGATGCGCCACGGCTCGGTACCGTCGAAGCGATCCTCCCATTTGGTCAGTTGGGCGTAGAAGCGGGCGCCTTCGGTGATGAGTTGGCCCTGGTAGTGATCCGGCGATGCCGACGGGGTTCGCCCGGCCATGCCGACCAGAACCCTCGGGCGGTAACGCCGTAGCACGGTGGCGAGGGCGTATCTTGCCTCCGGTTCATCCATGAGCACGCGGTTCGGAAGATCGAGCGTCTCGACGACCTGGGCGCCCAGCACGCCGGCGGCTTTCTCCATCTCCTTCAAGCGTCTCCGGCGTGTACCTCGCGGCGTCGGTTCCCCATCGGTCATGTGGATCAGACCGACGCGGTAGCCCAGCTTCACGAGCTTGGCGACGGTTCCCCCCGCGCTGATCTCGATGTCGTCGGGGTGCGGTGCGGTGAAAACGATGTCAAGTTGTTCGTTCGGCATCTTACGCAACCTGCAAAAGCCGGTCTGCCCGGTTGATCGGCAACTATAGGTCGGACAGGAGGTTGCGGCAACCGGTTTGGCGGTAGCGGCGGCGGTCGGGCTTGTGCGCGGCGCCCGATCGGGCTACGCCACCACAAGGGCTCTGGCGTTGCGATGCAATAGGGATTAAAAACGTGTCGCGATGTCAAGGGCTGAGATAACCGATGCAGACCGCGAGGAGGTGGCTGAGTTCGTCGAGCGCCACTGGTTCAGCAGGAAGGTCATGAGCAGCGGGAAGGCTTTTTACCCGCACGAGGAGGAGGGCTTCCTCGAACGGGCGGACGGCAAGATCGTCGGTCTGCTAACGTACCACATCGAATCCGACGCGATGGAGATCCTGACGCTCAACGCCACGCTCGAGCATCAAGGCATCGGTTCATCGCTCTTCCTCAACGCCATCGAGAAGGCACGCCGGGACAATTGTCGCCGCGTATGGTTGACGATCACGAATGACAGGCTTCGTGTCATCGGGTTCTATCAGCGTCTCGGGCTGCGCATGGTCAAGATCAACGTCGGCGCCGTTGACGAGGCACGGAAGATCAAACCGCAGATCCCCGAGATCGGTGAGCGTGGCGTCCCCATCCGTGACGAGATTGTCATGGAACTCAAGCTCAAACCCTCCATTCATCCGGACGACGTGTGATCGACGTCCGGCGCGAGGCTCGATTCGCAGGGGATTTCGGTGTGGCGTGGGCGGCCGGGCACTTCGGGGAGCAGCGCCGCACCTTCAATTCGCTCGATTTGTAGTCAGCTCGGACGGGACCGGGCGATCCGCCGGTCTGAGGGCGGCGGCTCTGCCGTGCAACACGTCCTTGCGAGGAACGGTCTGAGGTTCGCTGATTCGCACGGACGGATCGTACTGGGCGAGCAGTTCGCGCAACGGGACGAACCGGTATGCTTTGAGCAGCCGTTCGAGCTTACCGGCTGTCGTTCGCAGACCGGTGTAATGCAGCGCGCGGTTCCGGATGGGAACACGGCGGCGAGGCTGATCCGGATCGAACTCCCAGGGGTGAAGGTTGAGCACGACAGGAATGCAGCGGCGATGATTCTGCCGGATTGCCCACCGCGTCAGCGACAGCGGCATGGCTCTTAGATATCCGCCGGTGACAGCCGGGACGCGACGACCCAGCACGCGAAGGGTCGGAAGCGGGAACTCCCACAGCCCCGGTCGGATACGGTGCGGGCACAAGGGCGATGCCGGGAACCCGTATCGCCCGTGTGGAGCGCGCGTCGGATAGATGCTCGAATCGTAGAGGAACCCCATTTGTCCGAGTTCGTCCAGGGCCCACGCTGTGTCCGGTTCAATCGAGTAGTTCGGCGCGCGATAGCCGGTCACGGCTTCGCCGGTCAGGGCTTCGAGCACGGCCTTTGAGGAGTGAACGTCCCTGCGGAACCGCGCGGGTGTTTGTTCCGTGATCGATTGATGCCGATAGCCGTGGCTGGCGATTTCGTGACCTGCGGCATGAATCCGCCGGATGAGCCTTGGCAGACGTTCGGCCACGGAACCCAGCACGAAAAATGTCGCGTGTGTGTCATACGCGTCGAGCAGGGCGAGTATCCTGTCGATCGTGTTGTCGAGGCGGGCGGGCAGTGTGGACCACTCAGAACGCGGGACCCGCAGATTGTGGGCATGAAACCACGCTTCCACGTCGAAGGTCGCCGCGCCGACGGCCGGTCGGGCGTCTCCTGTGAGATTGGCGTTGTTCGCGTGTTCAGTCAACATGGTCCTGCCCTTTGTTGCTGTTGTTTCGGTCAACTTTCAGGCGGCGTGAAGGTAAGGTCCTGTAAAGAGACCGTGGCAGTGGCGTGGCGAGCTGATTCCGGGGGCCGGCGCTTGACGCCGTCGAGCCTTCATGTGTCATAACCTTTTGTAGAGTAAAGAGTTACACTCTCCCTCCATGAGTAGCCGTAGGGCCTCTGCCGTAGACCGCGCGCAGGCGGATTCTGCAGGACCCGTTGCGGACCGATGACAGGGGCAGGGGATGTTCAAACGGCTTAGGAACGGCGCAGGGGCCGATGCGAAGGCCTTATCGGGCACCGCCACGACCGGTCTGATCGCGCCCCGTGCGGCGGATTCTCACCGGGCTGGCCCGGTTGGGCGTTGAGCAACGCGAGGCCTCGGGCAGGGGCGGGGTGAGCAGGGATTGCCCGGTCGAGTTGGCGGCGGACCGATTGACGTCTATAGTGCGTGGACCGGGGAGGGAGAGCCCGGTCCGCTTCAATGCAATGGGAGTGCAAACATGCCGGAAACCGCCTCCAAGTCACGATCCAGGGAGGATTGGCGCCAGGGACGATCCGAAGCGATCCGCAAGTTCTTGGGCGAGTATGCGCCGAGCGAGGACGAGGACCAACTTTTTCAGATGTCCGTGACGCTCTGTCGCCTGGCGGCGGACGGCGCGGACCGCGGTGATCTGAAGATCCTCAACAGCGCCCTGAAGGAGCTACGCTACGCGTTCAAGGTGTTCGCGCCTTACGCAGGGGTGCGCAAGGTGACCATGTTCGGGTCGGCGCGGACGCAACCGGATCATCCTGAGTACCAACAGGCCAAGAAGTTTGCCGAGCTGATTGGTGAGCAAGGATGGATGGTCATCACGGGCGCGGGTGACGGGATCATGCGGGCCGGTCATCACGGCGCGACGCGCGAGGCCAGTTTCGGCGTGGCGATCTCCCTTCCTTTTGAACAAAGGACCAACGACCTGATCGCCGACGATCCGAAGCTTGTCCATTTCAAATACTTCTTCACCCGCAAGCTCATATTCGTCAAGGAGGCGAACGCCATCGTGTTGTTCCCAGGCGGTTTCGGTACACTGGATGAGGGGTTCGAGGCGATCACGCTTGTGCAAACGCTCAAAGCGGCCCCGACACCGATTGTTATGTGTGACAGGCCGGGCGGCAGCTATTGGGCGCAGTGGCGGGAGTGGGTGGAGAAGGAGTTGCTCGGGAGCGAAATGGTCGATCCGGAGGACCTGCACCTGTTTCGGGTGACCGACCGGGCCGAGGAGGCCGTTGAGGAGGTGGTCAGGTTCTATCGCCGCTACCACTCGTCACGGTATGTGGGTGATGACTTTGCGATGCGCCTCAACAAGCCGTTGACGGCGGAAGTGCTCGCAGAGATCAACGAGACATTTACGGATATCGTCATTCCGGGCGGTCGATTCGAGCAGTACGATCATCCGCTCGATGGCGAGGATGATGCCTACCCGGACAAGGCCAGGCTCGTGTTCGCGTTCAATCGGCGAAGCGCAGGCCGGTTGAGGCTGTTGATTGACAAAATGAACGATACGGCCTGACCTCGACGAGTAGGCAAATGGAAAGGGCTCGGGCCATAGCAGTCTTTGTCTCCGTGTAGCACTGTCTTGGCTGCTGTAGGCCAGTTTCATGCTGGAGGATTCGCGCGGACTTACCCTTGACACTTCGTGTAAAGGGGAGCAGTCCGCGGCTCGCTAGAGCAGTTAACGGTCATGTGTATCGTGCGATCCCCCTCAATCCCCCCTTGGCAAGGGGGGAAGGAAGGAACGTAGCCGCTACAGGTGATCGTTATACGCTCTAGGAATGAGGCGAGACCGCTTCAGCCCAGGAGAGTTGTTTGATGTCAACGGAACCGGCGCCGAGCGGCGCGAATGAGCCCGTCGACGACGTGGCTATTGTAGAACTGTTGGTGCGCTCGTACGACAGGATTCGCGCACAGATATCGCGGGTCATCGTCGGGCAGGAGACGGTGATCGAGGAGTTGCTGATCTCGCTGTTCGCCGGCGGGCACTGCATTCTCGAGGGCGTCCCCGGGCTGGCCAAGACGCTGATGATCAGCTCGCTCGCGCGGTTGCTCTCCCTGAGCTTCTCGCGTGTTCAGTTCACGCCCGATCTGATGCCGTCGGACATCACCGGGACCGAGGTGATCGAGGAGGATCGTGGGACCGGAACACGGTCGCTACGGTTCGTCAAGGGGCCGATCTTCGCAAACGTCGTGCTGGCGGACGAGATCAACCGGACGCCGCCGAAGACGCAAGCGGCGTTGCTGGAAGCCATGCAGGAGCATCAGGTGACCGCCGCCGGTTTCCCCCACAAGCTCCCAAAACCGTTCTTCGTGCTCGCCACACAGAATCCGATCGAGCAGGAAGGCACGTATCCACTTCCCGAGGCGCAGCTCGATCGGTTCCTGTTCAAGGTGTTGGTGGACTATCCGTCAAGCGAGGAGGAGTTCGAGATTGTCAGGCTGACGACGTTGCCGCAGGATGATCCGCTCGAACGCACGTTGAACGCGCGCGAGATCCTGTCGCTTCAAGATGCCGTCCGTCGCGTGCCGTGTGCGGACCATGTGATCCGCTACGCCACGCGCCTTGTCCGCTCGACGCGGGTGGGCCACGGTGACGTGCCCACATTCGTGAAGGACTATGTGTCGTGGGGGGCGGGACCGCGTGCTTCGCAGCATTTGGTTCTCGCCGGTAAAGCCCGGGCGGTGCTTCAGGGCAGGTACTATGTGTCGACCGAGGACATCGTTCGCGTGGCAAGACCGGTGCTGCGGCATCGCGTGCTGATGAACTTCAACGCGGAGGCGGATGGTGTTCGGAGCGATGATATCGTTTCCCGGCTGCTCGAGGTCATACCGTCCGAGCCGTCGGGGAGCATGGATGCCGCGATGGCGGGAAGGGTGTTCACGGATGACGACGCGACGCCGTCGTCGTGATTCGGTGATGCCGGCCGAGCGGTGCTGTTGACGGATGGGGCGATCCCCGTGGACCGACGTGGGGGAAGAAGGTCCGCGGGTGTGCGGACGTCTTGTTGATGAGAGCCGCGAAACAAGAGTATCGAGAGTATCTCGAGCCCAAGGTCCTCGCCAGGATCAGCGGTCTGGAGCTGCGCGCCCGCCTGATTGTCGAGGGTTTCTTCAGCGGGATGCACCATAGCCCGCACCGGGGTCTGTCCGTCGAATTTGCGGAGCATCGCGTCTACACGCAGGGTGACGACATCCGTCACATGGACTGGAAGGTCTACGGAAGAACGGACAAGTATTACATCAAGGAGTACGAGCAGGAAACGAACCTCAACGTCATGCTCGTGGTGGACTGCAGCGAATCAATGAGCTATCGCTCGGCGCCGGACGGGATGAGCAAGCATGAGTACGCTACGTCTCTCGCCGCCGCCACCGCGTATCTTGCCCTTCAGCAGCAGGATTCGGTGGGGCTTGCACTGTTTGACGAGCGGATCACGGAGTTCATGAAGCCCTCGAACAACGCGCAGAATTGGAGGACGGTCGTGCACGAGCTGGCCGGGCATACGGGGCCGGCGAAGACGTCGATGGGGCCGGTGTTCGCCGAGTTGACGGAGCGGCTGGGACACCGGATGCTGGTGATCCTCATCAGCGATCTGTTCGACGACGCCGACGTGATCATGCGTGGGCTCAAACAGCTCAGGTTTCGTCGTCACGATGTGATCGTCTGGAACCTCTGGGATCAGGCTGAGATGACGTTCCCGCTCAAGGGGCCGACGCTGTTCGAGGGATTGGAGGCAAGTGGCAGGTTGCTGGCGGACCCCGGTTCGCTGCGGGCGAGGTATCTCGAGGAGGTGCGGCGGTTTCAGGCGAAGCTGCGACGGGCGTGCGGTCATCTGCACATCGACTATCGCATGTTTAACACATCCTTGCCGTTGGATTCGGCGTTGAGCGGGTATCTGGCGACGCGCAGCGCCAGGCTTCGCAGGCGTTCTTCTCGCGTGATGGGCAGCGGTTAGCCGGCGTCATGGTGCCATTCCTGTGTCAGATTGTTCCCTTCGTTCATCCGACCATCGCCGGTATCGCCCTGGCGACGGGTCTGATTCCGATCCTGGTGCATTTGATCAACCGGAGGCGCTATCGGCGCGTGCCCTGGGCTGCGATGTCGTTTCTGCTGACGGCCAATCGCCGCAGCGCAAAGCGCGTGTGGCTGGAGCAGTGGGCGCTGCTGCTGACGCGCATGGCGTTGATCGTACTGTTCGGATTGGCGCTGGCGCGGCCGTTCATCGCCCGATCATCCCTGATCCCGTTTGTCTCGTCCCGGTCCCATCGGGTTCTGCTGATCGACAACTCGCTTTCCATGAACGCTCGGGCCTTGGAGGGGCGGACGCGTTTCGAGCTGGCCCGGCGGTGCGCCGAGCGACTGATCGAGTCGTTCCCGAGAACCGATGCTGTCAGTATTGTGACACTGGCGGCGCCGGCGAAGAGGATCGTCGGACACGCCTCCTACGATCGGCGGTTTGTCAAGGAGCGGCTTGCCGGTGTCAAGCCCACGCAGCGCGCGGGTGATTGGACGGGAGCGATCGACGCGGCGCTGGACATCCTCGACGCTTCGGACCTACCGGTCGAGAGTCGCGTGGTCTATGTGCTCTCCGACTTTACGCGGCGTGAATGGTCGAGCGTGGGTGAACCCGGTTCGGCCGATCCGGCTGCGGCGACGATTTCCCTGCAAAGGCTGGCGGATGCGCTTTCGGACCCGGCGAAGGACCTGCACGTGATTCGCGTTGACGCCGATGCGACGAGGAACGTGGCTGTCACCCGTCTCGAGCCGGACTCGACGCTTCTCGCTGTCAGACTCCCGACCCGCATCGCCGCGGAGGTCACGAACTTCGGCCCGCTCAGCGAATACGGGCTGGCTCTTCAGATTCTCCAGGATGGGAAGATCGTTCGGCGCCTGTCACTGCCGGCGCTCGAGCCCGGCGGATCGACGCAGGCAAGTGTGACACTCGGTTTTGCCTCGCCGGGCACGCACGTGGTGGAGGCGAGGATTGTCGAAACCGAGCGTGACGTACTCGATGAGGATAATGCGGCGTACTTGTCACTCGATATCCGTGAGGCGATGCCGGTTCTGCTGGTGGACGGTCGCCCGGGTGACACGGCGCTGACAGGGCAGGCGGGTTTCCTGGCGACGGCGCTGGCGCCGAAGGTGTCGGTCGATGATCAGCACTCCATGACGCGCGATGGCAACCCGTTCTCCCATCCGGTGTTGATTGAACCGAAGGTGATCACCGGCCCCGAGTTGGATGGGGAGGCGTTGAACGACTACGACGTTGTCGCGCTGTGCAACGTGCAGCGACTCTCGCGGGAGCAGTGGCAACGTCTGGAGCAGTTCGTGTCACGGGGCGGTGGGTTGTTTGTCTTCGCCGGTGATCTGATCAATGTCGACAATTACAACCGGTTTGGGTATGCGGATGGGCGCGGCGTGCTCCCGGGCGGATTCGGCCGACCTGTCGATCTTGTCCACGCGGACGATCCCGGGGTTGGTCTCGATGTGGAGGATCTGACGCACGAGATCGCGGCCGATTTCCGCGCACAACCCAATAGCGGGTTGTTCCTGGCGCGGGTGTATTGCTACCTGCCTTTCGAGCCCGACGCGCGTCGCGCGGAAGTCGCGGTGCGCTATACCGACGGTGCAGCCGCCCTGGTCGCATCCGGCCTGGGGCGTGGCAGGATTCTGGTGCTGACCACAACGGCCAACATGGACTGGACGAACCTGCCTGCGAAGGGCGATTACGTATCGCTCATGTTGAGCGCTTTCGCCCATCTTTCCCCGCGGCATGGCGAACATCGCAACATCATGGTCGGGGAGTTCGCGCGCGAGCGGTTAAGGCCGGCTGAGACGTCGCTGCCACTGCGTATTGCGGCCGGCAATGATGTGGTGGCCGAGGGACGCCTCGTACCGATCGACGACGCGCTTGCGTTGGAATACGGACCGATTGAGTCGGCGGGGGTTCTGATCGCCTCGATCGGTTCACGGGTGGTCAAGTTCACAGCCAACGTCGATCCGGCGGAGTCTGATTTGATCTCGATTGAGAAGCGGGCGTTTGTTGAGGCGCTGGATCGGCCGGTGCGCGTGGTGAGTGATGCAACCGCTCTTGCGGATGGTCCCGTGACCGGGCGTTTTGGCGAGTTGGCTTTGATCCTGTTTTATCTGGTGATTGTGCTGCTGGTGGTTGAGATGGGTATGGCCCTGCGGTTCGGC
Source organism: uncultured Phycisphaerales bacterium (assembly GCA_965371725.1). Taxonomy (GTDB): domain Bacteria; phylum Planctomycetota; class Phycisphaerae; order UBA1845; family UBA1845; genus CBDUZO01. The sequence continues at coordinate 17,490 of CBDUZO010000062.1, forward strand.
TCGCTACGGACGGTGAGTTGATGGACGTGGCAGGCGGTGGACCGGGTGTTCGCGAGGTATGGCGGTGACGCAACTGCTCGAATGGCTCTTGGGTCTCGATCACATCCGCCTCGAGCGTGATGCGCCGCTGCTTGTGAAATGGGGCGTCGCGGTGCCGCCTTGGGTCCTGTTCTGTATCGCCGTCGTGGGTATTGGCTGGATCACGATCATCTACCGCAGGGAACGCGTCTCGCTCCGGCGCAAGCTCGGGCCCGCCGTCGTTCGCGCATGCGTTGCGGCTCTTATCGTGGCTGTGCTGTGTCAGCCGTCGCTGGTGCTCGAGCGGGACCGGATCGAGCCATCGCACGTGGCGCTATTGGTGGACACGTCGCAGAGCATGGCCGCTCGGGAATCCTATGTGAACGTCGAACTGGCGAACGCGGTGGCGCGTGGGGCGGGGCTGACGGGTGTGTCCCAGGTCGCATCGTTGTCTCGATTGGACCTGATTCGCGCGGCGCTTCTGCGAGATGAGGCAACGGCGTTGTCAGCGTTGCTTCAACACAACGGGACCCGGCTTTGCACGTTTGCCGGGATGGTGGAGACGCGCGGTTTCGCCGCGTCGCAGGAAGGGCTTGAATCGCTGGTCGAGCGGATCGAGGCCCTTCGAGCCGACGGTCGGAGCACCGATCTATCCGGGGCGTTGGCTCGGACCGTGGAAGACGCTCCAGGCCGAAGACTTGCGGCTGTCATCCTGGCGTCGGACGGACAGACCACCGAACCGACGAGCTTGAAGGATGCTCTTGATCTGGCGAGTGGGCGACAGATACCAATCCTTCCGATTCGCATCGGCTCACCCGTAAGGTCTCGTGACATCGACGTCGGTCCGGTTCGGTCCGAGGAGAGCGTCTTTGTCGACGATATCGCCTCCGTCGAAGTCCAGATCACATCGAGCGGTCTGTCGGAGGCAACGCCCGTGTCGGTGCGGCTTATCGACGATCAGACGGGCACACAGGTTGGTGTCAGGGAGGTGACGCTTGATCCCGACGAGGCCGTTCGGATGGTCGAGTTGCGGTGGAGACCGACGAAAACGGGCGCGCTGCGGTATCGGATCGAGGTCGCCCCGCTTCCGCACGAGCAGACGACGGCGAACAACGCGGTTTTTCTTGACGTGCGCGTGCTTGACGATCACCTTCGCGTGTTGTACGTGGAAGGTTATCCGCGCTTCGAATACCGCTACCTCAAGAACACATTGCTGCGTGAGAAGACGCTCGATCTGAGCGTTTTGCTCATCGAGGCGGACAAGGACTTCGTTCAGGAGGGGACGGTCCCGATCCGACACTTCCCCGAGACTCCGGAGGAGCTAAGCCGGTTTGACGTTGTGCTGTTCGGTGATGTTGATCCGCGCGGTGGATGGTTGACCGAGGCACAGATGAACATGATGCTGGACTTTGTCGGCCACGAAGGCGGCGGGTTCGGCCTGATCGCGGGGGAGCGGGCCGCGCCGCATCGGTTCAGGGGGACACCGCTCGAAAAGCTCATCCCGGTACGAATCGACCCGAGTTTCCTGGGTCGTTATGACGCGCCCCTGACATCCGGTTTCAGCCTGAACCTGACCGCGGAGGGACGGCGCAACAGGTTGTTCCGCTTTGCCGAGAAAAATGCACAGACCGCGGATGACGGCGGCGCGGTTGACAACCGGTTCGAGGCGCTTCCCGATCTGTACTGGATTGCCCGGACGCTCGGCCCGAAACCCGGTGCGTCCGTGCTGGCTGAGCACCCGACCACACGGATGCTCATGGGGCCCATGCCGGTGGTCGTGGCCGGGCGGTACGGGGCCGGGAGGATTCTCTTTCAGGCGATCGACGGTACGTGGCGCTGGCGGCGCCACACGGGTGAGCTGCTGCACGATATGTACTGGGTGCAGATGGTCCGCGAGCTGGTTCAAAGCGGCCGCCTCTTGCAGGATCGACGGTTTGTGATCCGGACGGATAGGCGAACCTATCACTACGGTATGCCGATCCTGGTCGAGGTCGAGATCTTCGATCCACAACTGCTCGAACTGCATCGTGACACGATCGAGATGGCCGTCTCGGAGCGGGAGAGTCGCGGGGAGAACGTGCCGACCGGTGGCACGACCTCACCGTTTATCACGGATACGTTCGAGGTTCATCGAATCAGCCACGGTTCGAGCCTTTTCGAGGGCACATATGTTCCTCCTCACGCGGGCAGTTTCGCGCTGAAGACGGAGGACATCGCGCCGCCCGTCGGTGAGCCGACGCCTTCGGTGTTTGTCAGGGTCGAGCAGCCCGACCTGGAGAAGCGTCGGCCGGAAGCGAACCACGATGTGCTCGAGCGCATCGCCGAATCCACGGGCGGGCGCGTGATCGAGCTCGATCAATTGGAGGCGGAGTTCGAAACCATCCGGGACAGGAGCGTGAAGATCCCCGACGATATCACCGAGCCTTTGTGGGACTCGAAACTGGTTTTGATTCTCTTTGGCCTTTTGATTACGACGGAATGGGTCATGCGGAAAGCCTTCGGGATGCTTTGAGTTGCAGAGGACGAATCACGAAAAGGGGCGGTTGGGTGACCGGTGGGTGCTGGCGCGGGCATGTCCAAAGTGTGGAGAGAACCGCCCGCGAATGTCTCGTGGTCTGTAGTTCGTGATTTGTAATTGTTGTTTGTGTCATGAGTGAATCCGGATTCATCACGCGACTTCGTGCCCTTCGGCGAACGGTGCGGCGTCGCCTTGCGCTGTTCGGGCTGTTCACGGTGTTGGCGTTCGGCGTGGCCGCGTTTCTGATGATTCTGGCGTTCGACTGGTTGCTTTCACTTCCGGTTTGGCCTCGCATTTTCGTGGCGACCGTGTACGTGATCGTGCTGGCGGGGGCAATCCGGTATTGGCTGATCAAGCCGTTTCGCGCGAGGATCGGTCTTGATGACATCGCCCGGCGGATCGAGCATCACTTCGACCATCTGCGGGACCGCCTGGTCAGTACCGTGAGCTTCCTTGAGGATCGTGAGGGTGGCTCACCGCGAATGATCGAGCGGGTGATCAGCAATACTGAGCGCGTTGTCAGCCGGTTGCCGATGGAATCGGTCCTGTCGCTCAAACCGCTCGGGCGTCGTTTCGCGCTGCTGGTGTTGAGTGCGGTTGCCGTCGTGGGGGTGTTTGCGGTTTGGCCGGAGTGGGTCCGGACGGGCATGGACCGATACATCTACCCCTTTGGCGGTACGGAGTGGCCGAGGGCGGTCTCGATTGTCCCACTCACGGGCGATGTGTGTGTGGCTGTCGGTGAGTCGGCGACGGTGCGCATGAAGATCGAGCGTGGGTTGCACGAGGGGCTTCGGGGTGTCGTGCACTTCCGCGAGCCCAGCGGCAATACGATCAAGCTTTCGATGCGGCGTGACGACCGCGGTGTGTTTGACGCGACGATCGATGCGGTGACCGAGGACCTGATCTACTGGTTTGAAGCCGGGGACGACGGTACGGAGCGCAAACCCCTTGCGATCCGCGCGGTCCATCGTCCCGCGGTAGCCGAGGCGCTGGCCGCCGTTGAACCGCCGTCCTACGCCGCGGTCCAAACGAGTCGCACCTATGATCTTGCCGACGGACCGGTCGAGGCGCCCTTGGGTGGATATGTGACGGTTGCCGTCCGGTCGACCAAGCCGATTCCGATGGGTGACGAAGCGGTCGGGGCTGCTCTGCGCGGTGAGGAGGACAGGTTGATCCCGCTGTTGGTTGATCCCGCCGACAACCGCCTGGCCGCGGCGCGCTTCGAGGTGACCGACGACCTGTATTTTCGCATTGAGCTGCGGGATGCGGAAGGATTCGAGAACCGCGGGGCGGTGCGGCACTCCATTTTGGCCGTTGCGGACGGACCGCCGAGCGTGACCGTCTTGGAGCCGATGGCTGTCACGGAACTGACACCGACCGGCTCGGTTCGGGTTGTGGTTCGCACCGTGGATGATTTCGGCGTTACGCACCTTGGCCTGCGCGTGGAACGGCTGGGCACGAGCGACACTTATGATGTTCCGTTGACCGATCGACTTGTCGCCGCCGGTGGGACGGCCGGGTTCGAGGCCGTGGCGGAGTATCTCTGGAGCGTCAAAGAACTGGCACTCTCCCCGGGAGATATCCTGATCTACCGCGCTATGGCCACGGACAACTGCATCCGGCAGGATGTGGCGGGGCAGGTCGGTGTCTCGTCGTCCATGCGGATCAAGATCATCTCGCAGGCGGAGTTTGACGGGCGTCTGCGGGATGAGTTGGCGCTGTTGGAGGCGCGCATACGGGCAGCGGCGCTGGATCAAGGTGATATGGCGGACGGGACAGCCGCTCTCGTGCAGGACCGGGAGGCGCCGACGCTTCTGGACGAGGCGGGACGGGAGTCAGCCGGGTCGCTCGCCGCCGGTCAGGCAAGGCTCGTGAGACGCCTGCATGACCTGGTGGGGCGATTCTCCGACCTGATCCGGAGGATGGAGCGAAACCACGCCGGCGATCAGGAGGCTCGCCGCCGGATCGCCTCCGTGGGCGATACACTCGTGGACGTGGCCGCCGGACCCATGACAACGGCGAGCGCGCTGCTCGGCGAAGCGCGTGAACAGGAGGATGTCACGCATCAACAGGACGCGCTGCGGCGCGCCGTCGAGCAGGAGAGGACGGCCACCGATCGCCTGCAGGCGCTGGTCCACGTCATGGCACAGTGGAGCAGCTTCAGGGGACTGGTGGCGAAGACACGCGACCTGCTCGATCGGCAAGCGTCGTTGCGAACCGATACGGCTTCGGTCGGCGCTCGGATGCTGGGCCGACCGGTCACTTCGTTGACACCGGAGCAGATCAGCGACTTGAGACGTGTCAAGCGCCGGCAGGACCAGCTTGCCAACGATGTCGAGCACCTCCTCGAACGAATGGACGGAGTATCAGCCGCGGTGCGTGAGAAGGACCCGTCAGGTGCCGAGGCGATGGACGCCGCCTTGCGCGCGGCGAGGGCTCATGAGGTTACGGGGCACGTCCGGGCCGCGGCTGAGGCGATCGAATCCAACCGGACAGCCGCAGCCGTGATCGAACAAAAAGGCGCGGAGCAAGCGCTTAGGAAAATCCTCGATGCCCTCAACGAACGTGAGGACCGTGAACTTTTGCAGCTTCGCAAACATCTTCAGCGGGCGGATGAGCTGGTTGCCCGAATGATCGAGGAGCAGGAAGCACTTCGCGGCGCGACCCACGAAGCCGCCCTGATGGGCGTGGACGACGAGGCATTCGCTTCGCTGGAGCAGCAGCAGCGTCAGTTGCGCCGCAACGCGAAGTTCCTGGGTGAGGACCTCGCGCGCGTGCGGAGAACGACGGAGCCCGGTCGGTTGATCCAGCAGTGCGTCGAGCCGATGGGCGAGGCGGAACGGCAACTTCAGGATCAACAGGCGCGGGAAGCCGTCGCGGGGCAGGACGAGGCGCTGGAACTTCTGCGCGATGCACGGGCACGTTTGGAGGAAATCGCTCGGGAAGCCCAGGAGCGGGCGTGGCAGCGATCCCTTGCGCAGATTCAGGATGATCTCGAACGCGTTCGGGACAACCAGTCCGCAATCAATCAGCGTATCGAGAAGCTTGCCGAAGCGGTGGAAGCTCGCGGGCGCGTCAGCCGCCCCGAGGCCCGTGAAGCCTCCAAGCTGTCACGCGAGCAGGGACGGGTGCGGCGCATGACCGATGAGGTCATGCCCGATCTCGAACAGGTTGTCGTATACCAGTGGGCGCTGGAGCGCGTGGCCGGCTGGATGGACGCAAGCCGTGATCGGCTCATCGATCGAAAGATCGACGATGAGCTATCCGCGCTTACCGGTCGAATCGTTCACGAACTCGATAAGCTCATTCAGGCGATTGTCGAGACCAAAGAGATGCCGCTAACGACCGAGTTCGCGGAGGATGAAGGCGGCGGCGGCGGATCGGGAGACGGCGCGCAGGCGAAACCGGTTCCGACCGTGACCGAACTGCTCGTTCTCAAGGCCATGCAGACCGATATCAATGAGCGAACGCTACGGCTGCATCAGGCATTTGATCCGCAGGCGGCGACGGAGCTGCAGTTGCGCAAACTTCGAGAGATTGCGGAGGACCAGAGCGAGGTGCGACGCCTGGCCGAGATGGTGACCGGGCGGATGCATCAACCTTGAGGTGAACGGGATGAGAAAGTTGAAACGCGGATTGGAACACGGGCTCTCGTATTCATGTCACGGTGGTGGCATTCACCGACTTTGCCTTGTCCGCGCGGTCCTCCTTGCGGCGGCAACCGTTTTGTGCGGCACTTTGGCGCGGGCCGACCAGGACGCGCAGCCGGAGCGGAACGATGATGAGAAGAAGCTCGGGGAACGGTTGATTCGCAAGGCCGTGACGGACACGGACGAGGACATGATGAGCACCATCATCCGCCTGATGGGCGAGTCCGCGCACAAGCTCGACGTCGAGTTCGATGCGGGCGAGCAGACGCAGGCCTTGCAGCAGCGGATCATGGATCAGCTTGACCACGCCGTCAAGGTTGCCGCGCAACAGACGCGCCGCGTGCCGTCCACCCCGAGACCCACCGAGGGTGACAAACGGAAGCGAGAGGATGGGGCGGATCGGCCGCAGGACGCCGAGACCGACGGACAGGATCAGGCGGGACGGGAGGCTTCTTCCCAAGGTAGCGAAGCGAGTCCCGCGACGAGCGCAGTCGGAGCGGGCGAGGATGAGTTCGGCGCGCGCCGTGCTTGGGGACACTTGCCGCCGCGCGAGCGGGACGAGGTGATTCAGGGCATCGGCGAGGAGTTCCTGGAGCGATACCGGGTGTGGATCGAACGATATTACCGTGCCTTGCAGGAAACTACTGAGTGAGTGAGGGGGAGGTTCATCGCATGGCGAAGACAATCCAATTCCGCCGCCTCGGGCTTTCGGTGATGCTCGTCACGCTTTCGGTGTCCGCGCCCGCCGCGCCCGCGGGCCCGCAACGTACGGTGACGCCTGTCGAGGGGGAGGTGACCGTCGAGCTTCACGCTACGGTGGAGAAAGGCCTTCTCTGGCTCGCCCAGCAGCAAGGGGATGGCGGGGCGTACGGTAGTCTTTCCCATTACGGTCCGCACGTGGGAATCACGGGGCTGGCGGGTCTGGCGTTTATGGCCGACGGAAACACGCCCGGGCGGGGTCGCTATGGGAACGTCGTTGACGGGTGCCTGTTGTTCATACTGGCCCACCGCTCGGAGGGCGGTCTGCTCGCGGCCGAGACGTCGCACGGGCCGATGTACGGGCACGGGTTTGCGACGCTGTTTCTCGCCGAGGTGTATGGAATGAGCAACCGTGCGGACGTGCGCGAGGTGTTGCGCAAGGCCGTACGTCTGATTGTCAACACTCAGAACGATGAGGGCGGATGGCGGTATCAGCCCGTTCGCGCCGACGCCGACCTTTCCGTTACCGTGTGTCAGGTCATGGCACTGCGGGCGGCGAGGAACACGGGGATCTACGTGGACAAGGCCGTTATCGACCATGCGATCGAGTACGTTCAGGCAAGCCAAAACCCGGATGGGGGGTTCCGTTACATGCTCAACTCGGGTGGGTCTGCGTTTGCCCGTTCGGCTGCGGGCGTGGCGACGCTGCAATACGCGGGGATTTATCGGGGCGACACCGTTGATCGAGGCCTACAATATATTAGAAGGTTTGTTCCGCCGCAGGAGCAGTCGGTGGGCCACTACTTCTACGGTCATTACTACGCCGCCCAGGCGATGTTCCTCGCGGGTGACGCGCATTGGCATGACTGGTGGCCTCACGTCAGGGCGGAACTGCTGGAGAAACAGGTGCCGGAAGGGTACTGGCGTGGACAGGCGGGGCGAGAATATGGGACCGCCATGGCGCTGATCGTCCTCCAGATGCCCAATCGGTTGCTGCCGATCTTTCAGAAATGATGATGAAACGGATTGACCGGACAACTTTGCCCATCGCCTTCACAGCGGCCATCGTGGTCTGCATCGCTGTCGGCGACATTACGAAGGCCCAGGATGAGCCGCGCCGTCCGGGCCTGAGGACGCTTGGAACCTATGTGACAGCCGAGACCGTGGACGGAAAGGTCATCGACGGTGTGTTGCAGTTGCTCTCCCTGCCCGACGGCGTTGTTGTTCGGGAGGTCGGCGGCGCCAAGAGGCATGTACCGGCGCGCGATCTGGTTCGGATATCCACGACCGTGCGGCCGTGGGAACGCAATAGGAAGGACGTCACACTGCGTATGGTCGACGGGGACACCCTGAGCGGTCGGATTGTGCAGGGCGACGACGAGAGCATTGTGCTCGACACGCAAGGCCTGGGACGTATACATGTCCCGCTCGATGTGCTCGAACGTCTTGACACGGCTCGTGCATTCCAACTCGCGTATCGAGAGTCGGTTGCCTGGCTCGACCGGTCTCGCCGAAACGATACCGACCGAATCCTTCTGACCAATGGCGACGTGGTGGAGGGTTTTCTCACGGCGATCGGCGTCGAGGGCGTTTCGATCGAGGGTTCGTTTGGCGAGACGTTGGTGCCGCATCATGTCGTTGTTGCCGTGCGTCTCGCGCCGGGCGTGGCCGTTGCGGTCCATGAGCCCCATTTCCGCGTGCACTTGCGAAACAGCGGGCGCGTTACGGTGACCGGTTTCGATTGGAAAGACGATATCGCGCGGGCGCGCCTGCGCCATGGTGGGGACGTCACAATCGATGCCGGGCGGATCGTGCGTATCGAGGTGCTCGGCGGGCGGTGGGAGTGGCTCTCGAATCATCGACCGATCAGCTTCGAGCATACACCCATGCTCTCGCTCGATTGGGACTATTCCCGGGACCGCAACGTGCTCGGTAGGCCCATGCGCGTGGCGGGTGAAATGTTCGAGCACGGCGTCGGCGTACATAGCCGGTCAAGCCTGATCTATGACCTCAAGGGTGCCTACCGCCAGTTTGTGACACGCTTTGGCATCGATGACGATAGCGGCGCGCTGGCGGATGTGTCCGTGTTGATCCTGGTGGACGGGATGCGCCGGTTCGATCAGGTCAACGTTCGCCCGGGCGAGCTTCACGGCCCGGTCCGGCTCGATGTCACCAGAGCCAACCGGATCGAATTGATCGTCGACTTCGGTGACAACGGTGACGTCCAGGACCGTTTCAACTGGGTCGAACCGGCCTTGATTCGATAGAGTGTTTTCGGGAATCGTGTAGCGGAACCCCCCTTTCATCCCCCCTTGATAAGGGGGGAAAGAGGGGGGTCGGTCGCTATACAAAAAGGTTCTCCTCCCAAAAAGTTACTGACGTAACCCCTTGAAAGACAAGGA
>CBDUZO010000063.1:0-25310 GCA_965371725.1 uncultured Phycisphaerales bacterium
CCCCCTTGGTAAGGGGGGAAGAAAGCGGAACAACCTTTGTTGAAACGGCACTAAAATCATTCGGATCGCAGAGGTGTTTCATGCTTGATGCGTGGAGACGCTCGATTCAGACTCATCTCCCCAGCCCCGGTTGATTGAACTGAGCCGGTCTTATCGGGCCATCAAAGCCATACAACGTGGTCATTCAAGGTCAGCGAGTGCCCCATGGCTTTGCCGTGGGGGACGCGCCGCTTCAGTGAAGGGGCCGGGTGACCGAAAAACGGTAGCGCGAAGCGCTTGTAGCGTTTCAATCGATCGTGGCAACTGTGCCGGTGCCGGGGGCTCATCGCCGGTGCTTGCCCATCCGCGGACTGGGCCTGTCATGCCTGGCGGCAAGACGGTATTGACGACGGGGGAAGTCGCCAAGATCTGCAAGGTCGCTCCGCGCACAGTGTCCAAATGGTTCGACTCGGGGCAATTGCGAGGCTATCGGATTCCCGGCAGTAAGGACCGTCGGATTCCCACCGAGCAGCTTATCCGATTCATGCGCGCTCACGGGATGCCGCTCGATGGATTGGACACCGGTGAGAAGCGTGTCGTTGTTCTCGATGCCGACCCGGGTCTTGCGGATGCCATTCGAGAGGCACTGGCTGGAAACGGCGGCTACCAGGTTGCGACCGCCGAGTCGGCGATTGAGGCGGGTGCGGCCGTCTGCACCACGAAACCCGATGTGTTTATCGTCGATGTTACCCTGCCCGACGTGCTTCCTCGCACCGTGGCCCGCTGGGTGCGTTCCGCCGCCGACCTTCGCAACACGCGTCTTGTGGGCATCGCCCCTAATATGACTCCCGGGATGGGTGAAGCACTCATCCAGGACGGTTTCGACGCCTATCTGAGCAAACCGTTCGACCTGCGGACGTTGATCGATTTGATCGAGAATGGTACGCCCCAACTCCCCGAGGCTGATCTCGATTAACCAGGCTCGCCTCTCGCACTTCGGATCGATCCCTGTTCCTGAGAACCATGCCTGTGAAGTGCGCCGCCATCGGATTGAATGCGGGACCTTCCGTCGTGTAGCCCTTGTGACTATCATCCCGAATGATGATCATCACCATTGACGGCCCCGCCGGTTCGGGAAAATCCACCGTAGCGCGCAAGCTGGCCGTGCGGCTGGGGATTTCCTATCTGGATACCGGAGCGATGTATCGTGCGGTTGCCCTCGCGGCGCTTGAGCGCGGGATCGATCCATCCGACGAGCGCGCGGTCGTGGGGCTCGCTGAGCGTATCGAGCTTACGCTCGACTGCGAACCGACGAAGACGCTTGTGTGCGTGGACGGTCATGACGTAAGTGAAGCCATCCGAACGATGGCCGTTAGCGGTGCCACCTCGCAAGTGTCGAAGCATCCGGGCGTTCGCCGAGTTCTCATCGAGCAGCAACGGCGGATCGGTCGCGGCCTGGGCACTTTCGTCACCGAAGGACGCGACCAGGGGGCCGCAGTCTTTCCCGAGGCCAACCACAAGTTCGTGCTCGAGGCGTCGCTCCGTGTGCGGGCCGACCGTCGCCTCAAGGAACTCAGCGATCGCAATGAGAGTGTATCCATTCAAGCAGTAATGGACGATCTTGGCTTGCGGGATGAGAATGACGCTCGGCGCTGGCAGCCGCTCCTCGACTCGGGCGGTGCGAAAGTCGTCGATACGACCGACTTGACGCTCGAACAGGTCGTCGATCGCATCGCGGGTTTCCTTCCGGGCGATGGGGTCCGGTAGGCGCGGGTACGCACAGGTCGGTTGCCGAGTTTCGACTCGGTTCCCCGGTGGAGTGCTCTTCGCGCGGCTGGGCGTTCGTACACCTGCAATCAACCTCCCAGGCGCGTGTACAACTTGAGTGTGGGACACCGGGAGACGCCCCCGCGGAAGTGGTGGCGGACGCTGCAGCTTCCGCGGGGAGAGGTTTCGACGTAACTGTTGAACCGGGCTAAGGTTAGACGCGGCGGGATGCCGAAAAGCGCAATCTGTCTCGTAGCCGGAACGGGCTGAACGGCCCGCGGGCGGTTTCGAGATTTCCGGCAATCGCCCCGACAGGTTTTTCACACGGGTTGGCGGGGGCGATACTATAGGTAGGTCTGGGTCTGCGCCGAGCCCTTTCGGACATGGTGGATGCCAAGCTATACGTACAAGGCGGTTAGCGATTCCGGCAAGCCGATCACCGGCGTGCTGACGGCGGAGAACTATCAGGTCGCGCTGCGCATGCTGGAGGAACAGGCCCTCTACCCGGTCAAGGTGGTTGAGGGGCTTCACCAGCAGGGGCTCGGGCTGGGTGGTCGGCGACGCATCAAGATGCAGCATCTGACTGTGTTCTACGGCCAGTTGGCCGACCTGTTGCACGCGGGCGTGCCGATGCTGCGGTCGCTGGACGTGCTGGGACGTCAAGGCGGGCTGGGCGGGTTGTCGCAGATCATCAAGGAGCTGCGCGAGGACGTTGCCGGCGGGATGTCGTTGGGGGATGCAATGCTCAAGCACCCGAGGGCCTTTTCAGACCTTAGCGCGTCGATGGTGCGTGCCGGGGAGCAGGGCGGTTTTCTCGAGGAGGTGCTTCAGCGCATCGCGATCTTCACGGAGAAACAGGACGAGCTTCGCAACAAGGTGGTTGGGGCGATGATCTACCCGACGATCCTTGTGTTCGCCGGTACGCTTGTGATCGTTGTCTTGATGGCGTTCGTGGTGCCCACACTGCGGGGCTACCTGCGTCCGGAGACGTTGAATGTGATGTCGCACATCGTATTCTGGGTGTCCGACACGCTGAGTGATCACTACATGATCATCCTGCTGAGCGCAATGGCCGCGTCCGTGGCGCTTTCGGCGTGGATCAGGACGGACAACGGGCGGCGTCTGTTCGAGCGGGTTAAGCTCCGCGCTCCGGTCTTCGGCAAGATCTTCACGATGGTGGCGATCTGCCGGTTCTGCCGCATTCTTGGCACGATGCTGCACAACGGCGTGCCGATTCTCCAGGCATTGAAAATATCGAAGGACTCCGCCGGCAATCAGACCTTGGCCAAGGTGATCGAGGACGCGGCGGACAGCGTTAAGAAGGGAGCTGCGCTTTCGGACCCGTTGGGTGCGTGCGGTCTGTTTCCACCGGCGGTCGTGGATATGATCGCGGTGGCGGAGGAGAGCAACAACCTGGAGACGGTGCTCGTACAGATTGCCGACACGAACGAGGTCCGGACCGCACGCGCGATCGATCTCGGCGTGCGTGTGCTGGAACCGATTCTACTGGTGGCGATGGCCGTGGTGGTCTTCTGTGTGCTGGTGGCGCTGCTGCTGCCGATTCTGTCACTTGGCACGGCTGTCTCGTAGTGAACTTGGACAAGCGGAGCGTGATTTAGAGCGTTTTGCAGGAATCGTGTAGCGGAACCCCCCTTTCATCCCCCCTTGGCAAGGGGGGGAAAGAGGGGGGTCGGTCGCTACACAAAAACAGACTTTGCTATAAGTTAAGGTTTTCTAGCGATCTCGGCGCGTTGGAGGCGTTGGGTGTGAGGAGACGACAAATGCGGCGAAAGACTGTACGGAAGAGACGGGCGTTCACGCTGATCGAGCTGCTGCTGGTGGCGGGAATTCTGGCGCTCATGGCGGCGTTTATGGTGCCGCGGCTGATGGGAATGGGTGAGAAGGCGAAGGCCAAGCTCGCCGAGGCCGGGGTCGGGCGAAACGGACCGATCGCCAAGGCGCTCGATGCCTATCGTTGGGACATGGGCAGGTACCCCGAGACGGACGAGGGGATCGATGCCCTGTTGCAGCCCAAGAGCCGGGTGGATGACGAGCGCTACGGCGGGCCCTACATCGAGAACGACGAGGTCAGGGACCCGTGGGGCAGCGAGTTCGAGTACAGGTCGCCCGGTGAATTCCACGAGGACGGGTTCGACCTTTGGAGCTGTGGGCCTGACACCAAGAACGACGGCGGTCGGGAAGGCAGCGACGACATCAAGAACTGGATCGAGAAGTAGCCGTCGTCGCGCGCGCGTGAAACCGTTTGGCTGAGGGGATGGAGGTGGGCGCTGCGGGCGGCGATCCGCGGCGCGGGCGGATTGTGGGCGGGTCCGCGCCCGATGTCGTTGCGCCACCCCTCTTCGCGCCGAGACACCCGCCCGGGGGCATCGCACATGAAGCACGTCAATGCTCACAGACGTCGCGCGGTGACGCTGATCGAGTTGATTCTCGTGATTGGGATACTGGTGGTGATCGCCGCCTTGGTCGTTCCGAACTTCGTTCACGAGATCGCGCGAGAGCAACTGCCGGGATCGGGGAGGAAGCTGCGTTCCCTGCTCGACCTGACTCGGGCCAACGCCTCCTTCGATGGCAAGCGTTATCGGGTTCGCTTCCCCCTCGAGGACGAGGAGGACCCGATGGGCGGTGATCGTCAACCGATGATCGAGCGTGAGGACGATCCGATCCATGATCCGGAGGTGTTCAACCCGGTGGCTGCTTCGTGGGCGGTGGGGGAGACGCTGTTGAACGATGTGTGGTGCGCCGAGGTTCGCCTGGGTCGCCCGACCGTCGAGATGCTGCGTGAACTGGAGAAGCGCATCGAGCTCGAGGACGAGCTCGAGGAGATATTCGAGGATTTTGAGCCCGAGCGACTGCCACTGATCATCGACCCGGACGGTACAAGTGAGTGGGTGACCTTTGTGGTGACGGACTTGCCGCGTGGGACCGATATCCGTGAGGTTGAAGAGGATGAGCGGGCCCGGCACGTGGTCGAGGTAATCGTTGAAGGTGCCACGGGTCTGGCATGGTTGCAGCGACCGCTGTACGAGGAGGAGGTTGATCTGTTCGAGGAACGCGGTTGGCCGGTCGTGCTGCGGCAGGACTTCCTCGATCCTCGCGTGCTGACGGAGGAGGACGTGCTCGAGCTTCGTGACGTTCCGATGGACTGATGAGAAAGATGCTCCATTCGCCCCCAAGTCGCAAAAGAAGTGCCACAGGGTGGCATTCATCGAGGCGCTTGCGCCGCGCGGGCTATGTGCTTCTTGAGACGGTGATCGCGACGGGGGTGTTGATCCTGGGGCTGACTGTGATCGGCGCGCAGGTGCAGGACGCGCACCGTTCGATCAAGCGGATGGAGCTGCGGACGCGTGCGATGATGCTTGCGGAGGTCCAGCTTGCCGAGATGGGTCTGGGGCTGATCGAGCTGGACTCCGTCGACGAGGAGCAGGAGGAGGAGTTCGGGCGTCGCTGGCCTGATTGGGGCTGGCGGATGATCCTTGATGAGACGGACGTCGACACGCTCTACCTGTTGACGCTCGAGGTCTTGTTCTGGCCTCGCGAGGACTTCGAGGAGAAGTTCGACTTTGACGAGGCGGAGGTAGTGCACACGCTCTACACCTTCCGGACCGCTCCGCAGAAGCTCGACCTGTGCGAGGCCTTCGGGATTCCCGAGGACGAGATGGAGAAACTCGCTGAGAGGCTCGCCGAAACCGGTATCGAGGGGCTTGACCCCACCGCCTTCGATCCGACCGTGCTGACCAAGCTGGAGTTCGAGGAGCTGATCGAGATTCTGCCGACGTTGCTCGAGGCGTTCCGGATCGACCTCGGGAGCTTGCTTGTCAACCTGCCGCCGGATGTTCGTGACGCGATAGAAGGTGCCGGCGCGATGGACCTGCTGGAGGACGAGCTTGATGGCGGGGGGGAGGGGCGGTGATGGGGCGGTCGACCCGATCCACCAGAAGTCGCGGCGTGACCCTGCTGGAGGTGACGCTGGCCATGGGGCTTTTGGTCGTGCTCACCTCGATGACCTACTGGTTCTATTCGTCGGCGCTCGAGACACGGGAGAAGGGCACGATCGAGGCGAGGAAGCTTCGGTTGGCAAGGGTCGTGCTCGATCGGATTGCCAACGAGATTCGGCAGGCGAGCATGATCACGGCCGGTGGGCGGCTTGGCATCCGCGGAGAACCGGAGCGGATCTGGCTTTCGAGCCTGCGCGTGCCCACCAGGGACAGGATGGCGCTTCGTCGATCCATGCTGGATGAGCCGCCCCCACCGCAATCCGACATGGTCAAAGTCGAGTACAGGATCGCTCGGCATCCGGACGTTCTGGACGACGACGGGTATGAGCGGGCACTGGGTCTGGCCAGGGTGGAGCACAAGGTTCCGCGCCCCAACAGCGCCGAGAGCGGTGAGGCGTACGAGGATCGGAGCGGCGGAGGCACGTCGGGTTTCGAAGGGTTGGCGGGCGGTGCGCAAGGCCAAGGAAAGGACGCCGCCGCGGGGCCGGATGAGACTTCAACCGACGAGGAGCTCTTCGACGAGGAGGACGACGCCGGGAACGTCGGGCTCGGCCCGGACATCAACTGGGAGGAGCTTTACGCTCCGGAGATTCATCATCTGCGTTTTTGCTATTTCGATGGATACAAGTGGTGGAACAGTTGGGAGGTGCAGGGTGAGAACCCCCTGCCGCAGCTTGTGATGGTGGTGATCGGGTTCGAGGGGCATCCCGCGTTCGGCGAGGAGCTGTGCGAGCGGGAGGAAGAGGAGTTCTGCGACTGCCTCAACGAAGAGGAGGAACAGTCACTCGAGTGTGAGCCGCTCGCCTCCGATCAATTCTCGACCATGGTCCGCGTGCCACAAGCTGACACTTTCTTCCGCTCCCGCGTAACCCGTGAGACGCAGGCGTTTCTTGATGAGTTCAGTTCCGGGACCGAGGAGGACGATGGTTCCGGCGAGGATCGGGGGGGCGAGTGATGAGGGTACGCCGCGCGGTCATTTTGCCTGTCGTACTGTTTGTCCTGCTGCTCGTGGGGCTTTTGGGGGCGATGTTCGCTTTCCGTGTGAATGCCGATCTCGCCTCGACGCAGGCGGTGGCCTACCGGTTGCAGACGCGGGCGGCGGCCGAGTCGGGTATCGAAGTGGCCAAGCTCCTCCTGCAAACCGACCGGTTCGACATGGAGCGGTGGTATCATAACCCCGACGAGCTTCATCGCATCGTGGTCTGGGCGTACGACGGCGACACCGATGTGTGGGCCACAAACAGCGAGGAGTTCGACGAGGGGGAGATGGTCTACCGGTTCAGCCTGGTCGCGGACGACCCCACCGATGACGAGGATTACGTACGTTTCGGGCTGACCGATGAGTCGGCCAAGCTCAACCTCAATACGGCAACGTTTCGGCAACTGATGGTGCTGGTCAAGGCGTCCGTGGGAGATGATGAGGAGATCAACCCCAAGGAAATCGTCGGCGCGATTCTGGACTGGCGGGATCAGGATTCCCAACCGCAAACCGAGGAGGGCGACACCGAGGGAGAGTACTACAAGGATCTGGACAAGCCTTACGAGGTCAAGAACGGACCGTTTGACACGGTCGAGGAGCTGCTGCTGGTCAAGGGCGTCACGAACGAGATTCTGTACGGTGAGGACTTCGACCGAAACGGGCTCATCACACCGAATGAGCGGGACGGCGATGAGACGTTCCCGATGGACAACCAGGACGACCGGTTGAACCGGGGACTGTATCCCTACCTGACCGTCTTGTCGTACGAGGACAACGTGAGTAACGATCGCCGACCGCGAATCTACCTGCGCGATGACGAGGCGACGCTACGTGAGCAGTTGGAACTTGAGTTCGAGGACGAACCGGAAGTCGTGGCTTACATCATTACCGCCACGCTAAGTCAGCCCGGCGGCGCAAGTGGGGGACAACAGCCTGACAGTACTGGTAGCGGCGATTCCGCCGGCGCCGGCGCCGCCGGTGATACCGATGACGGCGCATCCGACGGTGGTTCCGGGCTCGGCGGTGGGTCGCAAGGCGCATCCTTCGATGGCAGTACTGGTACGGGGGGTGGTGATCGCGGCGGGAAGGAAAGACCGCGACGTCAGGTCAGGGAAGCGAGCTTGGGGGAAGAAGACGGGTCCGAGGATAGCGGAGAGGGAGAGCCTGAAGGCGACGGGCTGGAACCGCCGGAAGGCGGTGAAACGGATGATGCCGGAAGTGGTTCTCAACCGATTCGAAGTCCGGCGGGACTGCTTCGCCCGTTACTCGTGGCCGGCGAGGAGCGCCCGAGCCCGGTCAGTCTGGAGCATCTGGCCACGTTGCTGGATCGTACGACACTGGAGTCGCCGCAGGAGCGGTTGGAAGGTCTTATCAATATCAATACCGCGCCGCGACTCGTGCTGAGGTGTATTGAGGGACTTACGGACGGGCAGATCGACGCGATCGTCTCGACGCGTCAGACGCTCGACAGCGAGGAGAAGGCAACGCCGGCGTGGTTGTTGACGGAGGAAGTGCTCGATCTGGACACGTTTGAGCAGGTGGCCCCCAGTATCACGGCGCGGGGTCAGCAATTTACGATCGAGGCGCTCGGGTATGCGGACCACGTTGGCATGGTGACGCGGTTGCAGGTGACGGTGGACATGATCGGTCCGATCGTCCAGACGGTCTATTATCGTGACTTGTCGTATCTGGGCGCAAGCTACCCCATCCGCGAGGAGGATCTGGATAAACTCCGTGTTCGATAAAGTCCGAGCCAAGGGAATACTCGCGTTTGATTGGGACGCACGAACGCTTCGCGTGGTCCATGCGTTCACGGGCAAGCGCGGAGTGACGGTCGACCGTCTGTTGTCGGTGGCGATCCCACCGGACGTCGACACTGCCGATCCGCAGCAGATGGGGATGCACATTCGCCGCATCCTGGACCAGGAAGGTATCAGGACCAAACACGCGGTGGTGGATATCCCGCGTGATCAGGTGATTCTCAACACTTTGACGTTGCCCTGCCGGCTCCCCGAGGAACTGCCCGACATGGTCGAGATGCAGATCGCCAAGGAGCTGGCGTTTCCGGTTGGCGAGGCGGCGATCGACTTTACGGTCGGGTCGACGGACGAGGAGGGTGTGACAGCCGAGGTGCTTGTGGCGGCCATCCGGCGGGAGGTGCTTCAGCAATATGTGGCCACGTTCGACAAGGCCGGTCTGAAGCTGGACCGTGTCGGCCTCAGGCCCTATGCCAATAAGGTGGCAGTGTGCGAACTGCTCAGGCACGGGATGCCGGATCGCGTTCTGATGATCGATGTCAGACCGACGCTGACGGAGATCAACGTGCTTCGCCGTTCGACGCTTGCCTTTTCGCGGGCGGCGTCGGTTCTGATTCCCGAACACCTGGAAGATACGCCTCACCTGTCCATCACTCAGCCCGTCGGCCCGGTTGACGGGATCGACGCCGGATTGGGCGCGGAAGGCCAAGGGGGAATCGAGGGTGTCGTTCAGTCGTTGATTGTTGAAGTTGCGCGATCGCTCGAGGCGTACCGCACCGGTGACGCGGCCGCCCAGATCGATCACGTCGTGATTGCCGGCGCCGTTGGCGTGGAGGAGGCGCTGGCGGACGCGATTCAGGCGCGCTTCGGCATCACGACGGAGATGTACAACCCCGCTTCGACGTTCGGCTGGGAACCGGATGAAGGTGCCAATGCTTCGGCATTTGCGGCAACGCTTGGACTCGTGCTGGGGCACGCGGACACGGGCTTGCTTCACTTCGATTTCCTGCACCCCAAGAGGCGGATCAGCGAGACACGGAAGCACCTTCGTACGGTGCCGAAGGTGGCTGCGGTGTTCCTGCTCTTTCTGGCCACCGTCGTGGTCGGGTTCTCGGAGTACACGCGCGCGTCACGGCAGGATGTGGCGAGGATCGAGAAGGACATCGAAGAGCTCGAGGGCAGGGCCGACAAGAACGAGAGGTTTCTGAAGTTCGTCACGACGATTCGCGAGTTTGATGAGCAGCTTGTCTGGGTGGATGTCTTGCACGAGATCATCCCCTTGCTTCCCTCGACGGAGGAGTTGGTTGTCGAGGAGATCAAGATGAACCAGCAGAAACGGAACGTCACCATCAAGACCAAGGCGAAGAGTCGTGAGACGGCGAGTCAGGTGATACGCAGACTGAATGAGTTTGTTCCGCAAGGACGGGACGCACCGCGCTTCCATGCGTGGATGGGGGTGCAGAAGGAGAGCAAAGGGAAAGGGGAGGAGTACACGTATCAGCAGAGCCTGAGTATCGAGATCATCGAGGGCTAGTTGTTGGCAGGAGTGACATTGTGGTGGGCCGGTGCCGTGGAGAACACGGCGGTCGGCGGTTGAATCGGAGTAAAGGGTGGATCAACGGACGAAAATCCTCGCGAGTCTCTTCGGCGCCTTTGTGGTGTGTGCGCTGGCGTCCGAAGTGGTCTACCCGCGGTGGATCGAGCCGTTGCTCACCATGGACAAGACGACTGCCGAGCGCACGCAAGACCTCGAGCGGCTGCAGAGGGAGGAAGCCAAGGTCCAGGATGGGAAGTGGGAATATCGGGAGTATGTAAAGCGTGTGGGCTCGTTCGACGTGGATGAAGTCATCAACGATCTGCACGAGCGAATCAACGGGCTGCTTGCCAAGCACGGGTTCAAGGACACGAAGGTCACGCCCACCAGGCCCAGTGGCGGTGGTGGCAGGAAGAAGGCCGAGACGATTGAGGCGAAGATCACCGTGACGGCGACGGCGCCGCTTCAGTCGGCTGTCCTGTTCCTGAAAGACCTGTCCGAGCTTCCACACCTCATCCGCGTGACGAACGTGGACATCACGCCGGTCGCGAGGTCGGGGCGATCCAAGAAGAAGCGCCAGCCGGATCTGGTGAAGCTCAACGTACCGATGAAGGTTTCGGTCCTTCCGCGTCACGACATGGTCCGGGACATACCGCCTGAGGATCTGATGCAGCCCGAGTCGTTTGTGCGCCATGAGGATCGGGAGTACTCGGGCATCTGGATGCCTGAACCGTTCATCATGCCGGTCAAGCTCGATCCGCTGGAGGTTCGGGATCGCGTCGTGCAGAAGGGCGTGGGTGAGCGGGTTCGCCTGGACGCGAGCGCCGACGGTGGTGACGGGGACTACGAGTTCCAGTGGGACCCGGCTGATGAATTGGACGACGCTCACGCCCGCCAGCCTCGCGTTCTGGATACGCAGGCGCTCGGAACGCGCGAGTTCCTCGTGACCGTGACCGACGGCAGCGACAGTGCGCCCGCCACGGGCATCATCACGCTGATTATTACGGAGGAGCCCGTCGAGGTGGCAGACGGCGGCGAAGAGGATGACTCTCCGGTGTCAAGGCGCTGGAAGAATGGGAAATACATGGATATTCCCCAGGTGCTGATGTACACGGCCGGGTCGAGGCGCGTCGCCGAAGTGATGGTGTGCGACCGTAGGCAAAATAAGATCGAGTATTACACCATTGGCGATGAATTCGACGGCGGCGAACTGGTTTTTGTGCATCAGACCGGCATCCTTGTGCATAGAGAAGATGGGTACTTTGTTTATCCGATCGGGACGGAGCTCACTCGGGACATACCCGTTGACGAAGCCGTCGAGCAACCGCGCCTGCAGGAGGAGGCAGCCCGCTATAGGAAGCTCGTTGGTGACGTAGAGCCGACACCGAGGGCCAGTACAAGGACGCAAGCGGACCGGGCCGAAGGCGACGACGACGGGGGTTCGAAACGTTCGGGACGTCGACGAGGACGGAAGGGCAGGTAGCCGCGAGAGAGGAAGGGACTTCGTTTGGTGTCGGGCGTTGGCACGAGAATAGGAATGACCAACCATCGCCTTTGGGCGATGCACCGCCACGTCGGGAGGACGGGACGTGGGTAGAGGAGAAGCTGGAATGTTCGCACGTGGCCTATCAACATGGCGCTACTCACCGGTTGTGCTTGGGGTGTTGTTCAGCATGGCCGTGTACGGCCTGTCGGCTGACACCGGTTATGCGCAGAAACCGCGATCCAAGCCGTTGCCCAGGGGGACGAAGCCTTCCGGGGAAACAGAAAACAAGCCTGGAAAGGCCAAACCCCGCAGGGCCAAGCCCACGACTGGCAGATCCGGTAAGGAGAAACCGGGTCGGGACAAACCAACTCAAGGGAAGCCTACCGGCGGCAAGGAGAAGGACGGGAACAAGCCCGAGATCGAGATTCCGCCCGACATCCAGAAGAAGATCGATGAGCTAATGGAGCAGGAGGGTATGCAGGGGGTTGAGCCAGCCGACGAGCCGTCCGCTGATCCGAAACTGGGTGGCAAGCGGAAGATGTCCCGCCCCAAGGGGAAACCGGCTGTTGACGAGCCCGAAGACGAGGAGCAGGAGGAAAAGCCCCGTCCGGAAAAACCGCGACAAGATCGTGACACCGTATCGGATGAGGGTGACAAGAAGGGTCGAGATGAGGAGCCGGGCAAGGCGGAAGACGAAGGCCGCGGCAAGGGCACGCGCGGGGACAAGGAGAAGGACAGGGACAAAGGCGCGGAACCGCCTCCGGCCGGTCCGACCACGCCGATTGACATCCCGCCAAGTGACGCGCCCGACGATGTGAACGTACCGCCGGAGCAGCGTATGTACGAGTTCTCCATCAAGGACGGCACGTATGAGCACCTTCTGGCGGGCGTGGCCAGACAAACCGGGCTTGGTATCCTCGGCGACGCGCCCAAGGACGGGAAAGTCACCTTCGTGACCGAGGAGATCCTGACGTTTGACGAGATGCTCGGGCGCGTGAAGATGCTGCTGTTCAACTACAAGCCTCACGAGCCTTATTGGCTTCTGCGCAAGCAGACCCATCTCGAAGTGATTCGGATCAACGACCTCTACCGGCTTCTCGATCGGCGCCAGATGTTCGGCAGTGTCGAGGAGTTTCGGGCCGCCGGTCTTTCGGACGATGAGCTGGCGCTGGTGATCTACAGTCCGGAATCCGGTTCGGTGGCCGACCTGGAGGTGGTGCGCGACTTCATGCCCGACTACGTGCGCGTGACTCCATTGGAGGAGCAGAATGCCGTTACGGTTTTCGCGCTTGTCAGCGACATCGACAAGTACCTGGGTCTGGTGGAGTTCTTCAAGGGTGAAAGGCACGACCCGCGGATTACCGAGAAGATTGCCACCAAGCACATCCTGCCGAGCGAAGCCTGGGCGCTGCTGCAGACGCTTATGGGAGTGGCGCAGGAGGAGAGCAAGCCGCGGAAAGGGCGCCCACGGGATCGAAGCGCACTCGGGACCATGACGGCGCACGAGGCGAGCATCGTGCCGCTGGATGCCCAGGGCGTTCTGCTCGTGAGGGCGATGCAGGATGATATCGACGAGATCAAGGCGCTGCTGCCTTACATTGACCTGGCAGGTCCCACGGACTGCAAGCCGGTTGTGATCGGGCTTCAGTATGCTGACGCGGAACAGATCGCGGCCACGATCATGCAGATCCTCGAGGCCACAAGCGGGGCCAAGGGCGGTTCCGAGTCGTCGGTGCGCATAACGGGCAAGAAGAAGAAAAGAGGACGAGGCAGCAGGGGAACCCCGGCCGCGGTAACCACGAAGAACGTAACGCTTCTGCCGCACCCGGCTGTCAACGCGCTGATTGTCATCGCCGATCCGGAGGACGTGGCCGAGGTGCGCCGGCTTGTTGCGGAGCTGGACAAGAAGGGGGACGAAGGACCGATCCGCATTGCCATCGAGCATATCAACCCGACCGAGTTGGTGGCCACGCTCACGCAGATGATTCTCGGTCCGGGCGGCGACAGAGGGGCAAAGAACGTGCCTTTCCAGCTCGTTCCCGATCCATCGGGTAACGCGGTCTGGTTCACGGGGACCAGCGACGATCTGACGAGGACTCGTGAGATCATCAAGACGGTCGACGTTCCCGGCGCAGTCGTGTCACTGCATGTCATCAAGCTGGAGAACCAGATGCCGTCGTTCGTGGCAGGCATCCTCGAGGAGTATGACGGCGCGGCCGGTTCCCGGGCTTCCAGCGCCCGGCCGAAGGGTGGCAAGAAGAAGGGCAAGGCTGGCAGGGGCGCTCCGGCAGGAAGGTTCACGCCGGATGACGAGACTGGAAGACTCTTTGTGCTTTGCACTGACGAGGACTGGGACAGGTACCTCCCCGTCATCGAGCAGTTGGAGGAACAGGTCGATCCCGACGAGCCGGCCTTTGTCCTGATTCCCGTCGAGCACATCAGCCCCGAGGAGGCGATCGTCAAGCTGACGTCCTTGCTCTCCGGTGTGGGCGACGACAAGCGAAAGGGCTCCGCGGGCATTCGGTTCGAGCCTTCCGACGGTGCCGTGGTCGTAGTCCGCGCGACGGCTGAGGAGATCGAGCAGATGCGCGAAGTGCTCTCGGTCTTCGACACACCGCCCGTCGAGATCATCACGAAATGGTTTGAGATTCAATTTGCCGATCCCTCGAACATCATGACCGCGATCCAGACCCTGGTCGGGGATCAGCCCGGCGCCGCTGTTCCCAAACCGAAACGCAGAAAGGGGGCCGCGCCCGGCGGCGTCACGTCGAGGCAATTGACGGTCGTACCGATGGGCAATCGCCTGATCGTCAAGGCGACGGCGGAGGACATGGAGCGGATTGAGACGCTGATCGCGGAGTTTGACGTCGAGGAGGGCAAGACCGAACTCCGTGTCTATGAGGGCTTCTCCCCCGGTACGGATGTCACGCAACTCGGTGCCAAACTGACCACGCTGCTGTCGGGCGGCGCGCCGGGTGGTAAGCCACGGAAGGGACGCCCGGAAGTCGGCGCGCGGGCGCCTCAGATCGTCCCGCATCCCGAAGCGGGCAAGCTGCTTGTCATCGCCCAACCGGAGAAGTTCCCCGAGATCGAGGAGTACCTCGAGATTCTCCGTAGCGAGGCCGGGATGGAGGTCTATGAGCGGGAGTTCGTCAAGCTCGAGTACGCCGAACCGGATGACGTTGTCAACCTCGTGGCGCCGCTGCTGCAGGTGCAGGTGCGTGAGCTGGAGCGCGCCGGGGAGCTGAAGGGTGCGCCCGGGCCCGCCCGCCTACCGGGCAAGGGCAAGAAACCCGTTGCTCGCGCGGCGAGTGCCGGTGGTTGGTTTCACCTGGAATCGGATGCGCGCAACGATCGGATCGTGATCGCCGCGCCGCGAAAGGTGATCGACGAAGCCAAGAAGCTGATCGCCGAGTTCGACATGCCCCAGGATGATGTGACGCTTCGGGTCTATGAGGATTTCGCGCCCGGTGCGAATATGGATCAGGTGGCTGCGATGCTCGAGACCCTGCTGGCCGGCGGCCAACCGACGCCACGCGGCGGCAAGAAAACGCTGGAGGCGAAGAGCGCGGGCCCGCGGATCATCCCGCAAAGCGACGCGGGCAAGCTGATCGTGATTGCCGAGGCGGCGATGTTCCCCGAGATCGAGGAGAAGCTCGAGATCGTTCGCGCCGGTATCACCATCACCGAACCGTACGAGACGGCGTTCGTCGACGTGCAGTACGCCGAACCGGCTGAGATCGTCGAGATCGTTCAACCGCTGCTCAGCGTCAGGGTTCGAGAGCTCGTGCGAATTGGCCGGTTGCGCGGTGCGCCGGAACCGGTGGCACCGGCGGGCAAGGCGAAAAGGGGCGGTGGCGCTCGTGCGCCGCGGGCGGGTGGTGACTGGTTCCATCTCGAGGCGGACCCGCGGAATCGTCGAATCGTGGTGGCTGCCCCGAGGGTTGTGATCGATGAAGCGGCCACGCTCATCAGTCAGTTCGATCTGCCGGGTGGTGCGACGGCGCTTCGTGTGTACGACGGTTTCCCACCTGGTTCGGACGTCACGAAGATAGCCGATACGCTTAGGGTTCTGCTCTCGGGCGGTGAGGTGAAACAGCGACGCGGTGGGAAGAAGACCGAGCAGCCCGTCACCGTCGGCGGGCCTCAGATCGTACCGCAACCCGAACTGGGCAAGATTATCGTCGTCGCCGACGAGGCCACGCACACCGAGATCGAGGGACTGATCGAGCTGTTCCGTGGTGGGCTCGAAAGGCCCGTGATCCTGACGGCGTTTGTCGAGCTTGAATACGCCGATCCCAACTCCGTGGTCGGGCTTATCGATCCGCTTTTGAGCATGTTTGTGCGAGAGCTGCTCGCGACCGGCGCCCTGAACGGCACGCCCGAACCGGTAACCGCGCCGGCGGGCAAGGGCAAGGGCAAGGGCAGGGGTGCGACCGCTCGTGGTGGCGGAACGTGGTACCACCTCGACGCCGACCTCCGCAACAGCCGCGTCGTGATCGCCGCGCCGCAGATCATCATCGACGAGGCCACGCGCCTGATCGGTGCGTTCGATCTGGTTGACGAGGAGCACGAAAGGGTTGTCAAGACGATCACGCTTGAGAACGCCACGGCCAGCGCAATGGTCAAGACGATTCGCGAGATGATGGGCGCTCCGGGTCGGGCCCGCGGCGCCGCGACAAAGAAGGGCGGGAAGGTCCCGGAGGCGGTGGCCGCTTCCGAGTTCTATATTGCCGAAGCGCCGGGCGGTCGAGCCGTCGTGCTGCGCGGCGTGCAGGAGGTGATCGACCTGGCGACCGAGTGGATCGAGGAGCTGGACGGAATCTCGGTCGGCGGGCGTATTGTCAAGATCTTCGTGATTGAGCACTTCCCCATCAAAAGGCTCGTGGACCTGATCATGGCCACGGTGGACACGCCCACGGCCGGCGGAAAGCCCGGAGCGGGCAAGCGACCGCGGCCTCGTGGCGGAAAAGCCATGGAGGAAGAGGAGGATGTGGCATGGGTGACGGAGATCACCCGCACCGGCGCTGAGATGTACGTCCACGCCGATCTGATTGCCGGCACGATGCTCGTTTCCACGACGCCCACGAAGATGGCCGAGATCGAGAGCCTCGTGGAGGAGATGGATGTCGACACCGTGGCCGATCTTGTCGAGGCGGCCCGCGTTCCGAAGCTTATCTATGAGCTCAAGTACGCCGACCCGTTCGATGCGGCGTTCGAGCTGGACATGGTCCTGGAGGCGTTCTGGGAAGGCGACGAGCTGCCGCAGGTCGGCTCGGGGCTTTGGGGCGATTACCTGATCGTCGAGTATCCGGACGAGAGCCGCTTCCCGGAAATCGAGGAGCTTATCGTCAAGTACGTCGACAAGCCCGGCGAGGATTACGGCAAGACGGCGAAGATCGTGGTTGTTCCTCCGGAAGGTTGGACGGCTGAGAGGCTTGCCAGGTGGTTGGAGCTCAACAACCCGGATGTCGAGTTCAGCACGAGTGATATCTCCCCGAGGAGGGGCAAGACGTACGGCGTGGAGCAGGTTCGTCCGTCGGGCGCGGGAGGGAGTCCGTGCGTGATGCCCACGGCGCTGCAGGCCGCGGTGGACGCGCTGATGGCAGACGCGGTTGCCCAGCTTGGGGGCGAGGAGGAAGACCCGCCCGAGGGCAAGTCCGGTCCAACCGAGAGTGATGATCCACTCGTCCGGGCGGCGCTAGCGCTTTTGGACGAAAAGGAGTCGAGCTCGCCGCCCGCCGCCGAGTCGGACGACGCCGGTGAAGAGGGACAGCCCTTTACCGAGGAGGCGCAGCCGAAGAAGAGTGTCACGGCGAAGTACGACTCCGAGGGACGGATCGTGATTCTCGAGTCCGACCCCGACCTCATCGAGGATATCGAGGAGCAGTTGGAGAAGCTCGAGGAGGACGAGAAGAAGGTTTCGCCTCCGCCGGACATCCGAATCTACCGCCTCAGGTACATCGACGTCCACACCGCGACGGAAATCATCAACGAGATGTTCAACGCGACGCAGCAGCAGCGGCAGCAGGTCACAGCTGCGGCGCGCCGCGCCGCGCAGCAACAGGCTCGCCAGCAACGGCAGCGTCAGCAGCAACAGCAACAAGAGCAGGGTAGACAGCCCGGTCAACAGGGTCAGCCGCCCAGGGGGCAACGCGGACAGCAACAGCCGCCTCAAGTTCCTACGCTCCCGCCCACCAGCGTACGGATCTACCCGAGCCCGCGCGACCGCACGCTGATCCTTCGAGCGGATTCGAGCCAGTTTCCCGCTCTGCTCGAGCTGATTGCCACGATCGACCAGCCCCAACCGATCGAGAGCACGTTTCGAACCTTCAGGCTCGAGCGGCTTAACGCCGCAGAGACGGTGGAGGTGCTGAAGGAAATGCTGGGGCTCGATCAGGTTAGCAGCAGGGCTCAACCACGGCGGGGGCCAAGCGGTCAACAACGTGGGAGCACCCGTGGGAGCCGTTCGACCACATCGACGGGCGGTCATCTGCCGGAGACGATCATGCAGGATGTCGTCAGCGGCACGGGGGCGCTCGGCGTCGATGCCAAGGACATCAAGATATCCAGCAACGAAGAGGCCAACACGATTTTGGTCATGGCGCCCGAGGCGGCGCTCGATTATGTCGGCGCGCTGATCGAGCGGCTCGACGGGTATGAATTGCCCGAGCGTATCTGGAAGAGCTATGAGCTTGCGTTCGCCAAAGCCGAGGAGGTGGCTGAGTACCTGGCTAGCTACTTCGCCGAGGAAAGTCCGCAAACGGGCTCCTCTCGAGGCGGAAGGAGCCGGAAAGGTAGCAAAGCCACCACAAGTACGATGAAGCTTGATGCGCCGACGTTCGTGCCCTACACGAGGTTGAACCTCCTCTCAGTGCAGGCGACGGCTGAGGATATGGCCGAGGTTGACGGGATCATCGAGCAGCTCGACGTGGAGACCGGGATCGGCGTCGAGTTCAAGGTCTACGTGCTTCAATACGCCGACGCGAAGAAGGTCCACGAGCAGATGAAGGCGCTGCTGGTCGACTACATGCGTCAGCTCGGGCGCGACGCCGGGGACAAGATTCAGCCGTTCAGCGTCGAGGTGGACGAGAAGGCCAATGCGCTGATGGTGCTTGGTGATGCGGTGGTGTTCGCGTTTCTCGAGGACAACCTTGCGAAGGTGGATATCCCGGCGAACGCCAGGGCGCTTCCGGCTTCGTTGGCTGTCACGCTCAAGAACGCCAGCGCGCAGGAGGCGGCGCAAGCCATCAACCGGCTTTGGGGTGCGAAGAATGTGCCCGCCAGTGAGACGCCGCCACAGGCTGAGGCGGCCCGTGCGACCAACACGCTGATCATCCGCGGCACGCAGGACCAGATCGACGAGATCAAGGAGCAGTTCATCGACCCGCTCGAGGAGTCGACGCTCGCGAGAGAGACGTTCGTCTATCAGTTGGACGTGGCGGACGCCGAGTCGCTCGCACGCACGTTGCAGGAGGCGTACCGCGGGCGCGGAGGTGGCGGAGGTGGTCGCGGTGAGCAAGCGGTCGTGATCGCGGCTGATGTCTCGACGAACTCGCTCGTCATCACCGCCACGCAGGAGGAGATGCGGGAAATCGAGGCGCTGATCGAACCGCTCGACAGCGATGCCACCATGCTCGGCGAGGAGGTTCGCGTGGTGACGCTGCTGTACAGTGACGCGAACGAGGTGAAGGAGTCGGTGACGGAATATCTTCGCAGACCGGGCGCGGGCGGAGGTCGCGGGGGCCGCGGCGCGAATGACCTGGCCGGTGACGTACGCCTCAGCGTATTGGTGCAGACCAATGCCGTCATCGTCAGTGGTGAGACCGAAAGGGTCGATCACATCGAGACGCTGATCCGGCAGATGGACGAAGCCGGTGAGAAGGGCAGCGTCCCGCAGATCATCCCGCTGAAG
Organism: uncultured Phycisphaerales bacterium; assembly: GCA_965371725.1. GTDB lineage: Bacteria > Planctomycetota > Phycisphaerae > UBA1845 > UBA1845 > CBDUZO01. The sequence goes on from CBDUZO010000063.1 coordinate 19,434, forward strand.
TACGCCAACGTCGGGAATATCTTGCCGAGCCTCGAGGAGATGTTTGAGGAGGCCCGTGGCGGCGGGCGACGCAATCAACCGGCGCCGACACTCGTGGCCAATGACATGCTCAATGCACTGATTGTCCGAGGTGCGCCGACGGACGTGGCGGCCATCGAGGCGATTGTAGCACAGTTGGACGTTCCTTCTGCGGCGGAGCAGTTGAACTACCGCGTGGTCGACGTTCCGCCGGGGATCAACGTAATCTCGTTGGCGGAACTGATTCAGGAAGCGGTGAACGAGGGAGCCCAAGCGCAGGCGCCGTCGGGGCGACGGGGCGGGCAGGTGCCGAGCATCAGCGTCATTCCGGACTCGCGCACGAATACGATTACGATTTCCGGTTCGCCGCGGCTCTTTGCCCAGGCGGAACAACTGGCCAATGAGTACATCGCAAAGCGTCCCGGGAAGGGGATGGGCATGACAATCATCCCGCTGACAAGCGTACCGGCTGATGACGTGATTCGACTGATTGAGCAGTTGAAGGGCGATACGTCGTCGAGTCGAGTGCGCAGCTCGCGCGGCGGCAGTTCACGCGGGCGCCGGTAGGACGAGGAACTTTGCGAGGGAATGGAAGGGCGGCGAGGCTTTGACGTTGGATGCCTCGCGCGGGTGACAGTAGACCGGCCTTGGATGACGGCACGGATAACTTGAGGCAACGGATTATGGCGATGAATCGAGCAGTTTCCAATCGAGGATCGTGGACGTTCAAACCGCCGCAGGCCGTATGGATGGGCCTGTGTGCCTTGAGCGTGTGCGCGATAACGAGCGCCGCGTTTGCAGAGGCGGTGGCGGATGATGAACCGGTGGTGGAAGCGCAGCTTGCGCAGGCCCAGCCGCCTGGGGCGCCCATAGCGGAGCCTCCGTCGAGCGGTCAGCCGGCCGAGACCGCCGTGCCCGCCGGCGAGGACCGGGGTGAAAGGCCTTCGCTGTTCGCTGGATTGGACACACAGAACATCAATCTCTCCGGTGCCGAGCTTGACTATGAAGTTGTGAACGATCAGCTCATCCTTCGTGGAAACCAGGAGGACCTGGACCTGATCGAGGCGCTGGTCAGGATTCTCGAGGAAAGCCGCGAGCCCAAGGAGCTGCGCGTCGTCGCGGTCACCGAGAAGGATGCCAACGAGATCGCACGAAGCCTGGAACCGGCGCTGCGAGATATGTTCTACAAGCCGAATCAGCCGCAGGAGGATCAGGTCTCCATTCAGGCGGCTTCCTCGCGTGTTCTTCTGGTGTCGGCGCTTCCGGATCAGATCGATTTCATCGTGGAGCTGATCCAACAGGTCGACGAGTCGGAGGTGGACGAGCTTGGAAAGGTCGAGCAGCTTGTCTTCGCGATCCAATATCGCAAGGCGAGCGACGTGGCGGAACAGCTCCGGGAGATCATCGGTAAGATTCGTGAAAAGCAGGGCGCTCGCGGGCCCGAGGGTGAGCTTCAGATCATCGCCAACAACGCGAACAACAGCATCATGGTTCTCGCCCCCGAGTCCGAGCGCGAGAAGATTCGGAAACTGCTCAATGAGATCGACGTCGAGCCGGCCAAGGGCTGGGGCGAGGTCAAGCTGACGCTTTTCCCGTTGCTGCACTCCAAGGCGTCTGAAATGGCCAACACGGTGGAGGAACTGCTGGCGACGGAACAGGCACGGGAGGCAGCCGAGGAGGTCATATTCCGACTGCAGATCAGCAAGGCACTGCCGTCGGGCGAGATCGTCGATCTTGCGCCGATCGATCTTCAGAAACCCACGCGGATCATCCCGGACGAAGGGACCAACAGCCTGATCGTGGCGACGGTGGAGGAGAACGTCAAACCGATGCAGGAGTTGATTCAGCTTCTGGACGGCGTGCCTTCATCGGAGGAGCTGCACATCCGGCTCTTCCCGCTTCGCTACGCCGATGCGGATACGATCGGTGAGACGCTCAAGGAGATGTTCGATCAGGCGAAGCAACTTCCCGAGGACCCGGACGGCAGCGGTGCGGACGGCGTGCCCGACAGTGATCCGGGTCGAGGCCTTGTTTACAACGTGAGTATCTCGACGGACGTTCGGACCAACACGCTGATCGTCACCGGTCGAGAGAATCAGTTACAGATCGCCGACATGATCGTCGAGCAGCTCGATCGACCGGCCACGGCACTGAAGTTCCCGCTCCGGATGATTCAGCTCGGGTACTCGGACGCGACGCGCGTCGGGCAAGTCCTGACGGAACTGTTCGACCAGCGGTTCCAGGCGCTCGAGGCGACGGACGCGGGCCGGGCGGCGCTCGAGCGGGAGCGGCTCTTCCTGAGCGTGGACATTCGCAGCAACGCGCTGATCGTGTCGGCTTCGGATGAGAACCATGACGAGGTCATCAAGATCGCCCGGCAACTTGATACGAAACCGGTGAAGCTGTTCGATCAAATCCGGATCATTGGTTGCAGCCGCTTGTCCGCCACCGACATGAAGCAGAAGATCGAGGATCTTTGGCAGCGAAAAGCCGACCTCCGTCGCCAAGAGGAGTTGATGGAGGACCTTCCGGTCGTCGTCGCCGATGAGCGCAGCAATTCGCTGATCGTGGCATCGAGCGTCGAGGATTACGAGGAGATCGTGCAGTTGATTGAGGTGCTCGAGGCCCAACCGCTGATCGACGACACGAGGCTCTTCAAGCTTGAATACGCCGACGCTCAGGTCCTGGCTGACATGCTGGATGAGCTGTTCCAGGGGATCGAGGGCCAATCCGAGTCGTTCAAAGCACCGACGATCCTGCCCGACCCGCGGAGCAACGCGCTTGTGGTGGCGGGCGTCCGTGACGCGATGGAACGCGTCGAGGATGTGATCCGGCGCTTGGATGTGAAGGCCGGTCCGCTGACGGCAATCTTCAAGGTCTATCTGCTTCAGCATGGTTCGGCCGTCAAGCTCGCGCCGCGGATGCAGGAGCTGTTCGACTCGCGCAGAGAGGGCGATGAGATATCGCGCACGCCGGTGGTCATTCTGGCTGACGAAACCTCCAACAGCCTGATCTGCAGCGCCTCACGCGATGACCACGAAACGGTTGTGGATCTGCTGGGTGTGCTGGATCGACCGTCAAACATCGCGAAGCAGTTCCAGATTTTCCCGCTGAAGATGGCCAAGGCGACGAAAGTGGCGGAGGAACTTGACTCGCTGTTCCAGTCGCAGGCGGAAGGCGCGTCGGGGCGGGCGGACGCCATGGCGGTCGAGGTCGATGAACGCACGAACTCGCTCATCGTGTGGGCCGCGCCGTCGGAGATGACCAACATTCAGGAGGTCATCGAACGGTTGGACACGTCGACTCCGGCGGTCGAGATGATGGTCAAGATCGTCCAACTGAGACAGGCGATTGCCGACGACTTCGCCCAGCGGTTCACGGACGCCGTGCTCGGCGAGGACCCGGGAGGCGATAACGAGCGGGCAGTCATCCTGTCATTCACCGAGGTTCTTCCGGACGGGCGCGAGGTCGTGCGCAAGCTGCTTCGTCAGGACGTGAAGCTCGAGGCCGATTCCCGAACGAACTCGCTGATGGTGATGGCGCCGGCTGAAAGCATGGCCATGCTCGAGGCGATGATCAAAGACTTCGACAGGATGCGGCCGATCCAGTCCGAAATCCGCATGTTCCCGCTTGTCAATGCCGACGCCGGGACGATGGTCGACAGGTTGAAGGAACTCTTCGAGGGGGAAGGCGGAGCGGAGGGCGAGACGGTCCGGCAGTTCAACTTCGGCGAGGAGTTCAGTGATATCGAGTTTGCCAGTGTGGGCCAGGAGCTTCGTTTTGCGGCCGACACAAGGACGAACACGCTGATCGCCGCGGGCGCGGAGATTGACCTTCGGATGGTGGAGAAGCTCGTGCTCTATCTGGACGCCCAGGAGGCGGAGGAGCGTGTGATCGAGGTGATTCACGCCAAGTTCCGCGATGCTCAGGAGATTGCCGCGGCGATCGACGGGTTCAACCAACAGGAACAGGACGTCCTGGGTCTGGTTGACGACGAGGAGTCACAGCAGCGTCGCATGGAGCGTCAGGTTTCCATCGAGGCGATGGGTGGCGACGAGGGCGGCAGCAGCCAGTTGATTGTCGGGACGTCACGCCAGATGTACCGGAAGACGATGGAGATGATCTCCGAGCTGGACCGGCCCGAGCCTCAGGTGAAAATCTCGGCGCTGGTGGCGGAGGTCATCTTGAGCGACGACATCGAGATCGGCATGGAGATCGCGGGGCAGGACCTCCAGTTCTCGGAGGAGGCGTTCATCGGGCCCAACGGGATCATCCAGGGCCCGAACTTCGACTATATCGCCGGTACCGACGTGGGGGCGATCGGCCGTGGACTCGGCGGGATCAATTTCACTGTCACGGGTGAAGATTTCAGCTTCCTGTTCCACGCCGCTCAGCAGAACAGCCGTGTCGAGACGCTTTCGCGTCCGAGCCTGGTGATCCGTAACGGCGAGGAAGGGAACATCACGATCGCGGACAGGGTTCCGTTCGTCTCGGTGGCCGGGTTGAGCGACACGGGGCAGACGCAGTCGCAGGTGAGCTATGAGGATGTCGGCATCGTCCTGACCGCCACGCCGCAGATCAGTCCTGACGGGTACGTGACGATCGACCTGAGTCAGGAGATTTCCGGTTTCTCCGGAGAGAACGTGCAGCTTACCGAGGGGGTTTCCTCGCCGGTCTTCCAGACCCGCGAGGTGAAAACGAACGTCACGCTGCGGGACGGGGAGACCGTGGTGATCGGTGGTTTGATCACGTCGCGTGAATCCGAGGGAGAGAACAAGGTTCCGATTCTCGGCGATCTTCCGCTGATCGGCCCCCTGTTTCGCGTGACCAGCGCGTCCAAGAACAGGACCGAGCTGCTTATCGTCTTAACCGTCGACGTGCTTCGCACGGACGAGCAGCGATACGAGATGTCGGTCAAGGAACGCGACATGGGGTTGATGCCGGATTCCATTCGTCAAAGCCCGCTGATGGAAGGCCTGCGCATTCTTCCCGACGAGGCGGCGCTGGGTCCGGTGGATGAGGACGCCAAGCATCCTGCGCGAACCACGCCGGCGCCTCAGCGGAAGGCGAGCCCGTCCGAGCAGTACGGTCCCCGTCCGAGGGTTTACGGCCCGACGATTCGGCGGCCGTCGACGAGCACCGTCATGCAATCCGCGTACGGACCACGTGTTGCCAAGCGCGACACGGAAGATCAAGGTTAGGAGGCCGGGCGATGCGATCGATGGGCATTCCGATCAATCAATGGATGACGCGCAGGCCCGGCGTGTGTGTTCTGGCAGTGATGCTGCTGCTGGCGGGGTGCCAGGCGCCGCCCGGAGCCGGGGCAACTCGGGGAGGCGCAAGCGCCGAGGCGAAACGAGTCCGTCGGCAAGGCCCGCCCATCCGTTGTGTGCGATGTCTCTATGAGCAATGGCCGTGGCTCAACCTCGACCGAGAGGGGGACCGCGACCCGGAGGGCATCCGATACCGCATCTACCTCGATCCCGAGACGGGCGAGGGCAAGGGTGTCCACCGCGACGGCATGCTCCATATCGAAATCTACAGGATCGACCAGATCGCCGAACGTAAGATTAAGCGCACACTTGTCAGCGACTATCACTATCCAACCAGCGCGGTGCACAAGGTCGGCAAGGGAATGCTGGGTGACGGCTACCTGGTGAAACTCGTGTGGGCGGACAAAGATCTCGCAGGGCGGGAGATCGAGCTGATTACCTCGTACGAGGATCCTTTTGGAAAAAAGGCCCGTTCGGGCACCAAGCGGTTCAAGGTGCCGAAGTACGATTACTAGAACCGTTTCCAGAAACGTAATGGTGTTTCTTCCTCCCCTCCTTGACAAGGAGGGGTTGGGGGAGGTTCTTC
>CBDUZO010000064.1:0-23850 GCA_965371725.1 uncultured Phycisphaerales bacterium
AAACAGGCATTACCGGGGCGATTCTCCAGTAACTAATTCGGAGGAGAACCAAAAAACAGGCCGCCACGTCCGTTGGACGCGGCGGCCTGCGAGTGAATACTACGCCTTCTTCTACGCGAAACGCCTGCGAGCCCAGCCCACAAGGCCGAGGCCAAGCGTCCCGAGCACAAACGCTCCCGGCGCGGGCACGGGAACGGCCCGCACTTCGACTACCAAGTCGTTGAAGTCGCGGTCACTACACCGTTTGCTCCACTGATCATCCCAGAACAACAACCAGGTTGATTCCGGTCCGACTCCCGTAATCTGATATGTGATCATATGATCCATACCGTCGCGGTTGAGAGCTTCGTTGGACGACCAATGGCGGGGCCCGACCGTCCCGTCGCCATTCGAATCGCTCCGGTCCCACGACCACGTGGTTCCCGTCAGGTCAACCGTGAAATCCGCACTTCCAGGCGCGAAGTAGCCACTGTTCCCTGGACCGACCTCGAACATCTCGTGGTACCCGGCTGTGTCCGAATATCCGAACGCTTGGCTGTACGCCGCGAACTTGGCTTCACCGCTGATCGAGGCAATCCCGTCGTCCCATATCTGATCCAGACTCGAGCTCGTGCCGGCACCGGCTGTGTTGCCGTACCCCGCAAGGATGTTAAGCGTACCGCCCGGGCTACCCGCATCATCCACGCGAAAAGCCTGGATGCCCAAGCCGTTGTCATACGATGGATTGCCAAATGCAGCCACGCCACCGCCGGAGAAATCCCCACCGTAGATCGTGTTCAGGATTTGGATGTGATTCGGCTCTCCCGAGCTTCCGACACTGCTGAAATCAGCGTGGGCCGGCACGGCCAGCGCCGCGACCAGTCCCACCACCGCCAAGGCATTGATAGACCCCTTCATGACACTTCCTCCCCGTTTTTTCCATTGATAGCCCCCTTCATGACACTTCCTCCCCGTTTTTTCCGATGCTATGCCGCCATCCCCTGACATGTCCAAAGCAGTAGCAACGTGTTCTCAGACAAAGTCTTATTGAGCTATATGACGTTGCATCATACCCAGGCGAAGGACACCACCCGATGTTATCACGCACACGCCGCCGGAGTACCAGGCATGGTCGCGGCGGAGCAAGCCAGGAATCGGGATGATGACGACGGTGCCGTTGACGTTGCGCTCGCCGGAAGCGGGCTCAGGTCTGCGTAGACCGCTTCCGCTCCCCATACAACGCATAACCGTCAGCCCAATCCGCACATGCGTCACTGCGTCGCTCCCCTCACGAGGATGAACTCATGCCAGCCGGTACGCACACGATAACGCCAGACTAATCGTATTGTAGGACTGATCCCCGAATCCTCAAACAAAAAAAGCTCCTTCTCCGAAATCCACGACGTCCTAGAACTCGGGACATTGTCCGTCCGATGTGGCCCGACCGCGGAGATCAGCGAACAGAAGGGTCGCCCTACATACCATTGAAGACCCATAACAGTCTGGTATCACCTGGCCATCTACTCTCCTTCCCACGACAGCCATCCCTGGCTCCGGCTATCGGCCGGCCGGGTGCGGTTCGCTTCGCATTGATTCCTGGGAGGCGGTCGGCCGGCGCCCGAAGACCTGCAGCATTGGACGCCCCAGCCGGATCCGCCTGTCCCGGTGCACGCACCGGGAAGCCGATGAGGCTTGCGGTCAGCCATCACTTACGGTCTACTGTCGACGGGCGGCGCCTTGCTTCGAGAACCGTCCTGCCAAGTGGACAGTCCATACTGGCATCCGCTTCAACGCGCATTGTGAGGCTGTACGATGACCGCACAAATGGAGATCCACCCGGACAATGTCCGGATCACATCGATCTTCTTGGTTTGGCTGCTCGGTGCCACCATTCTCGCGGCCGGTCTCCGGCTCTACCACCTCGACCGCGCCAGCTTCTGGGTCGACGAGCTGAACACGATCCGCGTCTGCGCGGACCTTCCAAACATGCACCGGTCCAAGGCGCTCGGGTACGTACCCACGGCGTTTGGTCTGTGGGCCAACGGCGTCCAAGTCTCCGAGCTTGTCGCGGATCAACCGGAGGCGTGGCGATCCCATGGCGTGACGGAGTGGTCGGCGCGGATCGGGTCCGCCGTCTTCGGCATCATCACGATTCCGATCCTGGGCCTGCTTACGTGCCGCTGGCTTGGCACACGCGTTTCGGCGGTGTTGGTATTGCTCCTGGCCATCGCCCCTTGGCACATCTACTGGTCGCAGGCGTCACGGTTCTACACACAGCAGTTTCTCTTCTACAACCTATGCCTGATCCTGTACTTCCAGGCGACCCATCGCGGTTCGCGCTTGCGAATGGCGCTTGCGATGGTCTTCATGATCCTGGCCTTTCTGTCGCAACCGCCGGCGCTTGTCATCGTCGCGGTGTTCGCGATCGATTGGCTTTGCCAGTTCCGACACAAGGAACCGGTCCGTCTGGGTTGGTTCGGCTGGGTCACGGCAATCGTGGCGATGGCACTTTGTGCACTGACCCTCTCCGGCGATGTCCAGGCCAAGCCCGAGGACTGGTCCCTCTTCGTTGGAAAGCTGTATCACAGTCCCGGCAAGATCGTCCTCGGAACCATCTTCATGGTCGGACCGGTCGTAGCGGCTTTCTCGCTGCTATCGGGATGGTGGTTGGCGTCCAGGCGTGGGCGGATCGGGGTCTATCTGCTCCTCGGCGCCGTGGTCCCTGCGCTGGCTTTCGCGGCGACCTCGCTCGCGACCTATGTTGGGTTGCGCTACGTGTTTGTGGCCCTGTTCTGCTGGCTCGCCCTTGCGGCTGTTGGGATCGAGCAGATGTATCAAGTCGTCCGTCCGAGGCTCGGGCGCGCCCTGGCGACCGCCCCGCTCATCCTGCTCATGGGCTCGATGATGTTCACAAACTACGGCTACTACACATCCGGCGCCGGTTTTCATGCGCGTTGGCGGGATGCGTTCGAGTATGTCGCCGAGCGTCGGGCCGACGGCGATACGGTCTGCGCCGCCCGTCCCATCGTCGGCAAGTACTACCTTCAGGACGCCTCGGTGCAACCCTTGCCAAAGGCGGCCGACGGTTTGCACGCCTTCACGAAACCCGCCTGGCTCGTGAACGAGCCGATGGACGCACTCCACACCTCCATGCGACGAGCATGGCTCACGGAGGCCGCCGAGCTGAAGGCCTACTTCGACCTGCGTGTCGTGCAACCGTATTCATCCGTCCGCGTGCACTACTACGATCCAAAACGCCACGCACCTGACGACACGACAACGGAATGATCTGAACGAAGATGTAACGTATCCATGATGACCGGCTGGAAAGCCGGTTCCACATGTGATAGACCGATCCCACATGCGATAAACCGGTTTGACACACCGGGATTCGTGGCATCACTTCCAACGCGTTACGCGTCGGCTTTGAGGGCGACGGCGGTGCGTTCGGCGCGCTTGCCCCCCGTTCGCAACCGCCACCAGCGCGCCACCAACCAGACCCCAAGCCCGAACACCGAATCCGTCACCAACGTTATCAGGTGTGCCCCAAGCGGCGCGCCGACCGAGTGTCGGACGCCGAAGAAGAGCGGGATCGGCGCCGAAATGCGCGCGTCCGAGATCGGCCAGAACAACTGCACGCCGCGCCCGAATGTCGCGATGTCAATGAGCAAGTGTGAAAGATAGGCAAGAAACCCCGCAAGAACCCAGAAAACCCACCGGCCGCCGACAATCCAACGACACACGATGGCGAAGAGTACAGCCGCCGCAACACCCACAAATACGCTGTGGGAGAACTGGTTGTGAAAGTGCATCAGCGACCGGCCGGTCAGCGGCCCCAGGAGCATGTCCGCGTCCGGCGCCAGCAACATCACAAGCAGCAGAACCCACAGCGAACGCCTGCGCGTGGTGGAGAGCGGTTGATCCAACCTGCGCCGCACCACAGGCCAAATCGCGAACATCAACGACCCATGAGCAATTGGAGAGGACAAGCTCCGCCTCCTGAAGGTGTGGATTCCGGACGGGTCCTGAAGGCGCCCCGTCACACTCCCGATGGATCGCCCGCTGCCCCCGCGCGGTAGATGTTTCGAATCCGGTAGGTTGGACGGCCGCGACTCTCGTGATAAATCCGCACCAGCAACTCGGACACAACGCCGAAGAGTACGCACTGCACCGCTAGAAAAACCAGCAATGCAGCCAGTGTGACAAGCACGTTCCGGTTCAGATTGAGCCCCTCCGACTGGCCCAAAAATCCGTACTTCTGTGCAATGGCGATACCCAGAAACACAAGCGCCAGGAGCGTCCACCCAATCGCCAGTTTGCCGAAGAAGTAAAGCGGCTTGGTCATGTAGCGGCCGAAGAACTTCACGGTCACGAGGTCGAGCATGACCTTCAAGGTGCGCCGCAGACCGTACTTCGTCGAGCCGTGAATCCGCGGCCTGTGATTGACCTCGATCTCGGTGATCCTGGCACCGTGCCACGCCGCCAGTGCAGGAAGGAATCGGTGCAGTTCGCTGTAAAGCTCCACGCCTTCGAGCACCTCGCGACGATAAGCCTTCAGCGTGCACCCGAAATCGTGCAACCTCACGCCCGTCACGAAGCGGATCAGCCGGTTTGCCTGCTGCGATGGAATCCGCCGGCTGATAAGCTTGTCCCGCCGAACCTTGCGCCACCCGCTGACAATATCGTAGGGCGGCGATCCATCCAGCTTGGCGAGCAGTGCCGGGATGTCGTGCGGATCGTTCTGCAGATCGCCGTCCATGGGCACGATGACGCGACCTCGGCTGTGTGCGATCCCCGCAGCCAGCGCCGCCGTCTGTCCGAAATTGCGACGGAACTGGATGATCAGCATCCTGGGATCATCACCGGCCACACGTCGCAGGCATTCCAGACTTCGATCCTTGCTGCCGTCGTCGATGAAGATCACTTCGTAGTCGAGGGAGGCGCCGTCCAGGGCTTCGGTCAGCTCGGCGTACAGCGGCCCGATATTCTCCTCCTCGTTCTTAATCGGAATGATGATGGAAACGTCGCAGAGCGGGACGTCCGGAGTGTCCTCATGGACGACGGGTAAGTCGCTCGCGATAGCCGGTGCCAATCCGGAAACCTCCATGCCCACGATCCTCGGCTGCTTCCCAATCACCTCAGCCCATCGCCTTCCTTCGCCCTTCGCTGTGCGAAGAACGGGGACCACAGAGCCGCTTTGCAGCCCGCCGACGGCCTTTTGATGTATCGTCCGACTTGCAGGCCGCATTGACCACGGTCGACTGGGCCGCCTTGCGGTTGATCCTACTTCGCGTCTCACCAGGCGGCAACCGGATGCCCCCCCGGCCCGTGTGCCTCCGGAGGCAGCACCCCGACATGACTTTATCGGCAAAGCCGCACTGACGCAGCCCCTTCCAGGGGCTATGGTATCCCTCCGCCCGGTACAGGAGGGACCGGCGTGCCGGCGGGCACAGATGTGAGCCTCAAAGTGGAGCCTCGGCGTCCGACGCGTGCCGCCCGGGGCCACGGTCAGATAGGAAACACGCTGATGGAAGTACCGGCCAAGCCGAGACCGACGTTCCCTATCGCCTCGTGGCTCCTGGCAGTCGGGGTCGCCTGGGTCGCCGTCTGGACACTCCTGCCGTTCCACCCCGTACAGTCCATCGAGGTCCTGGTGCAACGATTGGCCGGCGCCGTCGAATTGCCGGACAGCCACACGCTCCTCCCTACGCTGCTGGAGAGGCTCGTCGTTTTCGTGCCCATCGGCATCCTGCTACATTGGCGCTCGGCCCGTCGCAGGCCCCAAAAACGTCTCCGTCGGGTCGTGGGCCAACTCTGCGCGATCGTCCTTGCGCTGGAGCTTCTTCAGGTTGTTAACGAGAAGCGTCATCCCAACCTCTGGGACGTACCGTGGGGATTGGCCGCGGGCCTTGTCGGCATCTATGTGAGCGCCCGACTACGCCCATTCCGGCTCGGCCTGCAGAGGATCTATCGCCACCACGCGCGCCGCATCATCACCGGTGTCCTCCTGATCGCCAACTTAGGCATTGGGTGCATCGTCGTGGCAGCTCATGGCGGACTCGACCTTAACGGTTGGAACTCGGGCTTTCACCTTCTGCTGGCCAACGAACAGACAGGCAACCGGCCGTGGCGCGGTACTATCAAAGGGCTCGCCCTGTACGCGCAGACGCTAACAGATCGTCAAGCCGCCCAGCTCGCTGAACAAGGGTTCACACGGCAGGGTACGACCCTGCGTGGGGCGATGGGGCCCCTTGCCCTGTACGTTCTTGATCAATACAGGACGGATCGTATCGTGCGGTCGCTGGCCGATCAGCCGCCGCTTGACCTTCTCCTGCCGGAGCCGGAGTCGTCAACGTGGGCCCTATCGTCGAACGGTCTCGAGCTTCGCAAGCCGACCCTCGTCGAAAGCACCACCTCCACCGCCACCCTGGTCGAAGCCATCCGCCGGTCGAACGCCTTCTCCGTGGAAATCGAGGTGGAAATCGTGGATCTTGCGCAGACGGGACCGGCCCGAATCGTGTCCGTTTCCCAAGGCACGAAGTTACGCAACTTCACGATCGGCCAGCATCGAGACCGGATCGACTTCCGCCTTCGCACACGCCGAACCGGTCTCAACGGCGCCAGGGCCATGTGCCGATCCCACCCCGGCGCACTGCCACAGGGATGGCATCACATCGTAGCCACGTATGGCAACGGGATCGCGAGGCTCTACGTGGACGGCCGGGCGGCGCGCCGCCCACTTCACCTCTACTCACCCGCCTCATTGCTTCTTGGAGCCGATTCCGCGTGCGCAAACGCGCTTGCGGCAATCCTGCTGTTCGCACCGGTGGGGATTCTCGGCGCGGTCCTGTTTACGCGGCGTTCGTGGCCGATCGGAGTCGCGCTGGGCTTCGGCACAACCGCGCTCACCCCGTTGATTCTGTCCGCCACGTCGACCGCCTGGCTGCGGCGGGAACAGGACTTCGTGTTCCTGATCGCCGCAACCGTGACTGCGTTTCTCTCCGCTTCCATCTACCGGGCGTTGCGGGGACGGTTCTAGAGCGAAACTCGGTATTGTGTTCCGGTTTTTGGCCAGCCGAATACCTTCCAGCCTACGTGAATCCGCGCGGGCGCGGCAAAGCCGCCTTGCGGCAGCCCGCGGCTCGGAATACAGGAACGGGAAACGCTCTAGAACACCAGCAGAGATGGGGCGACGTGCGCCACGCAGATCGCTTTGAACTGGCCCCCGTTGTCGTTGGCTACGGCCGATAAGAGCTGTTGCCCTGTGAAGGAGGCGACCGGGCAGCTCACGTCCTCCCACCGACCCCGGCATGCCTCCCCGCAAGATGAGCGGAGCCTCGGATCGACGCAACCCGAGGCGAGACGACTTCAGTTCGCTGTCGCCGTTTCAACAAGTTATCGGCGTTACTTCAATGCAGACATCCCTACCTGCGAGGACTGGGTCCGAGAAAAGAGGCGGTCGGCACCACCATGCGTTGGGGAAGTATGCGCATACCTGCTATTTATGGGGAACCTCGACCTGACCGATATTTATGGGGGGTAGCGTTCTGCAACAGCTGTCGATTGCAGCGGGCCATCGACGGTTGGCTGTTGCTCTGTTCTATCGGGGTCGCCGAAGACATAGTGGATCCATGGAGAATCAACAATGGTGAGATACAGAGAAGCACGCCGAGCATTCACGCTGATCGAAGTGTTGATCGTAGTGATCGTGTTAGGGATCCTGGCTGCGGTAGTGATCCCACAGTTTACTGATGCCAGCACCGACGCCAAGTTGAGCGCACTACAGACGAATCTGGCGACCACACGCACCCAGCTGCAGTTATACAAGCTGCAGCATAACGACACCTGGCCGACCCTGGCGACCTTCAGTAACCAGATGACGCTGTCCAGCAAGGCCGATGGCACGACCGCGGCAGTAGGGACCACCGGTTACCCCTACGGCCCTTACATACTCAGTGTTCCGAACAATCCCTACACCAGCACGAAGACGGTGACTGCTGGGGCCGCGGATTCCAGCGCCTGGTACTATGACGAGGACACGGGCGTGTTCCGGGCGAACGACACGGCGCATCTGAGCTACTGATCGCTGGAGCGTTTGGACACGAGCTGCATGCGTTTGTGGTGCAGGCCTGGAAGCGTTTGCCCGATCCAGAGGCGTCCGTGCTGCCCTTTCGCTTGTAGCATCCGGGTCGCTGCGATTCATCGGGTCAGTGGCCATGTCATCGCAGCCCGTGCACGGTAGAAGCGTCATGACCACGCGGCCATAAGAAGGAGGTTGATCGTGTCCACTACGTATAAGTCTCCTCGCGGACGGGTGTTGCGTATGCTACTCGTTGGGGTGCTGGTCGTGACCTGCGCTCGTGTCTGGCTCGGACCGGGCGAGGTGCTGCCCCGTGCGGTCGCACAGATACCCGACAGTGGTATGCAGCGCAAAAAGATGCTGGACGAGATCAAACGCACCAACGAGCTACTCGAGCGAATACTTGATACTCTGCGAACCCAAACGTTCAAGGTGAGTATGGAAAGCGCTGACAACCCCAAAGACGTTGTGCCGGCACCGCGTACTGTGAAACCGTAGAGAGAGAGCGGTCCCGACGTGTTGGTGTCCGGGGCTGCGGAAAACACCGCACCGGGTGTGGTGGTTTCCCGTACTGGTCATCCCGATCCCGGGACGGACCATACTGGGTCGGTGACCGCCGGAGGAAGGTCGAGGTCTTTGATGTGGTCCATGAGGCACAAAGCAGGACCGATTGCAATCGACTTTGGTTCGCACGCGTTGCGGGTGATGCAGCTCGGAGGCGATGACCGCCGGACCGAAGTCATCGCTGCTGCATGTCACGTATACCCGTCTCCTGCTCGCGGAGCCGCGCACCAACCAGGCGAGATCATCGAGGCGCTCCGCGCCGTCTTGCGGGGGCAGAAGTTCGTCGGCAGGCAGACGGTCAGCGCTCTTGGCGAGCGGCAGCTGTTGGTCAAGAACATCCGCCTGCCGGATATGCCTGAGGTGGAACTGGCGTCGGCCGCTCGGTTTGAGGCGGGCGAGCGGATTACGGGTTTGGACGATGATGCCGAGATTCGTTTCATCCCCGCCGGTTTCGTAGCATCTGACGCCGAGCCGCAGCAAGAGGTTATCGTCTTGGCCGCGCCGGCGTCGGTCGTACGCCAACATCTCGAACTGTTGTCCGAAGCGGGCTTGGAGTCCGCAGGCATCGACGCGGCGCCGTGCGCAGTGTTTCGTCCGTTTGAACGTTACTTGCGCCGATCGAAGGATCAGGAACAGGTTAACGTATTCGCAGACGTGGGCTGGTCGGGTACGCGAATCGTCGTGACGAGGGGAAACCGAATCGTGTTCACCAGATGGTTCGAAGTGGGGGGAGCGACATTCAATCAACTGGTGGCCAGCAGCCTGTCCCTCGATCTCGCGAAGGCGGGCGAGCTCCGCCGGCGGGTCGCCGAGGGACGCTCCGACGGCGATGAACGCACCACGGAGATCGACCCGGCCACGACTGAAAACGTGGATGCAGCCGTGCGTCCGGCATGGGAGAAGTTGGGCAAGGAGATCAGCCTGTGCCTACGATACTACGCGGTGACTTTTCGCGGCGCGCGACCGGACGCCGTGACCTGCGTAGGGGGTGAATCGCTGAACACCCATTACCTCGAACACCTGTCGGAGGTGACCGGGCTGCGCTGCCGGGTGGGCTCCCCGCTCCGCAATATGACCTTTGCCGGCGCGTTACCGGTCTATGAGGGTCGCGGACCGATGGCGGACTGGACGACCGCCCTCGGGTTATCCATGAAACCGGTTCGGCGCGCCGTCAAGAAGGTGGGCTAATGAAGGAGATCGATCTCAGGCCGGACTGGTACCGCACGAGCCGCAGGCGGAAGCGTAACGTGATGATCCGCGTCACGCTCCTGGGCATTCTTGCGGTGGAGCTGATCCTGGGTTCGGTCGGGATTCTTGTCCAGAAGGCGGCTGCCCGACAGGAAATGGTGGAGCTGCGGAGCGGCTTCGAGAGACAAACGGAGGTGCTCCAGGATCTCGACGGGCTTCTGCTTCAGCTGGACGGGCTTCGCAAGAGGAGGGAGCTTCTCTCCGACGTAGCCGGAGGCGCCCCGGTGCACTGCCTGCTGGCTGAACTCTCCCGTCTGATGCCGGAATCCACGGTGTTGACTGAGGTGCGCCTTGCTCAGCAGCGGCGTATCGGGGATGCGAACGTGGTCGAGAAAGACGGTTCGGAGCACTCCGAGCTATCGGAGGGTGAGGGCGCGGGTAGGCTCGAGATCAAGGGATGGGCATCCTCTGACGTCAACGTGGGGGTTTTCATGAGCAACGTGGCCGAGTCTGCGTTGTTCCGCGATGTGACGTTAACCTATTCGCAGCCGGTGGTTGTGAAGGGGCATGCGGCTCGTGAGTTCAAACTGACCTGTGTGTTCCCCCAGTTTGAGTAGGGCAGATGACGAAACGCTGGGACAGCTACATCGTGATAAGCGTTGGGGTCGGGATGACCGCGGCGTTCTGTTTTCTGTTCTTGGGGCCTCAGCGGCGGGACCTGTCCACCCTACTTGCCTCCGCTCGGGCCATGAGAAGCCAACTGGCCCGTGGGACTGGCGCCACTGCTGGACTTCCCAGAACTGCGGCCGACGTACAGCGGGCGAACGACCTGTTGGTGGACTATCGAACCCGCATCACTCCAACCGCGGACGTGGGCTCATTCGTCGAAGAGGTGTCGGCTGTCGCGGCGCGGTTTGGGCTTCGGGACCGTAGGATTGTCCCCCTGATACCGGAGATGCGCGGGTCGATCATGGTGCTCCCGATTCGGATCAGCTTCGAGTCCGGTTTCGCAGAGAGCTTCAACTTCCTGCGGAACGTCGAACGCCTACCGCGGGCCGTACGCGTGACCGAGTTCATCGTCGAACGTCTGTTGGAACCCAGTGAGGAGCCCGTAGATGGCGAAGGTGGCGATCTGAGAACCGAGCTGACCATGCGGATCTTCTACGAGGCAACCTGAGCAGGATCAAGCATGTGAACCGTACGCGTCTTTGGACAACCCTGGTTATTCAGGCCAAGGCTTCTCCGTACAAAACGGGATTGCTCGGTGTTCTCGCGGTGGTATTCCTGGTGCTCGTGGGGCGCCAGCTTTGGGGAGGTCCCCGCACGGCGGAGGCCGCCCCCCCACTCAATCCGGCGGCGACAGACGTTGCGTCTGTGCTGGAGCCAACGCCGGTGCCCGTACGCCTACCGCGCCCACCGCTGCCGGACTTGCCTGATGCCCCGGCGCGCGACCTTTTCAAGGCCGATTGGCTGACGTACGGGCGAGTGTCGCGGCTGGACACCGCGGCTCGGGAGAACGAGGACAAAAGCCCGTCAGAGGCTGCACCGGTCCTGCTGCTCGAATTGACGTTGACCGAACCGGCCGATAACGGGCAACACTACGCAGTGATCAACGGTAGGAGAGTCCAGGTGGGGGACGCGATCGGTGAACTCGTGGTCGAGTCCATAACTCCGGGTTTGGTGATCCTCGCCGGGAGCGGGACTGGACGGACCGCATTACGCATGGATTGACATCCGGACCCGGGCCGTGAGCCCCGGTCGATCGCTCTTCGTGGAAGCAGGCCACGCAAAGGAGAATAGCCGATGGCGACTACGCCTCGGTACAACAGACAAGTTTGGATAGGGACCGTCGCCGTGCTCATGCTTTTGGCCGGCCATCCGTGGGCACACGACGGTGCAGCGTTGGCTGAGGGGGTCAACGAGCCGGGGCAGGTCATTGCCGAACAACCTCAGGAAGAGGAGGCCGGCGCCTCGCGCGCGAATGGACAGGAGAATGCCTCCATCTTGCCAAGCGCTACGCCCCTTACGGCGGGTGGCGGACAGCCGTCGCCCGAAGCGGGCGAGGGCGCTGACTCCATTCTGGTATCCAAGGCAGGCACAGTCGAGATGCACGTTGCGGACCTGCCTCTTTCGACCGTATTGGAGATCCTGTCCGTCCAAAGCCACCGCAACATCGTCGCGACACCCGGCGTTACCGGTACTGTCACCGCTCATCTGTACAACGTCACCTTCGAGGAAGCGTTGCGCTCGGTCCTAGCGGCCAACGGAGCAGGGTACCGTGAGGGGGACGGTTTCATTTACGTCTACACGAACGCGGAACTCGCCGAAATCATCGCCAGCGAGACGCCCCCGATCACCCGCATATTCCCGCTCCACTTCTGTTCCTCCAGAGATGCGCTGGCCGTTGTGACCCCGATGCTGAGCGACGTGGGCAGCGCCGTCGCCGCCCCGGAGGCGGAGCGCGGTCTGGATGCCGACGCGGACGACGCGGGCGGCGACAGCATGGCGCAGCGCGATTACCTGGCTGTACGCGATCAGCCTGAGGTGCTGGATCGCATCCACAAGACGTTGCGCGAGTTGGATGTACCCCCCACGCAGGTGCTGGTCGAAGCGACGATTCTCGCGGTGACGCTGGAGGAAGACAACGCACTGGGTGTGGACTTCACGCTCGTGGGCGGTGTTGATCTGGAACTGTTGGGCGCCATCTCCAACGCGGTGACGAACCTGAACCTGGGGGCGCTTCCCATTGACCGGCTTGAACGATTCAACGCGAACGTTACCAGCGATGTGAGCAGCGAGCTTCCGGACGGAGGGTTGACCATCGGCGTGATCAAGGACCACGTTGGCGTGTTCGTGCGAGCGCTGGAAACGATCACCGACACGGTAGTCTTGGCGAATCCAAAGGTGCTCGCGCTCAACAGGCAACGGGCCCAGGTCATCGTCGGCCGCCGTGACGGGTACCTTACGACCACCGTGACGGAAACTCAGGCGATTCAGAACGTTGAGTTTCTGGAAACCGGAACACAGTTGATCTTCCGTCCCTTCATCGGGGAGAACGGTTTCGTGCGGATGGAGCTGCACCCCGAGGACAGCGTGGGAACAGTCGTGAACGGATTGCCGTCGGAACAGACCACCGAGGTCACCACCAACGTTATCGTGCGGGATGGGCAGACGATCCTCATTGGCGGTCTATTCCGCGAGGTGACGACGGACACACGGAGTCAACTGCCGTTGCTGGGGAACGTCCCAATCCTCGGCCCCTTCTTCCAAGGACGCCGCGATCGGATTGTCCGCCAAGAGGTGATCATCCTTCTGACGGTTCATATTGTCAGTGACCCGGATGCCTATGCCCGCGCCAGCGAGGAAGTGCGTCAGGACCTGGAACGCATGCGCGTCGGAGTGCGGCGGCACATGATGTGGCACGGCCGCGAAAGGTTGGCCCAGGCGCACTTCCGTAGGTCCCTTAAGCAGCTTGCACAAGGTGATTCAGACCGCGCACTATGGAACGTTCGGATGGCCTTGCGCAACGACCCACATTTTGTCTCCGCCGTCGAACTGCAGGAGGAGATCCTTGCAAGCCGCGATTGGGACGATGAGGGTTCCGCCGCCCGCGACTTCATCCACCGACTCATCACGGAGGCGCAGAACTTGTATCAGCCGGATTTCGGAAGACCGGACCCGCCGTTCGTCAGCCCAACCAGGACGGAGGACCCCGGCAAATCGGAGGAAGGAGAATCGGACGATGCGCCCTGAGCGATCATCTTCTTGCCATGGCGGTCTTGTGCCGAACCTGACGAGGGCAGTCATGATCGCCGGCCTGCTACTGTTCATTCCGCAATCCGGCTGCATGTCTCATACGCACCGTCGGGTGCAGGCGGAGCAGCGTTGGAACCAGGTGCGGGCCCGAATAAAGTACGAGCTGGCCTCTCAACAGTTTGAGCGCGGACGGACTGAGACGGCGATCGAAACCGTTAACGAGGCCATTGCCGCAGACCCATCGTCAGCCGACCAGTTCTTGTTACTTGCCCACTGCAATCTGGAACAAGGGAGGCTCGTTTCTGCGCATAAGGCGGCCGAGCAGGCAAAGCGTTGCGCGCCTGATGCGGCCGAGATTGACTATACACTTGGTGTAATCGCGGAGCGCACCGAGCAGTGGGAGACCGCTCTGGATCACTATCGCCGTGCGCGGTCGCAGGACGAAAGCGTCGTGGACTACGTAGTGGCGGAGGCTGAATGCCTCACAGTCGTGGGCCGTCTGGAGGAGGCGATCTCGCTGGTGTCCACCAACATCCAACGCTTCGACTCCGACGGAACAATGGAAACGCTGCTCGCGGAAATCTGTTTGCTTGCCGGGGACGTAGAGGCCGCACTTGATGGTCTCAGCTTGGCGATCGAGCGGAGCGGATGCCGGCCGGGGCGTGTCGAGGGTCGCGGCGGGTGCGCCATGCTAATCGAGGAGTACGGCCGGCTCTTGTCCGAGATGGGGCGGCACGCGGAGGCTGTGGCCCTTCTGCACCCTTACGTTGAGGCTCGAAGCGACGCGCCATCGTCGGTGGTGACCGCACTGTGCGCCGGCTATCTGGAGACGGCACGGGCCTCTGAAGCCGGGCGACTCCTGCGCGAGGAAGTGAAACGCCGTCCCAACAACGCAAAAGGCTGGATGCTGTTCGCACGGGCCTCCGTGATGATGGACGACTGGATGACCGCCCGTCGGTGCGCGGACCAGCTCGAGCGCCTTCTGCCCCACAGTAGCCACGCACATTTGCTGCGAGGCTTCGTCTGCTGGAAGCAGAACGACCTGCAGGCGGCGGCCGATTCGCTGCAAAGGGCATTGGCGATCGATCCCGATGACGCACTTGCTCACTGTCTTATCGGCCAGGTGCTGGAAGACACCGGTCGCCCCCACGCCGTGGCCAGAGCACATTACGAACGAGCCCTGCGGATCGATCCGCAATTCGCGTGGGCAAGACACCTACAGGGCTTTTCTGGGACTGGTCCGATTCACCGGCCGGCAGAGCCCGGTTACGCTCGGGATGCGTCTCAGGCTCCTGACGATGGGGAGAGTTTGCCGTGAGCATCACCGCCACCCAAAAAGGGAACGTCTGTTTGTTGACCATAGACGGCGAGCTAATCGGCACCAATGTTCAGCAGTTCCGCAGCTTGGTTCAGCAAGCGTTCGCTACGGACAGTCGCGACTTTGTCGTGGACTTCGGCAAGGCCACCGCCATCGACAGCGAAGGCCTGGAAACGTTGACCTGGCTCCGACGGGAATGTGACGAGCAGCTTGGAATAGTCAGACTATGCCACCTGTCCGACATGCTGAGGAAGATTCTCGAAATAACCCGGCTGAACCGTCAGTTTGAACAGTATGACCTTAGGGACGAGGCGCTCAAGAGCTTCGTGTAGTGCGTAGGTATGAGTGAAGCCACCGCAGTCAAGCGTGCCAAACCAGTCGGGGAGATCCTCGTCGATCGCAAGCTGATCACGCGTGAACAGATCACCAAGGCCCTGCAGGTTCAGAAGGGCAGCGACACCCGCAAGTTGCTGGGGGAGATCATCGTCGAGCTCGGTTTCTGTACCGCCGTCCAGGTCACGGAGGCCCTTGCCGACACTTATGATGTTCCCTTCGCTCGCATCACCCCGGACCTGCCCGACCCAAGAATCATCAAGACCTTGCCGCGGGATTTCATCGATGACAATGCGGTACTCCCGCTTTTCAAAGTGGATGACGTCCTGACGGTGGCCGTTACCGAGCCATCCAACGTGTTCTTGATCGAGGAGATCGCCCAGTTGGCGGGTTGCTCGGTCCAAATCGTCGCTACAGTGAAGTCGGACATCGAAAACACGCTGAAGACCTATCAGCCAGAGGCGGATGGCTTCGTCATCGAGGATATGTTCAAGCACGACGACGGAGACGATCGTGAGACCGCCGATCTCAACAGCGTGATCGATGCGACGGACTTGGAATCGCAGGCGTCCGATGCGCCTGCGGTCCGACTCGTCAACCACCTCATTCAGTCCGCGGTCCGCGAAGGCGCGAGTGATATCCATGTCGAACCGGACGATCAGGCCCTGCGCGTGCGTTTCCGCATCGACGGGACTATGGTCGAGAAGCTTCACCCTCCACACCAGTTGCAGCCGGCCATCGTATCGCGCATTAAGATCATGGCCGGCCTGGATATCTCCGAACGCCGCCTCCCCCAGGACGGGGCGATCAGCGTCATGGTCGACGACAACCGCGTTGATCTGCGCGTCTCCACTCTCCCCAACAAGTTCGGCGAGAAGGTAGTCATCCGGGTGATCGACGCGCGCAGCACGCTGGTTGGCTTGGACCGATTGGGTCTGTCTCCGTCGCTCTACGATGCGTTCGTCAACGAGGTGCGAAAGCCACACGGCATCATCCTGGTCACCGGGCCTACGGGGAGTGGAAAGAGTACGACCCTCTACGCGGTGTTGAACGAGATCAACAATCCGACGATCAACATCTGCACTGTGGAGGATCCGGTCGAGTTCCAGATTCCGGGGGTGAATCAGTTTCAGGTTCACGAGAAGATCGGGCTCACCTTCCCCAGCGTTCTGCGCTCGCTGTTGCGGCAAGACCCGGACGTGATCATGCTCGGTGAGATTCGCGATCCCGAGACGGCCCGGACCGCCGTGCAGGCTTCCCTGACCGGGCACCTGGTGCTGTCCACACTGCACACAAATGACGCTCCCAGCGCCATCACCCGGCTGCACAACTTGCGTATCGAGCCCTACCTGATCAGCGCGTCCCTGGTCGCCGTTCTTGCCCAGCGTCTCGTTCGCACGATCTGCCCGCAGTGCAAGCGGCAGGTGGAGCCCTCGCCGGCCACGCTGCACAGTGTCGAGCGGCTGGGGATCAAGCTCGATCAGCTTTTTGAGGGACGCGGGTGTTCCCATTGCAACCAGCTGGGCATGAAAGGGCGGGTCGGTATCTATGAACTGCTGGTGCCCGACGACGAACTACGCGACGCGATCGCGTCAGATGCCCCCTTGGGCACGATCCGCACCAAGGCCAAGGAAATGGGAATGCATACGCTGCTGGAGGCGGGATTCCAGAAGGTGTACGAGGGCCATACCACCGTCGAGGAGGTGCTCCGCGTGACCACCGGGTGAGGACTCCATAAGACGGAGTCGGACAACGGAAACACCCCGCGCAACTGAGGGGCGAAAGCCAAGGGCTGGGGACTGACGTATGCAGGATAGTGACAAGCTTGTGTCGTTGTTGGCGACAGCCAAACAGGCCGGCGCCTCGGACCTGCTCTTGGTGGCGGGCGCGCCGCCCAGCATGTACGTCAACACGCGCATGGAGACCATGGTCGAGGAACCCCTCAGCGCCTCCGGACTCAACGAAATGGTGACCGCTTTCCTCAGTGCCAAGCAGCGTGAGCGGCTCGAGAAGTACAGGGATCTGGACTTCTCCTTCGGCCACGCTCAGACGGGGCGTTGCCGCATCAACATCCACTACCAACGCCGCTCACTCGCAGTGGCCGCCCGCATCCTCAACTCCGAGATCCCGGAACTGGAGGCGCTGAACCTCCCGCCAAAGCTGGCCGAACTCTCCGAGCTGGCGCGCGGGCTGGTCTTGATAACCGGGCCTACAGGCTCCGGGAAAAGCACCACGCTCGCAGCGTTGGTCGAGCGTATCAACCACCGACGCAGGGCCCACGTGATCACCCTGGAGGACCCGATTGAATTCGCCTTCACCCACGACCAGTCCATCATCGAGCAGCGGGAGATCAACGACGATTCACCCTCATTCGCGGACGCCTTGCGTCACGTGGTCCGCCAGAAGCCCGACGTCATTCTGGTCGGCGAAATGCGCGACCTGGAGACGACCGCAGCTGCGCTCACCGCGGCCGAGACTGGACATCTTGTGTTCGCCTCATTGCATACCAACGGCGCTGCCCAGACCGTCGAGCGTATCGTGGACGCGTTCGATTCACGGCGGCAGGAGCAAATCCGCGTCCAACTCGGCGCGTCTTTGAAAGCCATCGCGTGCCAAATCCTGTTCAGCAATGAACAGGACGAGGGCATGGTCCCCGCGGTTGAACTCATGATCATGACGCCGGCCATAGCCCGGGCCATCCGCGACAACAACACCCACCTGATCGATGGGATGATCGAGACCGGCGGACAACATGCCATGCAGACCCTGGACGCTGCCATCGCCGGCTTAGTGGGTAACGGGCTGATCAGCGAAGAGGCCGCCATGGCCAAAGCTGCCAGTCCAGAGCGACTCGGACGTCTTCTGGCGCGAAACGCCGTACAACCGCCCCTTGACTCCGTGAACTCGGTCGACGTTCCGGTCAGTCAGGCAACGGGTTCGGAAGTCCCCGCCACACGGAGACCCTGGGAGTAGGCCATGGCGCGGTTCAACTACGTCGCACGGGACTCATCGGGAGCGTCCCTGGACGGCGAGATCGTCGCCGGAACCGAGGGCGAGGCGGTCCGGCTTCTGCGGGCCGAAGGTAAGTACGTGGTCAGGCTCCGCGAGTTGGCTGAGCGTGTCGACCGCGAGGCGGCGAAGGTGCTTGTGTTGGGTGGCGGTCGCGTCCGCCGGGAAGACATCATCTTCTTCTTCTCCCAACTCTCCATCATGGTCGAGACTGGGGTGACGCTCGCCGACGCGATCCACGCCTGTCTCGCCCAGACACCGCCGGGCGGGTTTCAGACAGTGCTGACGGAAGTGCTCCGGAGCGTGGAGTCAGGCGAATCGTTCTCGGCCGCGCTGGCCAATCACCCCAAGGCGTTTGGTGATTTCTACGTCAACCTAATCCGGGCCGCCGAGGCTTCGGGAAGCATGGCACCGATGCTGAGCCGCTGCGCCGACTACTTGACCGCGCGACGGGAAATCCGCAAGAGGGTAAAATCGGCGTTGACCTATCCACTGGTCCTCATGGTGGCGGCGGTGGGTGTCACTGCATTTCTAATGACCTACGTTCTCCCCAAGTTCCTGAGCATCTTCTCCGGCAAGGAAGCTGCCTTGCCTACGCCAACTCTCATCCTCATGGCCGTCACCGATTGGCTCGTGGCGTACTGGATATTTGTGTTGGGTGGTTTGGCATTGGGAACGGGCCTTATGGTGTGGTTCTTCCGCTCGAACGTGACCCGGCCCTGGGCCGACCGGGTCAAGCTGCGCATACCGCTTATCGGCAAGATCCTCTGGAAGTCGTACATCACCTCTGCCCTCCGAACCTTGGGTGTTCTGGTGGAGTCGGGCGTTTCCATGTTGGACGCGGTGGCCATCACCGGCGCGCTTTCCAATAACTACCACTTTGAGCGTTTGTGGTCCGACGTGGCCGTCCGGCTGCACCGCGGCGATCAACTCAGCACCCCACTGGCCGACAGCGCGCTAATGCCCCGACCGGTGGTCCAGATGATCGCGGCCGGTGAGAAGTCCGGGCGGTTGGGTCCCGTCCTGATCCGCCTGTGTGACTTCTTGGACGAGGAACTGCGCACCACCATCAAGACCGTGACGCAGTTGATCGAACCGATCATGATCGCGGTGATGGGTGCCGTCGTCGGCGGCATTGCCATCGCCCTATTGCTCCCAATTCTCACGATCTCGAAGACGATTGGTCACTAAGGGTGCGCCGATATGATGCCCCTGAGGTTGTCGTCGTTTCAGGGCTATTCCACCCAGCGGACCGAGTACCCGTTGCTGCCACCTCCGCCGACACCCCCCCCGCCAGCCAATACTGCGACTTCCGCTACCGTGAGCGCCCGGTTGTAGATGCGGACGTCGTCGATGATGCCATCGAAGGGGAAGTTCTTGTAATAAACACTGTAGTAGACCGGCAACTGAGCCCCGATGTTAAGATCGCCAGGCGAGTCGAACGCAGAGACCGTGTTACCGGAACTCTTGTCGAGCACGCCATCCACATAGATATACATGCCGCTGGCGTCCCACACGGCCGCTACATGATACCAACGGTTGTTATTGAAGCTGGTATTGGTCTGCATCGAACGGGACGAGGGGCTCCCCGCTAAGCCAAAGTAGATCCTCCTGTTGCCGTCCCAGAACTGGAGGGTGTAAGCCTCGTCGGAGAAGCTGGTGGCATCGCCCTTGTGGAAAAGACCGGCCCACAACTTGAAGCTGTCCATCCAGAACCACAACGCCAACGTTCCCGCATCTGACAGGTCGAGTGTTTCATGGTCGGCCACCGCAATGAAGTCATTGGTGCCGTCCAAGTGAAGGCCGCCATCGATGTAGGCCGACTCCCAGCCCGGGTTGCCCGTGTTGGTAACCGTTCCGTCGTTCCCGGTCCCGCTCGAGTCGCTTGCGACCTGACCCGTCGTTTCATCGAGTGCCCAGTGGCCGACGAGGTCATCGCCCGGAATTGGCGTGAGTACCGCCCGCACGATGTGGCTCGCGCCATTTACCATGCCGGTGACGGTAACCGTAACCAGATCGGTCGCGTCGTCCGCCAGGTCACCGTCCCCGTCCACGACACCATCTCCGTCGATATCTTCACCGTCTTCACCGACGATCGTGAAAGTGCCAGCCCCGAACGGTTCGTCGGTGACCCACGTTCCGTGGGACTGGTCGGTCCGCCAATCCGCGTCAGCCCGAACGTAGGCGATTGCCAATGCCAGGCCCGACTCGGCAATGTAACGCGCCGGAGAGTGATTCTGGATGTTGCGGGCAATGCCGAGGGACGTACTCTGTGCGCTCAGGAATGACAGGGCGAGCGTCGCAGAGATGGCTACCGCGAACAGTGCCAGAAGCAGAGCCACGCCGCGCCTCCGGTGATGGTGGTTCTGATATCGGCGACAGCCCATCGCTCGTTCCTCTCAGTTGGGATTGACGGTACCGTACCTCGCCGAAGCGGAGCCCACGACGGTCTCCGAGAGGTCGCCCGCGCTCAGGGCCATCCGGTAGCTGACCAGCATCGTGCTGTCCGGGGCGACGCCGTCCAAGGCAAAGCTAATGGACGTGACGTCCGAGCCCCACAGGGTCGGCTGAAACGAGCCTGCCGTTTTCGCAGCGGCCGTTGCACTCTGAAAGAACCCCGGAGGGTTGCCGGTGAGGGTGTATGACACGTTCGCCGCGTCGATCTGTGTCTGGTTCCAACTGCTCGGAAACGTGTAGGAGCTTAGATTGTCGGTGCCGCTGTCCCGTTCGATCAAACGAATCTCGGCAAGGTCCGGCGCGTCGTCCGTTCCGTTGGGGTTGGTGTCCCCCGTCCAAAGCACCAGGTAGTCGGTTCCGGTCTCGAGGATCGCCCGCGAGCCGCGAATTGCCGAAGCGATACGAGCGTCGATGACCCGGCTCTTGACCACCACACCGCGCAGGTCGCGCTTCGAGGAGGTCCCATAGGAGACCGCCATCAGCATGGCTGCCACCGCGGCCGACACCATTCCCGTGATGGCCAAGGCCAGCAGAAGCTCCACCATGGTGAACGCCCGCCGCCGACCCCTCACGATGCTGGCTCTGCCCTGAATCGCGTCAACACCCATGAAGTTCCCGTCGCGTCCTGAACCGTTACCGTCACCATGAGACCGGGCAACGCACTACCCAAGCCGGTCACGCTGATACCGCTTCCCCCGTTTGCCGGAACCACCGACACCGACCGGGAGAACCCCTGGAATGGCGTGTCATAGGCGACGCCATCCACATCGCTCAACGTTCCGGCAGTCTCGCTGAAGCCGTCGAAATCCTCGAGGTTGTCGTAGTTGGCCCGCCCGACCTCTCCCGGCCCGTCCGGGTCAGCGTAGGCGAGGCGCAAAACCTCCTCCATCAAAGCTTCGGCCAGTTCCATGGCGCGAGCACGATGAAGCGCGTCCGCCGTCTGCATCTGACCGGCGACGACTGCCTGAGACACGGCAACAACCGCAAAAGCCAGGATCGCCGACGCCAACAGGCATTCCACAAGCGTCAAGCCTCGATGTTGCACCAAATCACGCGTCATGGTCATAAACACAGGCCGTTACGGGGTGGTCCGGAGTAACGCCGCGGCAGAGCGCGTGACAGGATGCGCCGCCGCAAGAGCGCAGACCGGCGCCGCGGTTCAATGGTACGTCGGCTGAATCCCCCCGCGGGTTAAGTGCGGCGTCTTGCGCGTGAGAACCGTGAGTTTATCGGGCTCCCGCAGGGCGATCCGGTACTACGCGAATTTGCGCAATAGCCGGAAAACGAATCGCCGATATTGCCTAACGAGCGGGCGAAACCAGCCAAATGCACGGTGTTCCGCGAGGTGGAGGTATGGATAGGTCTCATCGAGATAGCACATTGACTCCGGCGTTCGGCGATCGAGCATTCACGCTTGTAGAGCTGTTGATCGTGGTCGCCCTGATGGGCATTGCGGCCTCGCTGGCGATACCCATGCTGGCGGGTACGGACGCCACACGTTTGCAGGCGGCGGGCAGGCTCCTCGTAGCGGACCTGGGGTTCGCTCAGCTCGAATCCATCACCCACGCCGACGACCCCTGTGTGGTCACGTTCGACCAGGCAAACGCCTCCTACACTCTTGCGCGAACCTCCGCCCCGTCAACACCGATCACTGACCCGGGCACCAACCAGCCCTACGTCACCCAGTTCGGGAGCGGTCGGGCTGCCGAACTGACGGGGGTATCAATCCAGGGTTACTCACTTGGGGGCGATAACCAGCTCGCCTTCGGCATCTACGGACAGACCGATCAGACTACGCCGGCCGTCATCACACTCCAGGCCGGCAATCTGACCGTGAGTGTGCAGATCGACCCCACAAGCGGAGAACCCTCCCTTCAAACCGGTGGCAGTTGACTACGGTCTCTTGAACGACGAGCAGTGACAACCTGGCGGAGCGACGCGTGCCAGGCACTCTTGCAGAGAACGTTACAACGATCATTCGGCTGGACGATGGGCAAATCGCTCGCATCTTCGACCGTTTGGACGACGCCTGTGCCACGGTTGGGGACGATCGGGAGAGCACGCAATACCAGATCCAGTTCAAGAATGCCGATTCCCCGCCACCGTGGCGATGTCCGCGCTGTTGATCTCCAGCGGCTTCACCTTGTCGAGGTCGAGATGCAACCTTGGGCGGTACACATGGTCGATGCGGATGATATTCGGCCAAGAAATCTCGAAGTCCACCTTCTCCGCAAGCGGCTCGATCTTGGTCTTGGGCGGCGGCGGCGGCGGCGGTGGCCCGTCGCCACCTTCGTGCGGTAGGAAGGTGAACGGGATGCCGAAGATGTTGACATACTCCGACTCGAACAGCCCGGTGTCGGCGTTGACCTCGTAGGATGTCCGCCGCAACCCACGACCGACGACCTGTTCACACAGGAGCTGGCTCGAAAAAGCACGCAGCCCCATGATGTGAGTTACGGTCTTGGCATCCCACCCCTCGGACAGCATGCTAACCGAAATGACGTGCCGGAACTTCTCCCCGGGTTTTCCTCTCTGCCCTACCGTAGCGACGCGCTGCCGTACCTGCTCTTCGTAATCCCCCTTCGTCAGCGGCTTCTTCTTCGCGGCACTTGGGGCATCGTAATCAGAGACGTCTCCGCTTGAGAACGCAGCCTCTTCCCTCGACTCAGCCTTTTCCAACGCCTTGGAGTCGATATGCAGCGTGAACTCCGGTTGACTGAGTTCGTCAATTCTGATCTTGCCGTGGTCGAAGGCGTACTTGATCCGTGCCGCCGTCTCCGTCCGGTTTCCCACGGAGATGATGACAGGCGGAACCACATGCCCTTGCTTCTGCCACTGCTTGGAGGTCTCCAGCCAGTCCTTGCCTAGCAGGTAGTACCCGTTGGTGACCAGATCGGGGAGCGGCTCATGCTCTTCGGCCTTACGATTCAGGTCGTCCTTGACCTCGTCGTCCATGTAGATGTGGTACAGGCGGGACTTGTATTCGCTCGTCATCTTGCCGTCATCGCGGACGACCACGCGCGGCGTCTTCACCAGCCCCGCCTCGATGGCATC
Organism: uncultured Phycisphaerales bacterium; assembly: GCA_965371725.1. Taxonomy (GTDB): domain Bacteria; phylum Planctomycetota; class Phycisphaerae; order UBA1845; family UBA1845; genus CBDUZO01. The sequence goes on from CBDUZO010000064.1 coordinate 23,739, forward strand.
GTTCAACCCGAAGTCGCTGACGATCCAGCCGAACAGGGCTTCCTCGTTCGCCTTCTTTCCTGGTTCTCCTCCCAAAAAGTTACTGACGTAACCCCTTGAAAGACAAGGACAT
>CBDUZO010000065.1:0-23682 GCA_965371725.1 uncultured Phycisphaerales bacterium
GCCTGTGAATCTCTTCGATCACGCTCATCACAAGAACGTCGCCGGTCGGTTTCTCCGTGAACTTATAGGCCCCATGGCTCGTCCCGATCGCCACAGCCAAAGCGTCGACCTCCGTCCTGGCGACGAACTCCTCGGCCTGAGCGGGGTCGGTGAGGTGCTCTCTCGCCTGATCTTCGGTCAGACCGGCGCCGTGCCCGTCCTCGACACCGCCGAGACAGCCCAGCTCACCCTCGACGGTCACGCCCCTGTGATGAGCGTAGTCCACGACCTTTCTCGTGACCTCGGCGTTGTAGTCAAAGCTGGACGGTGTCTTGCCGTCAAGCTCCAGGGAGCCGTCCATCATGACCGACGTGAAGCCCTGCTCGATCGCGCTGATGCAGGTCTCGGGCGAGTTGCCGTGATCCTGGTGCATGGCGATGGGGAGATTCGGGTGAAGCTCCACGGCCGCCAGCATCAGGTGTCGCAGATAGGCGTCATTGGTGTAGGCGCGGGCGCCGCGGGATGCCTGGATGATGACGGGCGATTCCGTCTCCTCGGCGGCTGCCATGATCGCCTGGATCTGCTCCATGTTGTTGACGTTGAACGCAGCCAGGCCGTAGTCGTTCTCCGCCGCGTGGTCCAGAAGGATTCGCATGGGTACAAGTGGCATTTCGTCGTTCTCCTATTCAAAGGATCCAAACCGGGGGCACCCTGCCGTCGCCCCCACTGGATATCGACCCGTTGGGCACTAAAGTGCAATAGAACCACGTCCGATCATGAGCCCCATTTCGGATTGAACCGCACAAGTTCCCCCAACGCGTTCACGTCTGGACGTGGTGTTGCCTACTCGTGCCGATTCCGGTCTCTTTGGGAGTCAAGCAGTCGCGCTCCGTCCAGCACGGCGACAAAGGGTAGTACGTCGTCCACGTGCTCGATGACGTAATTCGTCAGTTGCTCTTTGACGATCTCGTGCAGGTCTTCCCTGGACCACGGCTTGGCGATGTAGTGATCGAGGCCCGCGCGGTTGACGGCCTTGATCGTGTCCTCGAGTCCCGCCTGACCGGTCACGAGCACTTTGCGAGCGTCGCGCGTCCTGGTGTCGTCATTGAGCGCTACCATGAAATCCACGCCCGACTCGCCGGGAAGCATGTGATCGCACAACACAAGCGCCAGTTGCTCGCCTGCGTCGAGACACTGAGAGACGGCGTCGCGCGCGTCGGATGCGTCCTCCGCCTCCTCGATCCGGCAGATCTGCGCAAACGGCTCGATGTCGCGCACGATCGCGTTTCTGACCTCCACCTCGTCTTCCACACAGAGAATCACCAGGCCGTTCATGATGTTGCCTTATCTTTGGGGGCTGCGCGGGTAGCGAACGGGCAAGACAACCGTAAAGCAGGTCTCGCCCGGTTGGGACTCCACCGTAATCACGCCTCCATGCCTGCCCACGATCTGCCGGCAGATGGGAAGCCCCATTCCCAAGCCGAACTCCACACGTCCGTCCTTGGTCGTGAAATGCAAATCAAACACCTTGTCAATCGCGTCGGGCGCGATGCCCTTACCACTGTCGATGATCCGTAAGCGCACCTGCCCGGCATCGGGCGCGTCCGTCACAAGACGAAGTGTTCCCGAATCACCCATCGCGTGCAGCGCATTGGTGATCAGGTTGGTCCACACCTGGTTCAGCTCGCCCACGTGACATTCGATCCGAGGAAGCTCACCGTACGATCGCTTCACCTCGATGTTGTGCAACGCGTGGTCGAGAATACGAAGCGTGTCCTCCAACCCCTCATGGATGTCGACATCGCCGACAAGATCCTGGTCGCTTCTGGCGTAGGACCGCATGCTCCGAACAATACCGGAGACGCGGTCGCTGCAACTGCACACGTTGCGCAATGACGTGCCCAACTCATGGTACCGTTCCATCTCGCTGAGCAGCCGTTCACGCTTCCTTCCCGAGACCTTCCCGAACCGCTTACGGTAGTCCTCGGGCGTCGTAATCCCGATCTTTACCAGCCGGCGTGTCAGTGTGTCATCACCAACAACCGCCGCCAGCTCGGTTCCACGTTTCCGCAGATCGCGCGTCGAGATTGGCGCGCTGGTCATGGCCGTTTGGATGGTTGTCTTGATCACGTCTCCCTCGGGGAGTTGCCCGACAAGCGACACGATATCCTCGGCGATAAAGTCCACCGCACGCCGCAGCGCGGCGATGGGATTGTTCAGCTCGTGCGCCACGCCCGCGGTAAGTTGGCCCAACGTGGCCATCTTCTCCGTCTCGACAAGGCGCATCTGGGCCTGCTCGAGACGGGCGAGCGCGTCGGAAAGCTGATCACGCTCCCGGCGAAGGTGGATGTTGAGGTTCTCCACCTCGACCTTGAGCTGGGCCGTCCGTTTGCTCCGCCTGCCCAGCGAGCGAATCAGCGTCGTAACGAAGTATCCGCTAAGCCAGGGGTTTGCCTGGAGGGCGGCGTCAAGCTGCTCGAACGTCAGCGGCAGGACCGTGACGTCGGTCGCTGCCCGACAGGTAAAGAAGGCCTTCTGCCGTTGGGCCAGCGAGAGCAGACCGATGATACGCCCTGCGGAGTGCGTGTGGAGAATGACCTCACGGTCCTCCGTCTTGCGCAATAGCTGAATGTGGCCGGAAACCAGGATTGAGATTGTGTCCACGGGCTCGTCCTGCTCGATCAGGACGGTACCGGCCGGGTAGCTGCGCCGTGGGGGATGGTCCAGCGCGTCATCAATCGCAGCCCCCATCGCGTTTTCCACCTCCTCGTCACTCATGTTCATGTTTGCAAGGAAGCTGCGTTTCAGCGTCTTGAGCTGCCAATCCAGGACGCGACGCTGCTGTGTGGCTGTCTTGTGAGCGCGGGGGAACTGCGCGGTGTCCAGAAAGTCGGCAAAGCGATCCATGTCTTCCGGGGCATGGTGGACAAAGAAGCTGGTCAAGAGCGTACGCAGACAGGCGTGCAACCCTTCCTGCGTCCACGGTTCCGGGAGCGTGCGATGCAGGGCACCACCGTTCAAGGCGTGTGCAAGGTCCTTGGCGGTCGCCTCCGAGGAGAGCAGGACCTTGCGTGTGGCGCGACAGTCCGGGTTCACATGCACGGCCAGCAGCAGGTCGACGCCGGACATCCCCCGCAAGTCCATTCCAGCGATGACGAGCACAACGCGCACATCCGGCGGGCTGGAACCGCGGACCAGGTTCAGCGCCTCCTCAGCATCGGCGCACCCACGAACATCGATCAGCGGGCCGCAGATCCGCCCGACGTCACGCACGAGTGCTTCGCGGACTTCCGTCGCACCGACGGTGCAGATCGCGACATACGTCGTGGCTTCCGTATTCTCCGCTCCGCTTGTCAACGCAGGACTCCCAGCATGGTCCAGAACCATTGGCCGCCCGCAAGGAACAAGACCCAACCGATCCCGCCAACAAGGATGCCGACAAGAGCCATGTCCTTCGTGCGGACCGCGCCGGTACTGATTGCCACGGCGTTAGGCGGTGTACTGATTGGAAGCGCCATGGCCAGCGACGCCCCGATGGCGACGAAGACAGCCAACGTGATCGGACTGAGCGCCACGCCCGTCGACACCGCAAGCGTCATTGCAAGCGGTACCATCAGGTTGGCCGTCGCGCTGTTCGAGATCACCGTACTGAGTACAAGCGCCGTCAGTGAGAGCATGGCGATGATCATGGCCGCGGACATGCTGTTCCACTCGATAAGCCCGAGCAGCCAGCTATCAAGCCCGCACTTGCCGACGCCCACACCCAGCGCGATACCGCCGGCCACCAGCCATAGTACGTGCCACTGAATGGACTGCAAGTCTTTCGCCGAGAACACACGCGTCGACAGCAGCACCACGACGGGAATGAAACCCACCACGCTCGAGCTCATCCCGTGCAGCTTCGACGTAAGCCACAGCGCGATCGTGGCTACGAAGATGACGTAGAACACGATGGCCGAACGGGACGTGTTGAACTTCGAGTCAATGTTCAGCTCGATACGCTTGCCGCGGAAACGGAACAGCCAGCCGATAATCAGCCAAACCGCCACAAGGACGACCAACACGAACGGGATCGTCATCAACATCCACTGGAGAAAGTCGATGTTGATGCCCGCTCGCGCGAGCGCCCCGATCGCGATGGCGTTGGGCGGTGTGCCGATCGGCGTTCCCATACCGCCGACATTCGCGGCGATCGGGATGCATAACGCCAATCCGGTGCGCATCCGATCCTTGGCGGGCAACTGGCTCATCACCGGAAGAACCACCGCCATCATCGTGGCCGTCGTGGCCGTGTTGCTCATGAACATCGAGAACACCGCCGTGATGGCGATCAACCCGAGCAGGATCATTGGCGCGGACGTGCCGAACGGACGTAGAAGAACGCGCGCCAGGTTACGATCCAGGTCAAACTTGGCGGCGCCGTGTGCGAGGAAGAACCCTCCCAGAAACAGCATCAGGACGGGATCGGCCAGCGTTCCGAAAAACACACGATGGGACGGCGCCTCGAACCCCTCCGGAACGGGGAGCAGCCCCTTGCTGCTGATAAGCAGGATCTCCAGAAGGATGATAACCACGGCCGTCGCGTGCAGCGGGATCGCTTCGGTGATCCATAGCACGATCGCCGCCAGAAAGATGCTCAGGATCCGATGCCCTTCGATGGAGAGACCCGGAAAGGTCACAAACCATGGCAGCATGAACAACACAACGGCCACAGCCAGTCCGATGTACTTGCCTTTAGTCATGACGCTTCCAGGATTCGCCTTTGCCGGGGCTCTCACTGACATGATGTGCTCGTAAACCTAATACGCCTGTTATGGATCGGCGTGACGGTCGCTCTGCCTCATGCGGCGGGGGCCGTTGCGCCGGCCGAGTTGGTCACCGTGTGATCCCGCTTGTCATGCCAACATGCAGGGTTCCACAAGTAGCGCCTCGTCCGCATCGTCCAAACCTTCCAGGTGATTGACCATGTGAGGCGGCTGGCCGGTGCACTCGAGAACGCTCTGCCATAAGTCGCTGTTAGGATCGAGCCTCTTGGCGCTCGATACGACCGAAGAAATCGGCACGTGGGTGAACTGGTCATTCCAATACCCCACGCACATCGCGGTCTTCCCCGCCATCGCCGCATGGGCGGCCATTTGCCCTAGGATTCCCGCGAACAACGAGTCGCTTGGTGTGGCCGGCGCCGAGCGGATCAGGTAGCTCGGATCGATGTACTTGAGCGTGAAGGGAACTTCCATCAGTTTCAGATACTCGCTGATCCGGTCTTTCAAGAATACGCCAATGTCCATGAACCGCACGTTCCCGGAGGGGTCCTTGGCCGCGTCACCTTCGGATTCATCGCTGAAGAGATGCTGGCCGGCGCCTTCAGCCACGACGACGACCGCATGGTGCCTGGACCGAAGCCTGCGGGCCAGATGCGGCAGGAACCCGTTGGCCCCACCCAGCTCGAAATCCACTTCCGGAATGAGGACGAAGTTGGCATCGCGGCTCCCCAACGCCGCGTGGGCGGCGATGAACCCGGCGTGGCGCCCCATCAACTTCACCAGGCCGATCCCGTTCAAGGCGCCGGTCGCCTCCACGTGAGCAGCGCGAATCGCCTCTGACGCCTCCGAGTAGGCGGTCTGAAAACCGAATGTACGCGACGTGTACTGGATGTCGTTGTCGATCGTCTTTGGCACGGCCACAACGCTGATCTTCACTCCGCGCTTCTCGATCTCCCGGTACATGTCGAACGCACCGCGGAACGTACCGTCACCACCGATGCAGAAGAGCATCTGGATATTGAGTCGTTCAAGCGCGTCGACCATCTCCTCCGCCGACTGAGGCCCGCGGGAGGACGAGAGAATGGACCCGCCGCGTTGATGAATGTGGGCGACCGAGTCCGGATCGAGCATTAGGGTCGTATGCCCATGCCGCGGAACGAGACCCTCGAACCCGTACCGGAACCCGTAGATCGTCCGGACGCCGTAGTGATGATAGAGCTGGAGCACGACGGCCCGAATCACGTCGTTCAGGCCCGGGCACAACCCGCCGCAGGTCACGATGCCGCAACGGGTCTTGCTCGCGTCGAAGTAGATGTTCTCCCGCGGTCCGGCAAGCTCGAAACCGAGCGATGAGTCCGGTTCGTTGCGCGACGACGCCTCGTTGGATGCCCGAACGGACGTCCGATGGAGCGTCCGGTCCTCGTCCGATACGTATCGCGGCGCCTTATACGGAGACTCGACCTTCCTCGGCCCGAGGTCTGGGATCGTGAAATCGTGTTGATCATGATTGGACATGAGAGGTCCTCACCTTCCCGGGTTTCGCACGCCTTATGACGTTCCACACAGGTGCGCACGTAACACAATCGAATCAGACTCGACCGACATGCGGCAGTTGTGTTTATCGGTGAGTCTCGGTTCCTGATCGAGCAGGGCGTACAGTCCGGTAAGGTGTTCCGGTCGGCGGGCTTGCGGTCTCGGTGCGTCCAGGTACAGCCGCGGCAACACGCGATGACGTTTGCGTATCGCTCGGGCCGAGACTTATCGGCAACGCGCAAAGAACCGGGGGACGAAAACCGTCCCCCGGTTCGTTGACAACTTAACTGTCTCTCAAACCGCCAAGGCCCGGTAAGCCCAGACCCGTCGGCTCAAGGAGACCTCATGCGTCAGCAGGCACCGACGGGCTGGGCCGACTTGCAGGAGGTGCAAGGCCCGGCGGCGGCGATGTTGGCCGGTGTCCCGTCCTTGAACTGCTCAAAGTTCTTCTGGAACATCTCAGCCAGCTTCTTCGCCTGCTTGTCGTACGCCTTTGGATCATCCCACGTCCCGCGAGGATTGAGTATGTCAGAGGGCACGCCGGGAGCCTGCTTCGGAACCATGAAACCGAAATACGGATCCACGTCCATCTTGACGTCATTGAGCGATCCGTCCAACACGGCCTTGAGCAGCGCGCGGGTGACGTCAATCCTCATGCGGGAACCGGTCCCATAAGGCCCGCCGGTCCATCCGGTGTTGACCAGCCAGCAATCGGCCTTGTGCTTCCTGAGCTTCTCAGCGAGCAGCTCGGCGTAGACGGAGGGGTGCCGTACCATGAACGGCGCTCCGAAGCATGCGCTGAACGTGGCCGTCGGCTCGGTGATGCCCGCCTCGGTACCGGCCACCTTGGCCGTATACCCGCTGATGAAGTGATACATCGCCTGCTCGGGCGTCAGCTTGGCAATCGGCGGGAGAACGCCGAACGCATCGGCTGTCAGCATCACCACGTTGCGCGGGTGGCCGGCCATTCCCGAACGGACGATGTCCGGAATGTGCGTCAGAGGATACGACGCGCGCGTGTTCTCGGTGATCGTGCCGTCGTCCAGATCGACCACGCGGAGCGCCGGGTCCATGGCGACGTTCTCCAGGATCGTTCCGAACCGCCGGGTGCACTCGTAAATCTCCGGCTCGGATTCCTTGGACAGGTTGATGACCTTCGCATAGCACCCGCCCTCGAAGTTGAAGATTCCGTCATTCGACCAGCCGTGTTCATCATCGCCGATCAGCATGCGGGTCGGGTCGGCGGACAGCGTTGTCTTTCCCGTGCCCGACAGGCCGAAGAAAATGGCCACGTTGTCCGGATCATCCTTGGCGACATTGGCCGAGCAGTGCATCGACATGATCCCGCGGCCTGGAAGTATGTAGTTCAAAACCGTGAAGATCGACTTCTTGATCTCACCACCGTAGGAGGTACCACCAACCAGGATCAGCTTGCTGGCAAAGTCGAGCGCCACGAACGTTCCGCTCCGCGTCAGGTCCTCGTCGGGGTCGGCATGGAAGTTCGGGCAGTGCAGCACCGTGAACTCGGGTACGAAGTTCTTGAACGAACTCTCGTCACCGGGTCCCTGAATGAACATGTTCCTGGTGAACAGGCTGTGCCAGGCGAACTCCGTCACCACGCGAACCGGCATCCGATAGCGCTTGTCCGCGCCGGCGTAGGCGTCCTGCACGAAGACCTTCTTGCCGCGCAGGTAGGAACACATGCGGCGGCGCAGTTTGTCAAAATGATCATTCGAATACTTGACGTTGATCTTGCCCCACCAGACGTCCTTACTGCTACCCGGCTCGTCAACAACAAACTTGTCCTTGGCCGCTCTGCCGGTGTGTTGTCCCATGCGCACCAGCAGCGGACCCAGATGCGATATCTGGGCTTCCGATTGACGGATGGCGTTCTCATACAACGCCGGGGTCGACCGGTTCCAATAGATGCTCCCAAGATTGGTCAGGCCGATGTGATCAAGCCCGTAATCGCAAACAAGATCCGACATCTCCATGGCAGGGTCCTTTCAGTTCATTGAACCAGGCCGCACGCGCGGCGTTACTCTCCCAGTTATCGCCCGAGAAGCCCGGGCGCCCCAAACGCGAGTTCCCCTGTGAAACTTGCGCACACGCGTTGTTTCATCGGACACAAACGGTCCCGATGTTGAGCAACACCGTGCGGGGATTGCACGCAAGGTGTGCGGCGTCCAATAACCACAACGATCCGCACGGGAAGATCCCACGCCCGACCCGCTCGGAAAGCCCCGTTGCCGGGTTTGCCCCGTTGCCGGGTTTGCCCCGTTGCCGGGTTTGCCCCGTTGCCGGGTTTGCTCTGTCTTGCCTCGCTAGGATACCTTACAGGTGCGGGGAGGCCAGCTTCGCCAGTCCGTCACGAAGGCGACGCCATTTCGGCCGTCCGTCCATCTCCTCCAACCTTACCTCCCTCGCCGACGGTAACAATCCATCGAGCCAGCCTGCAAGGTCTCGGGCAAGCTCCGCGTCGTAGGCTTCCACGTTGAACTCGAAGTTGAGCCGCAGACTCCGCGGGTCGAGGTTGGCGGAACCCAGTAAAATCCATCGATCGTCCACGACGAGAAGCTTCGTATGGACAAACGGTGGCGGGCGCCGAAAGACACGAATCCCCCGCTCGAGCACCTGCCACAGGTAGGCGTCCGCCGCCCACCGCATGAATCGGTGATCCACGTGCGAAGGCAGGATCAGCTTGATATCGACGCCCCTGAGTGCAGCCAGGCCCATTGCCGAGGTCAAGGCCGGCGTTGGGACGAAATAGGGCGTGACGATCCAGACGCTGTGTCGCGCGGCGGCGAACGCAGCCAGGAGGATCCATTGGAGCCTCCCCAGGTTCTCGTCGGGACCTCCCGCGATCCCCCGACAGAATGCCAAACCGGTGGCACTGAGTGGTGGGAAATAGGCCTCACCCGAAAGCGCCTCCTGTGTTGCCAGCGCCCAGTCATGGGCAAAGGCGTGCTGCATCTCGGCCACGACCGGCCCGGTGATCTCGAAGTGAAGGTCTTCCACGCGTCCGGGTTCCGGACGCTCCACGAGATGCCGCTGGGAGATGTTCATCCCACCCGTAAACCCGACATTCCCATCGACGACCGTGATCTTCCGGTGGTTTCGCAGGTTCAACCGGACACGGCCGAAGGGAAACCGTAGCGGGAAGAAGGCGGCCACCTCGACCCCGGATTTCAGCATGCGCCGGCCTATCCGGGAGAAATGGCCCAAAGCCCCGACACCGTCCACAAGGGCGTGTACACGCACGCCGCGGGCAGCCGCAGCCGCCAGAGCATCCGCGAACTCCTGACCCACATCGCCCCAGTCGAAAACGTAGCTGGCCAACGTCACGGTTCGCTCGGCCCGGCTGATGGCGTCGAGCATTCGCGGATACGCCTGCTCTCCATTGTGCAGTGGCTTGATTGTGTTGCCGGGGAGCATCGGAAGCTCCGTGACACGGTCGGCCACGTTGCGGAGGCTTGAGAGATGCCCGACGGCGTCGCGCTCCAGATCGGCTTTACTGCCGTGTCCCGCAAGGTCGGGCAGGTCGACCCGCCTTCGCCGTCGGCGGATGCGTTTGACGGCTCGTCGCTCGATCCGGTTGATCCCGAATCCCCAGTAGAGCCACGGTCCGACAAGCGGAAGAGAAAAGCTGATCACCAGCCAGATCGCCGCGCTGCGTGAATCGCGCTTGTACATGACCGCATGTGCCCCGGCTACGCACCCCAGCCCAAGCCACGCACCCACGCCGATCAGCGCGATCAACCATCCAAGGTTGGCAAACATGTCGAGAAAGCGTCCCCCAACCGTTACCATCGGTCCGCCGGACCGCCGGACTGCCGAACTTTCGGACTGCCGGACCGCCCTGGGGTCGGTCCACGCAAGTCAGTCCCTCAACAGGCTACGCCTTAAACGAATGAGACTCAAGCGATCACATGCATCGCTAGCGGACATCGGCGACGACCGGCAGGGCTGGTCGTCTGAGGAGGGGCCGTGACGGAATCAGTGGGCGGGGTCGCAGGCTGAAGGCCTGCTCTATAGTGCCGGGTGGGTCGCAGGCTGAAGGCCTGCTCTACAGTAGGCGGGGGCAAGCGGAGCGTCGCCCCCGGAGGACACCGTCCCCGAAGCACCCGACCCTGAAGGGGTCGTCTCGCCTCTGCGGTTTCCGACGATTGTGGACGTCCTTGCCCCATCCGGGAGTTTCCGGTACAGTCTCGCCGACCGGAAGTATCCACCGGAGTTGTCAATGGCGGAGAGAGGCAGCCGTGGGCGGCGGTCGCTTGAGTGTGGCCCGCGCGTTTGCCCGGCGTTGCTGCCGCCGATCCCCCGAGTGATGGATGGGACCTTTGTTGCCCGATCCCAAAGTCGGGCCGATGAGTTTTTGGACTGCCTACACAAGAGAATCGACTATGTCAGCGTCATCGAACAGCACGATCAAGGTGATCATCATGGGCGCCGCCGGGCGTGATTTCCACGACTTCAACACCTACTGGCGCAACAACCCTCAGTGTGAGGTCGTTGCCTTCACAGCCACCCAGATACCGGACATCCATGGTCGGACCTATCCGCCCGAACTCTGCGGCGACCGATACCCCAAGGGCATTCCCATCGAACCGGAGGAGAAGCTGGTCGAGCTGATCAAGAAGCACAACGTGGACCAGGTCGCCATGGCGTACTCCGACCTGCCCTACGAGACGGTGATGCACAAAGCGGCCCTCGTGAACGCAGCCGGTGCCGACTTCTGCCTGCTCGGACACCGAAACACGATGGTCAGGTCCACCAAACCGGTTATCGCCATCTGCGCCGTGCGGACCGGTTGTGGCAAGAGCCAGACGACCCGCGCGATTACGACGATCCTCAAGTCGATGGGCAAGAAGGTTGCGGCCATCCGTCACCCGATGCCCTACGGCGATTTAACCAGGCAGATCTGCCAGCGCTTCGCCGTGCTCGAGGATCTCGACCTGCACGAGTGTACGATCGAGGAGCGCGAGGAGTATGAACCCCACATCCAGGCGGGGAACATCGTTTTCGCCGGCGTCGATTACGAGAGGATCCTGCGAGAGGCGGAGAAGGAAGCCGACGTGATCCTGTGGGACGGTGGCAACAATGATACCTCTTTCTATAAGCCTGATCTGTACATCGTCGTGGCTGACCCGCATCGCCCGGGCCACGAGCTTACCTACTACCCCGGCGAGACGAACGTCAGAATGGCTGACGTCGTCATCATCAACAAGGTCGGAACCGCCAGGCCGGAAGATGTCGAGACGGTCGAGAACAATATCAAGAAGATCAACCCCGGCGCACGCATCATTCGAGCGAAATCACCCGTGATGGTGGAGGATCCATCGGCGATCAAGGGCAAGCGCGTGCTGATCGTCGAGGACGGCCCGACACTGACGCATGGTGGGATGAAGATCGGTGCCGGACACGTGGCAGCCACGATGCACGGTGCCGCCTCCCTCGTCGATCCCAGACCCTTCGCCGTTGGGTCCATCAAGACGACATTCGAGAAGTACACGCATGTCCACGAGGTCCTGCCCGCGATGGGCTATGGCGAGAAGCAGATGTCGGAGTTGGAGCAAACAATCAACGCGGCTGACTGTGATCTCGTGCTGATCGGCACGCCGATCGACCTCGGTGCTCTGCTCAAAATCAACAAGCCGTCCATGCGTGTGCGATACGAGTTGGGCCCGCAAGCCACCGACGCCCTGCGAACGGAGGTCGAGCGCGTGGTGAAGGGGTGACCCCGTTTCCGAGAAGGTAATGGTGCCTCTTCCTCCACTCCTTGACAAGGGGGGGGTGGGGGAGGTTCTTCTCCGTCCGCATGAACCCCCCTCAATCCCCCCTTGGCAAGGGGGGACGGAAGCGGAACAACCTTTGTTGAAACGGCACTAGAGCATTTCCCGTTTCTGTGTGCCGAGCCGCGGGCTTCAGCCCGCGCGGATTCGCGTACGCCAGAGCGTATCGGGCGATTGAGAAGCCGGAACACAATAACGGATTTCGCACTAGATCCGCAACTGATCGTGCACGTACTCCTTGCAGCGGGACTTGTCGATGCGCTTTTGAGAGGCGTCGTTCCGGTCGCGGACCGTGACGGTGCCGTCCTCCTTCGTCTGCCCGTCAATCGTAAAGCAGAACGGCGTACCGGCTTCATCCATGCGGGCGTAGCGCTTGCCGATCGACTGCTTGGCGTCGTACTGGCAGGGGAGCTGCTTGCGGATCTCGTCGTAGATCGGCCGCGCGATCTCGGGCAGGCCGTCCTTGGCCACCAACGGGAAGACCGCGGCCTTGATCGGCGCGAGCCGCGGGTGGAAGTTCATGAACTGTGGGCTCGCGCGATTCTCATCGACGGTGTACGCCTCGGTGATAAATGCCAGGACACTGCGATCCACGCCGCCTGACGGTTCGATGACGAAGGGAACGAAGCGCTCCTTGCGCTGATCGTCAAAATACGAGAGGTCTTTGCCGCTCTTTTCGATGTGGGCTTTGAGGTCGAAGTCGGTCCGGTTGGCGATGCCCTCGAGCTCACTGAGCCCGAAGGGAAAATCATATTCGACGTCGGCACAACTCTTGGCGTAGTGGGCCATCTCGTCGGGCTCATGGTCGCGCAGGCGGAGGCGCTCGCTCTTGAGGCCCAGATTGACATACCACTTGTGACGCAGGTCACGCCAGTACTCATACCACATGGCTGCTTCGTCGGGATGGCAGAAGAACTCGATCTCGTACTGCTCGAACTCGCGCGAGCGGAAGGTGTAATTGCGCGGGTTGATCTCGTTGCGGAAGGACTTTCCGATCTGCGCGATACCGAGCGGCAGCTTCACGCGCGACGTATCGATCACGTTCTTGAAGTTCACGAAGATGCCCTGGGCGGTCTCGGGCCGGAGGTACACCTTGCTCGCCTCGTCCTTGACGGCACCGGCGTAGCTCTCGAACATCAGGTTGAAATCACGGGGCGGGGTGAGTTCACCGCCACAATTCGGGCAGTCTTCCCGCTTCTTTGGAGTTTCGACAAGCTGCGCGTCCCAGTAGTAATGCTTTCCATCTGCTGTCGTACAAAACCACGACTCGCCAAGCAGTTCCACATTTGGCTTAACGGACCACTGCACTTTCCGTGTCTTTAGCAACTTCTTCACTGCGGAGGAGTACGCGTCACAACTTGTACCCGTCCCCACCTCGGCGAAGAACGTGGCGGCTGGTTCCGCCCTCAGTTCCGCCCTCAGTTCCGCCCTAGCGACCTCCTCCACCCAGTTTATGTCGACTACAGATGGAATCGAATCAACCTTTCGCAACGCTATCCAGCCAAGCCAGTCAGCGCGAAATCGCAGCTTGCAGTTCTTGCAGTCGCGCATCGGATCAGAGAACCCACCGACGTGTCCCGAGGCTTCCCAGACCTTGGGGTTCATGATGATCGAGCAGTCGACGCCGACCATCTGATACTCGATCCCGTTCGGTCCGGGCGGCGGATTGCGAACCATGTCGTTCCACCAGGCGTCCTTCACGTTGCGTTTCAGCTCGGTACCGAGCGGGCCGTAATCCCAAAAGCCGCCGATCCCACCGTAAATCTCACTGCTGCCGAAGATGAAGCCGCGCCGCCTGCACAACGCGACGATCTTCTCCATCGTATCCGCTTTACTGGACATTGCGTTCTCCGGGTAAACCTATCGAAATTGCATCGGTCCGCGGGTCGGTCGTCTTGAGCGGGCCTGATAAAGCGCACGTGCTCGAGCGACAACACATCTCCGCGCGAGCCAAGGCTCAACAGCCCATACATCCGCCCGAACTGAAGGCTCAACAGATCGCACATCCGCGCAAGCTGAAGCTTGCGGCTCGCTGCAGGGCGTCAGACGAGCCCAACGCCGAAGGCGGCTGTGTCATCGCTGCTGTCCTCGGAGGGTGCGGGTTTGGCCTCCACCTCATCCAAGGCAACAGCATCAGCGACAGGCTCGTCCACAGGCACAGGTTTGTCCATGGGCACGGGCTCCTCCTCGCAAGGTTCGTCGCCGGTGACGCCCGTATCCTCGGACGGCGAGATGGCATCCGGATCCGCTTCACTCACGGCGGTTTCGGGCTCCTCGGGCCTGCGCTCCGATGGCCCCGGTCCGCGCCGCCGCCCTCTGGAGCCGCGCCCGCGCCTCCGCTCACCGCCACCGGAACCGTCTCGGCGCTCGCGCTGGTCTTTCGATTCGGTGGGCCCACCCTTCAGGTCTGAGATGAGCGCGCTGTACTCATCCACCTCGCCGCTCACTTCGTCGATCTCATCCGGTTTGTAGTCCGGCTCCTGCGATCGCTCCTCCTCGCCGCTCACTTCGTCAGCTTCATCCCGTTTATAGTCCGACTCCTGTGATCGCTCATCCTCGCCGCTCACTTCGTCAGCTTCATCCCGTTTATAGTCCGACTCCTGCGATCGCTCCGCCTCGCCGCTCGCTTCGTCGACTTCAGCCGGATCATAGTCCGGCTCCTGCGGTCGCTCCGCCTCGCTACGGTAGGCTTCGATCACGTGTTGTTGCATGGCCTCCCGAAAGGCCGTGGTAATCGGGTGGGCGACATCACGGTGAAGCCTGGTCCGCCCATCCGGATCCGGTGGGGTGTCTTGGACGGTCAGCTTCGCCCCGCACTCATTGCAGAACCTGGCACGAAGATGGTTCTTGTGTCTACACTGGTGACAGGCAACTGACAGTTTGCGCGAGGGCATGGCCACAAACAAACCGCTGGTCCCCTCGACAACTTTCACATCACGTACAACAAACTCGCCATCGAAGGTGATGGTGCAAACCGCCTTGAGACGGTCCGATGCGTCTCTGATGAGTTTCAAACGTATGTCCGTAATCTCCATTCCAGATTCCTCCCGGGCAACGGGGCCTTGGCCGCTTGGACCAGGTTTCTCGAACCCGCTGCCTACGCTTCTTGGTGATTGATCCGGGTGCCCGTCGGCACCGCTACCACAGATGTTCTCCAATCGATTCCATGATGACGCACTTGCCCTTCCGCCTCGTGCGCCTCGTCTTGATCGTCATACAGCCGGAACAACGTCGACCCGGCGCCCGAGACGCGCATCGGACCGGCGCCGACCCGCTCCAGCGCAGCGTGCGCCCGCGCAACAGCCGGCGCGACGCGAAAGACAGCCGGTTCGAGATGGTTCGACAGCAGCGATGTGAGTTCCTGCGCCGAGGCGGCCTGAGCGGCGGCCCGATCCATGTCCGTCGCCAGGTCCCGCCCATCCGAAGGTCGCCATGCCCGATACACCTCAGCCGTCGAGACCGCTTCAGCGACGAAGATGAGCAACGCCCATCCAGACCAGGCGAGCGAGACAGGCTCGACCCGTTCGCCGCGACCGGTCATAAGCGCGCTGGGCAGATGAAAGAACAGGGGAATGTCCGCGCCGAGCCCGGCACCGACCCTGGCCAACGCGGCTCGGTCCAGACCGGCGTTCCAAAGCTGGTTGCACAGTTGCAGGGTCGCGGCGGCATCGCTGCTACCGCCACCGAGCCCGCCGCCGACCGGAATCGATTTTCGCAGGTCGATCCTGACCACCGGGTCGCGATGGAGGTGAGTCGCCAACGCCACGGCTGCTCGATGCGCGAGATTGTCGGGCCCTTCGAGCGCCGGCTCGCTGCATTCGAGCGTTACGCCTGAGTCGCCTCCGGCACGGCACGTCACGCGGTCGCGCAGATCGATCCCGACAACCAGCGAACGCAGATCATGAAACCCGTCGGTGCGCCGACCCAGGACGTCGAGCGTGAGATTGAGTTTGGCGGGAGTGTCTGCCGTGAGGGCGGGGGCTTCGATCATGGTGTCCAACGCTGTAGTGCTCATCAAAGAGGTCTAAACCACGCTGCGTTTGCTACTACAGTGTCCGGTCGGCTCAGGATGCGTGCGCCGCGCAGGCTCGGAATTCCTGCCGCCAAGCGACGCGTCTGAATACGTCCTTCGATCCTACCCCGGCCCGGCGATCCGCCATGAGACCAAGAGGCATGACCAAGACACTCGTGAACACATGGTAGGTTCGCGCGCGTGCCTGTCAACCGGCGTCCGAGAACGGCCCGCCGCATAGACGCATGGACACATGTTGTCCGAACGCGACATCGGACAGCATCCGCGTTGTGAAAAACAAACGGCGCGTTTCGATCGATACGATCGGCCGTATCGACCATGGGCACCTAAACCCTTGTCAACGCTGAGGTTGCGAGCAACTCGACCCTGTGACGCGATTCGGACGTTCGCTTGCCTGTGTGGTTTACCGGGTGCGCGCTGCGTGACGGTGCGCCGAAAACCGCCGGAGGGAAAGAAGATGATCGGGCCTATTCAATCGACTCACGCGAACTCACCTGGCGGGGCTTCCCCGCTTCAGCCCACACAGACCGCGCCGGCCGGTCCGGCCTCGACCGGTACGTCCGGTGTGCAAGGGAGCGACAACTCGGCTTTGCTCAGCAGCGCAGTGTCGCAACTCTCGCAACTTGTGAAAGACCTCGGCGGAAGTGCGCAGAACCAGAAGATGCTGCAGATGCTGGTCGCGCTCATCATCCTGATGGCCCTGCTGCAGGAATTCCAGGGGCAGCAGGAGGCAGCCTCCCAATCATTGAGCAACCTCGGCGGGAGTGGAGCGGGCAACCAGTTCACCTTCTTCGAGATGACCTCGACGACGATCTCGATCGAGCAAACGTCCTACACGGCCATCGCGTACAACGAAGCAGGCTCCGACGCCGCATCGGGCGACGGATCATCAACCGGCGGGCAGATTGACCTGTCGATCTAGTACTGCGTTTCATATGTCTCACGACTATGCGAGCCGCGGACTTGAAGTCCGCGCGGACGTCCGCGCAGGCTGAAGCCTGCGGCTCACTGTGGCGCATCCTCGGACTATCAGCGAGACGCGGCCCCACTCACTCAATCCGCCAGGCTGATCGCACCGCAGGTTAGCAGGTCATCCATTTGCCCAGCTACGATGTCGGGCTGTCGTTCCTGTGGGATCGAGTCGAGCACCGACCGATCAGGGTACTTTCCGCAGAGCACGAACGCCGTCCGCATCCCCATCCGTTTGGCACCGTCGAGATCACTCAGCGGATCATCGGAGACAACCATCACGGATTCCACAGGGAACGCAGAATCACCCACGGAACGAGCGATATCATCCAAGGCCTGTTGGAAGTAGGTGGGGCTCGGTTTGCCGATCAACACGGGCTCAACCTGCGTCGCGTAGGCGATTGCCTCGACGATCGCTCCGACACTGGGCGAGCAACGACCTTGCGAATCGACGAACAGCCTGTTTCGATGAAGCGCGATCAGCACAGCCCCGTGGCGGCTCACCGCGTCACACGCCAGTCGAAGTCGCTCATAAGTAAGATCGGTGTCAAGACCGACGACGACGGCCTGTGCCACGGTCTTGTCGGCGGAAGCCTCGTCGACCACGGTGAACCCTTCCTCGACAAACACGCGGCGCAGCGCGCTGGTTCCCAGGACCACACAGGTCGTGGCGCCACGGCTGCGAAGGTGGGACGCGGCGGCTGAGGTGCAGGTGTGTACCTCGTCCGCAGTGAAATCGAAGCCCGCACGGGCGAGCTTGTCCACGATCGCCGCCTTGGAATCGGTCGTGTTGTTTGTGATCAGTCGGAAGGGAACACCGCGCGAGCGAAGCTCCGCGATAAACGCGACAGCCCCGGAAACCGCCTGGTACCGTTTGTCCGCGACCAACGGCCCTTCGACGTCCAACAGGAAGGCTTTGACGAGCATTTCCGTTCACTCCTTGGCCTTTCGAATCATGACTGTTCAATCTCCGTGCCGCATTCCGGGCATACGCCGGATACGTTGCCGGCCGAGCTCTTGGTGGGCAGTGCCCACCCTACTCGCTCCGTGCCACATTCCGGGCACGCGCCTGACACGTTGCCAGGCAAGTTCTTGATGGGCGGTGCCAACCCCACTCGCTTGAGCGGCTATGATGCCCGGTCGAGCTGTACGGTTCAAGCGAGAAGGGCGCATTTCGCCGGACTTCTCACCCGTTTGCCCACTCGTCGCCGTTGTCAGGAAACCGTTGGACTCGACCCGCGTTCACGATCGGTGTATCCTTCGTTTCATGGAAACGGGTTACAAGGCCAAGCTGATGGATGGGCGGGCTCTGGCGAAGCGCATCCTCGAGGAAGCGGCGGGGAAGGTCGAGAAAATCCGCCAGGCCACGGGCGTGACGGCCTGTCTGGCAACGGTCCTGGTGGGCAGTGATCCGGCTTCGGTCACCTACACACAGATGAAGCGGAAACGATGCGTGGAGGCGGGCATGCTGCCGCGACGCATCGAGATGCCCGCCTCGATCTCGACCGAGGCACTTGTCGCGGAGATAAGGAAGCTCGCCCGCGACGAGACTGTCCACGGGATTCTCGTCCAGCATCCGGTTCCTCGACCGATCGATAAGCGGGCCGTCTTCGAGGCCATCCCGATCGAGAAGGATGTGGACGGTGTAACGTCGGCCACGCTCGGCCGGACCATCCTGGGCATGGACTCCTTCGTCGCCTGCACGCCGGCTGGAATCATGCGGCTGCTGAGGGAATATGAGGTCGAACTGGACGGAGCCCACGCCGTCGTCATCGGTCGAAGCCCGATCCTGGGAAGGCCCATGGCGTCGATGCTGATTAACGCCCACGCCACCGTCACCCTCTGCCACTCCCGAACCAGAGGTTTGCCGAGTATCGTGCGGAACGCGGACGTACTGATCGCCGCCGCGGGCAAGCCGAAGTTCGTCAAGGGCGGCTGGGTGAAGCTCGGGGCGGTCGTGATCGACGCCGGGTACAACGAGGGCATCATCGGCGATGTGGACTTCGACGGGGCTGTCGAGCCGGCCTCGCTCATCACTCCCGTGCCCGGAGGCGTCGGGCCGATGACCATCGCCACACTCATCGATCAGACTGCGGACGCCGCCGCCAAGCTGCTCGGCGTAGACGTCTAGAGCAAGCTCTTTTTTCGTGTGGCGGTGAAACAGCTCTTCTCTCCTGGGTTTTTCGCCCGGCGCCCGCTACACAAATTCGGAGAGTGCTATAACGTCCGGTTGAGGATGAGCAGCTTGCGTGGGACCGGCTTTGCACCCCATCAGCGCCGGGAAAACCGAACCTGCAAGGACCGCCCGAACCGCCGGCATCATTGACTTTTCAGGTCCATCCTCTACCTTCCGATCTCTTACGAAGAGCCGGAGTAAGGTGTAGAGATCAATCACCGATGACAGATAACCCGAATGTGGTCCTGGGCAAACTGTACGACCCCAAGCAGGTGGAGGCGGATGCTTACGCCCTGTGGGAGCGATCGGGGGCGTTTCGAGCGATTCCGGCGGACACTCCCCACGACCGAACATTCACCGTCATGATCCCTCTGCCAAACGTGACCGGGGCGCTCCACCTCGGCCATGCCCTGAACAACACGCTCCAGGACATCCTGACGCGCTATCATCGCATGCGTGGGTTCAACACCCTGTGGCAGCCGGGGACCGATCACGCGGGCATCGCCACGCAGGCGGTGGTGGAACGGCGCATCTTCGAGATCGAGGGCAAGACCCGTCATGACCTCGGCAGGGAGGAGTTGGTCCGCCGGATCTGGGCATGGAAGGCCGAGTACGAGAAACGCATCATCGGCCAGCTCAAGCTGATGGGATGCTCATGCGATTGGGAGCGGACGCGGTTCACGCTCGACGACGTCTGCGCACGGGCGGTTCGGCACCAGTTCTTCAACCTGTTCAAGGACGGTCTGGTCTTTCGCGGTAAGCGGCTGGTCAATTGGGACACGCAGTTGCAGACGGCCGTCGCCGACGACGAGGTCTACTACGAGATGGTGAAGGGCCATTTCTGGCACTTCAAGTACCCCGTGATCGACCCGAAGCCGGGCGAGCCCGAGCATATCGTCATCGCCACGACCCGCCCCGAGACGATGCTGGGTGATACAGCCGTCGCCGTTCATCCCGATCCGGAAGGGTTTCTCAACAAGCAGGAAACGCAACTCAAAACCGAGCTCACCGGCGCGACGCCCAAGGAACGGACCGAGCTCGAGGCGAAGCTCGAGGCGCTCAGGGAGAGACGGGAATCAGACTTGGCGCGACTGGTGCAACTGCGTGATATGGCGCTTGATGCGCGAAGGCTCATGCTCCCGCTGGTCGAGCGGGAGATTCCGCTCATCACGGATGATTGGGCCGACCCCACGAAGGGGAGCGGTCTGGTCAAGATCACGCCGGCGCATGATCCGAATGACTATGAGGTCGGCCAGCGTCACAAGCTGGCGATGATCAACGTTCTGAGCGCTGACGGGAAGGTCGCTCGGATTATCGAGCCGGACGGCGCCGTCAACCCGCACAGCGGCGACTACGAGGGTCTGCGTTTCGACTCCGAGGGGCGGGATAAGGTCGTTGCGGATATGGAAGCTCGCGGTTTGCTCGAAGCGACCGAGGATCACGACGTCGAGATCGGTCACAGCGACCGAAGCAAGCTCCGTGTCGAGCCCTATCTCTCCGACCAGTGGTTCGTCAAGACCGGCGACATCAACGAGTCGCGGGCTTTAGCCCGCGCGGACGATCCGAGCACGAAAACCGCCCATTTCGCTTCAGCCCGCGCGGAGTCCTGGACGCCGGATCTCACCGCTGGGGCAGTTCTGGTCACTTGGACGACATACGGAACCTGGTTACCCTGGGACGAGCGAGGTTTCGTGTTCCGTGCTCCCCGTTCCGACGCGTCCCACTCGCTCCACAATCTCCCTGGAGAACCTTACGACGCAGATGATACCCAGTTGCTTAGCGCGGCTGCTGACAAGATGGAAGGCTCCCCGGTCCATCTCGAAATCGAGCACGCCGAAGCCCTATTGGTGTCCATCGCTCGGTGTTGCGAGCGTCACGGCATTGAACCTCTTGCCGTCGCCATCATGGTTGATCACGTTCACGTCCTATGTCAGACGGATCTCGCCGGGGGCGAGCTGTTGCGTCTCTTCAAAGGGAGCGCTTCACGCGAATTGAACCAGACGTTTGCCCTGTCGACATCTCCTCGCTGGTGGACGAAGAGCGGCTCCACAAGGTTCATCAAGCCCCGAAGTGATCTCAGTGCTGCGATCGAATACGTTAAGAAGCAAAGGGGTCCGTTGTGCATCTGGTCCTTCGATGTCGAGAAGGGGAGCTCTGCCGAGGCATTCCGGTCCGCGCGGGCTGAAGCCCGCGGCTCGCTTGGTCTGCGGCTCGGTGACGGGACCATGACATCCGGACTCGCACAGGCGGCGATCGAAACCGTGGAGGATGGTCGGGTCAAGGTCTTTCCGACCCGCTACGCCAAGAGCTATCTGGATTGGCTGGCGGAGAAGCGTGATTGGTGCATCGGCCGGCAACTCTGGTGGGGACATCGGATACCCATTTGGCACAAGCGCGTGACGCTCACCGAGGACAACTGGGTCGAACATCTTTCCGGGGAAGGTGGTTTGGACGAGATCATCGAAGGGTACGCCAAGGAGGCTGCCCTTATCGTCCGGCGTGTTGATACGGGCGAGACTGTCGATCCTGCAAGCGATCTGATGCCAGTCGTTAAGAGCACAGAGGGCGAATACGACCTTTACGTTTGCCTGATGCATGACGAGTCGGAAGTGATTACGGCGAAATCCCTTGAATTAGATGGGTTTCGCCGCGACGACGACGTTCTCGACACGTGGTTCAGTTCGGCCTTGTGGCCTTTCAGCACGCTGGGTTGGCCCGAGCCGACCGACTCGGTCAAGCAGTATTATCCCGGAAGCGTGCTGATCACCTCGCGTGATATCATCACGAACTGGGTCGCGCGCATGGTGATGTTCGGATTGTACGCGATAGGTGACATCCCCTTCGACCACGTGTACATCCACCCGAAAATTCTGGACGGTCGCGGGGAGACGATGAGCAAGTCGAAGGGCAACGGTGTCGATCCGGTCGACGTGATCCATACGCACGGAGCCGATGCGCTTCGTTACACGATGGCGGACATGACGACCGAGACGCAGGACATCCGCATGCCCGTCGATTACGTCTGTCCGCACTGCGGAAAGCTGATGGACCAGGCCATCGCCCTCAAGGCCGAGGAACAGGCCCGCAAATCCCGCGGCGAGAAGCTCACCCGCAAGCTCCAACCGGCGGACTGCCTTCGTGTGAAGTGCTCTCAAAAGGACTGCGGCAAGGAGTTCGCCACACAGTGGGCCGACCCTGACCTGAAGCAGGAGCTCGGTCTGGCGCGAGAGACATCGGAGAAGTTTGAGATCGGCCGGAACTTCTGCAACAAACTCTGGAACGCCGCACGGTTCGCCTTTATGAACCTTGAAGGGGCGAAGTGTCAGAAGCTCAACATCGCCGAATTGCCACCGGAGGATCGTTGGATCCTGGCCATGCTCTCGCAGACCGTCCGGCGCTGCCACCGGTACTTGCAGAGTTACCAGTTCTCCGCCACGGTCAAGGAGCTTCGTGAGTTTTTCTGGGACCGCCTGTGTGACTGGTACATCGAGCTGAGCAAGCCGCGCATGTCCAGCGAGCCGCGGGCTTCATCCCACGCGGACGCGGATGGGACCGGCCGGGAACACATCGCAGATGGCGAGACCGCACGACAGGTCCTCGCATTCTGCCTGGACCAGGTCCTCAAGCTGTTCCATCCGATCATCCCGTTTATCACCGAGCGGTTGTGGCAACAGCTCAATGCCATCGCCCCGGAGCGAGGGCTACCGGGGATCGCTGATTTGACAACGGGCGGCCAGTTGATCACAGCCCGGTTCCCGCCCGAGGAGGGTTACCCCGCCCTCGATGACGCGGATATCCTCACCACGTTTGCCGAGCTCCAGGACGCCACGCGCGGCGTGCGTGACCTGCGGGTGAAGTGCAAGGTATCTCCGAAGGAAAGGGTGACGGTCACGGTCATCGTGCCGGAGGCGCACATCGAGGCGCTTCGCCGCAACGCCCACGTACTTCAACACATGGCCGACGTCGGCGAGCTCAACGTGGTCTCTCAGGGCAAGCGCCCCGCCAATGCGGGCAGCGTCACTGTCAGCGGCGTCCGTATCTTCGTACACGACATCAGCGACGACGATGCGGAGCGGAAGCGAACCGACAAGGCGTTGGCCGATGTTGAGAGACAGATCAAGGGCAAGGAGGCGAAGCTCGGCAACGAGAAGTTCCTCGCCAACGCCAAGCCCGAGGTTGTCGAGGCCGAGCGGAAGCGGCTCGCGGAAGCCATCGCTCAGCGGACCGCGCTACAGGAGCACCTGGCGGAGCTGAATCAATAGCCTCATCCGCGCGGCTGCACCCTTTGGCGCTTTCAGTGGTCTCGTAGCGTCCGACGGAGAAGAACCTCCCGCAACCCCTCCTTGTCAAGGAGGGGAGGAAGAAACACCATTACCTTTCTGGAAACGGCACTAGTGCTTTGTCACAGCTTAATGTTCGGGTACACGGACTTCAGTT
>CBDUZO010000066.1:0-22825 GCA_965371725.1 uncultured Phycisphaerales bacterium
CGGCCCACCAGACCACGCCCAGCTCACAGACCCCATGGTGCTGATGGGCGCTTACCTCGTCATTACGGGCGGCCCGGGTGTCGGCAAGACCACCATCGTCAACAGCATCCTCAAGATACTGATGGCCAAACGCTTGGACTGCCTGCTGTGTGCACCCACGGGACGGGCGGCCAAACGGATGACCGAGACCACGGGCTGCGGTGCCAAGACGATCCACCGACTCCTGGAGTTCGATTCCTCGGGCCATGCGTTCAAACGCAACGCCGACCATCCTCTGGAGGCCGATGTGGTGTTGGCGGACGAAGTCAGCATGATGGACTTGCCGTTGGCGTTCAGCCTCATCGACGCCGTTCCCTTGGATGCTGCCCTCATCCTGGTGGGCGATGTTGACCAGTTGCCCTCCGTGGGACCGGGGTCCGTCCTGAAGGACCTGATCGAGTCGGGGGTGGTGCCCACCGTTCGGTTGACCGAAATCTTCCGTCAGGCAACAGCCAGCCGGATCATCCACGCCGCCCATCAGGTGAACAGTGGCCGGATGCCTGATCTTCGTTCTCCCGATCAGGACAGCGATTTCTACTTCGTCAAGGCCGAGGAGCCGGAAGCAGCGGCGGAGTTGGTCGTCCAGATCGTCAGCGAGCGTATCCCGCAACGCTTCGGCCTCGACGCCATCGCCGACGTTCAGGTGCTGACGCCGATGCACCGGGGCGTTCTGGGAGCCCGGAACCTCAACCAAGTCCTCCAGGCTCATCTCAACCCGCCACGGAATGGTGCTCCCGAGGTTGAACGGTTCGGCTACGTTTACCGTGCGGGCGACAAAGTCCTTCAGACCCAGAACGACTACAACAAGGACGTGTTCAACGGTGATCTCGGGATCGTCCGCAAGGTGGACCTCGGTGAATCCGAGATGTCGGTTGATTTCGACGGGCGGATCGTGACGTACGACTTCGGGGAACTCGACGAGGTGATGCCCGCCTACGCCATGAGCATCCACAAGAGCCAGGGCAGTGAATTCCCTGCTCTTGTGATCCCCATCCACACGCAGCACTACATGATGCTGCAACGCAATCTGCTCTACACCGGCATCACCCGAGGCAAACGGCTCGTCGTTTTGGTCGGCATGCCCAAGGCCGTGGCCATCGCAGTCAACAGAGCCGACGCGACCCAAAGGTGCTCGGCGTTGCAGGAGAGGCTTCAGCGCCAACACGACAGCCGGTAGGACGTTCCGATTGCGTAGGATGACCGAATTGAGGCATGATGCCTCGGATATGTCACTCATCGCTTCGGCGTGCCGCCGCCGTTGCTGCGGCGTGGCTGACGCTCGTGACCGGGCGAGATGTTGCTGGTTCGAGTGGAAGCGAGGGTTGACGCTGCGCGGAAACGGCTCGGACCCGCTGTTTCGGAGGCATCAGGAGTAGGATTGGCACGTTGGAGCGGGAAAACCAGTGTGATTCATGGCGACGGAGGCCGGTTTGCGTTGAATCGAGCAGACCGTTTGGATAGGATGGCCGTTGGAGTTCCAGTATCTGGGAAATGCTGGCTCTTGTTCGTGTTCATATTGTTGCAGGTCGGTCAGGCAACCCCAACTGGTTGAAGAATGCGGCATTTCGTTTCTGCGCATCCACGATCAGCTTCGTGTACGAGATAATCTCGACGTAAGCATTGTACTGCTTTCGATAGCCAAAGAACCCCTGTCCGTCCGGCGTCGCCGTCAAGTCAAGGAGCTTCGCCTGCTTAATCAACGATGGTGTGATATCGCACACGACATAGCAAAAGAAGGGAATGTCCTTGCCTATCGGAATATCCCGCCCTTGCAACGTCCTAGCTTTTCCTTCCTGGATGTCCTGCACGTACCCAAGTACCTGGGTAACCGGATTATCGCCCTCCGTATGCCCGGCAAGCATGGGCCGCTTGAACTCGATGATGTCGATCGCGGCGAATGGAGACTGGGTGCCGGACGCAAAGGCACAAGCTTTGTCGAAAACGATCAGATCAGGCTCCTTGCGGCTGTCGGTGGTCAATTCAGGGGCGGTTCGGAGTTGCTTGTCAGAGGCAAGAAACCGGTGAAATACGAGCTTTTCATCGACGAGCCACAAGTTGTGGGCATCAAGAGGCACCTCGTCGGAAGTTGTGCCCATCGGGAAAATAATGCCGTGCACTCGGTCCTCGCGGCTGTACTTTCCGTCGTCTCCACGGTTCAGTTGTTTTTGTAGAAATTCGAGGATTGCCTTTCGGTGGCATACATACCGAGCCAAGTCAGACTTGTTAATGTCCGCGACCTTGTCGAAGTAGTCCTGCAGCCGCTTGCTGAACTCCTCGAAGTCCTCGTCGTGATCGCCCTCGTCCTTTAGAAGTTCCTGTCCCTCACTTCGAAGCTTGACCTGTAAGCAGTGATATGCCTCGTAAAGCCGTAAGTCGAGAGCATCATCGCCGATGTCCGGGTCAATCATGTCAATAGCGGGTTCGATGTGCTTGAGGATCGGACGGTACATCGGTCCGTCTCTTGCCACAAATTCCTGTATCCTCTTTTGCTTCCGTTTCCGCACCGGTTCCGTATAGGGGGCAAGAAACGCCTGAGCACTCTCGACGATCCTCCCTCGAATGGCGGGCCAAGTCAGCTCTTTGACGAGCAACTCCGAATCATCCTCGACAATCGAGAAACCGGTACGCTCCGCGTTGGCCGACTTGTCCAGAAGTTCGCCGTCAACATAAGCCGCGTAGATGAAGGATCGCTCCGTATCGTCGCTCAAGTGGCGGGCCAAGTTGGGAACCCTGCCCAGCAGTTTCTCCGACTTTACGACGCGATGATTGGCACAGAAGTAGACCATGTGTTCCCTTCCGTGGGACTCAAACAACCGAACGTGGAGAACGTCAAGCTGATGTCCGTTTACATCTACCCGGTCCGTTTTCCCCTTGTCAGCCAACTCCTTTTCGAGCAGTTCGTTGAGTGTCAGAGAATCACCAGTGGCGGCGTCTTCAAGATTGATCCGTGGGCAATCAGGGCGTATCAGGAATTCAAGGCAATGCTCGATGACGTGGGAGGCGATCGTTTCGGGCTTCTTCGGACATTGCTCCTGGTACTTCCTTCGGAATCCCCGAAGGCGAACGGTTGTTTGGGGTCTCTTCTCAGTTGAATCGGCACGGGTCTCCTTGCGTACGCCGTCGCCCTCGGCAACGAACTCAAAACGACGCCGCATCATCTTCCGGCCATCCCTAAAGTGGCTCTCGACCGCGACCTTCTCGAATGCGACCAGCCAGAGAAACCGCCCTACTCCCTTCCCGCCTCGTTTTGCCTTGTACGTCGTGTCGGCGGTGTCGAAGGCCTCGAAGTTCTCGTCAGTGAAACCGATGCCGTTGTCGATCACGTCAAAGCCGATGATGTCACCTGCGGAGGCGTCCTGTTTGGAAAGTAGATGCTTGTCATCGCGAACGATAACGATTCGGACTCGTCCGTTCTTCTCGTGTGCATCCTCGATTGCCTGAACCGAATTGACGATCGCCTCGTAAAGGGGTAGTAATGGCCGGCTTACCGCAAGCGTCGTGTTCCTCACTCGCCCTTCAACGTCTGTTCGCACAGCTGATCAATCCAGATTGACAACACGAACCGCAGCTACTCATCCGCCCGCCACCTATGGTCGCACTCCCGGCATGCCCAATCGCGGTCGTCGCCGATTGCCCAGCCTTCGGCTTTCCCGCCCCCCGGACGAAACAGTCAACATCTGGTGGAGTACAGCCGTGTTACTCCTCTTCAAAGGGGAGGCCGATATACTCGTGAAGCATAGACCCCCAGTCGACGACTGAGGCTCCATCGCCCAGTGTAACGATTAGCACTCTGCTTGGGGCCCCTGGCGGCGGGCCTCCGGTCAAAACTCGGATGGCCTCCTCAGGGTTGGCTGTCATAACACCGTGTTCCACAGCCGGATCGGCTACTGCAAAGGTGATGAAGGTTGCCAGGTCATACCCAGACTGCCAACCGTCCCAAAGTAATGTGCCGAGGGAGTGACGCTGTCGCTTCTCATCCTTTTGGGCCTGCTCGACCTCACGACGCAACGCCGAGGCACGAGTCACAGTGGGTGGCAGTGACCAGTTCGTGCCATGGAGGAAGTGGTAGAAGAGATAGTAACCGAGGTTCTCACGTTGAAGTAACGCATCTGCTTGATCCAGGTCGATTCTCGCCTTCCCACTTTGACGATTCACCTTTTTTGCCTGGAATCGGACGACTTTGAAAAACTCGTTTGTGTCAGAGAATCTAGCATGAACCACTAGCCCGAGGTCAGCTCCGGTAACCTTCTCCTGTCGGGCTGTAGCGGTATCAGCGTACCAAATCCTGCAGGCCGACGTCTGCCCTTCGGTCTGACTCAGCATGTTCCAGCGATCGCCGAAGTCCTCGACGCAGGTAATCATCTGAGAAACAAGGTGCCCCGTGAGCCGTTCTTCGTGGCTCCAGAAAGGTGTGTAGCGGTGCAAGAAGGCGTGTTCACCTTTGGCGAGAGCCCAAAACAATGCCCACAACGCATGGGGGTGATATGATGACGGCCTGTTGAGAGTATGTTGAAGGATTCGTAGGAACGCTTGCGGAAATTCGCTATCACCCCAGTGCCGAAGCATGAAGTGGAATAGGTCTGGATCGGGGAATGGCCAAGGGTGCCCGGGCGAGGCATCCGGGTGCACGAAGAAACTCGATTCAAGTACTAGCCGTGCAGTGTCTCGCCGGATGCCTGCATAATGGCGTAGTGCTCCGAAACCAGATCGAGCTTGCACGTAGCTTTCGACCAGGGTTGATGCCAGCTTGCCGTACTCCTCGAACGGGGTGGGCCCACTGGGAGTCTCATCAGTCATGTCGTGTTCTCCACGGAAGTCTTGGTCGTTAGACCTGTGAATGGTGCTATGTGACTCACGGGCTGGTGGTCCCGGCCAGCGGGCCTTTCGGTCTCGTCAACCTGGCCAAGAAGGGCATCAAGCTCCTGTCGGACGTAGAGCCGGTATCGGCTGACGGGATGGCGGCGGGCCGTCAGTTTTCCCGCCCGGTCCCAGCGGCGAAGGGTGTCCGTGCTGATGCCGAGGTGCTCGGCTGCATCGCCAATCGTCAAGTAGTCGCTCAGCTTGGTCATCTTCAGGGCCTCGCACCGCAAGTTTGGGCATCATTGTGCAGCCTCGGCTCGGCATTGTCCAGCACGGGAACCGATCGGCGGGTAACGTGGTCTAGGGCGATGCCCGCTCCCTTAGGCCAAGCCATCGAGTGGGCGATTACGGGGCCTTTGGCCTGACCGACTGGAGCTTCTCTCAGTTGTGCAAGTTGGCGGACGTCAGCAGGGACACGCTCAACAAGCTCTCGCCGGACACGGCAAGTCGCGTCCTGGGCGAGACGCTGCCCCAGGGAACGAAGCCGCTGCAGGCTCTCACCACAGGTGAGACCGTGCGGGCGATCCACGTGGCGAGCTACACACGGCTGTACAACGCGGACCTGCTCACGATGGTTCGCGAGTTCGCGACGGACTTCGTACCGCCGCAGCCGGCCGGCATGGACGGAAGCCGGCCGTCGGTCACGGACGACGATCCCGGCTCGCCGGGATTCGTTCCGGATCCCGAGCCCACGCCGGCAACGGGCCTGTATTGCGGCGAGCAGGACATGTTCTGCTTCCTGATCGACCCGACCGGATGGGCCGAGATCGAGGGCGAGGCCTTCGCCCCGGGTTTCTTCATCTGGAACTCGGAAGTCGGCAAGCGGTCCGTAGGTGTCCAGACGTTTTGGTTCGAGGCGGTCTGCCAAAATCACATCGTCTGGGACGCCGTCGAAGTTGTAGAGTTCAGCCGCAAGCACACGGCCAACGTCCACGATTCGCTGCGCGAGATCCGCCGGCTCGTCGAAGGCCTGGTCGACAAACGCGACGCCCGCCGCAACGGGTTCGTGAACGTGATGAGAAAGGCGATGGGGCAGAGACTCGGCGACGACGCCGACGAAGTATTGGAGATCCTCAACAAGAGGGGTATCACCAAGAAGCTCGCGAAGGAGGCCCTGGAGATCGCCCAGCAGCGGGGCGGCTTCACCATCTTCGCTCTGGTCGATGCGCTCACCCGGATCTCGGGCAAGCTCGCCAACGCCGGCGACCGGTCCGAAGCCGATGCCAAGGCATCCGCGCTCCTGGCCCTTGCCGCGTAGAGGTTTTTTTCGCTGGCGAAATGTCGCTGGCAAAAAGGTTGAAGAGGCCACGCACCACCGGGCCTCTCTCCATTTCTTGATTCTCAAGCCCTTGCGATTCGAGTACGGGTCAGCCCAGCGGAGTTCTTTCGGGCCCGCGCGATGATCTCGTTGATGACATCGTCCTGCTTGATCAAGGCCTCTTTGCGTGCCTTCGAGAGCTTCTTGATATGGCTTTCTACACTCAGGGCCAGGCCCTTGGTGCCGACCTTCTTCTCAAACACCAAGCGAAGCGGGCCTCTGCCGCGTAGGTACTTGGCACCTTTTCCTCGGGCCTGGCGATGCTCGGTCAGGCGGCGAGCTACGTCTGTCGCGATCCCGGTGTAGAGGGCCCCGGTCCCACATCGTACGAGATAAACACACCACCGAGGCTGACCCATGATAGACTACTCCGCAGCTGCCGGAGAACGGGCTTCGTCATCCACCAGGGCGATTCTACCGCGGCAAGGCCGCCTTCCGAATCGTCAGGCGGCGGGCATGAAAGGCAGGCCGGTGCTTATCGGACGGACATCCCCCGTGGCGCAGCACGGCCATCCCGTCCGGGTATCAGGCTTATGTTGCACTGGTTATCCGACTGATAGGGGAGGCGTGGTGGAGCTGGGTCCGCTGGCCGGGTGCGCGGGAGGGCGGAACATGCCTCCTTCCTGCACGAGCTCGAACCATCACGCCCTACTCGAACACACCGGCGCGGTCAGGTTCCGACTCAGACTCCCAGGAACTCAGTCAACATGGAGGGCTTCCGACCTGCTGGCACCGCGCCAGGACCCGGCTCGCGTCGAGCAGGGCGAGAGGTATCATGGTGACCGGTCGTTGGCTGGGGATGGAAGTCCCTGCGTTTCGGCGGTTGGGATTGGATGAGCGCCACACATGAGCACGAACAAGACCGTTCTAGTTGTCGAAGACGAAGCGGACCTGGCGGAGGTCGTTCGGTACAACCTTGAGCGTGAGGGATACCGGTGTCGGTGTGTCGCGGATGGTACAAGCGCTTTGGCCGAGGTCCGCCGCGAGCGGCCGGACGTCCTGATCCTGGACCGAATGCTCCCGGGGATATCAGGCGATGAGGTCATCGCAAAGCTCCGGCGTGAGCCGGAGACGGCCAGCATTCCGGTCCTCATGCTCACCGCCAAAGCCGAGGAATCCGACGAGCTGGTCGGGTTCGCGCTCGGGGCGGACGACTACGTCACGAAGCCTTTCTCGATGAAACTGCTGCTGGCGCGGGTTGAGGCCCTGCTGCGGCGGGTGAGCGCGCCAGCCTCCGGATCAGACGTGCTCACCGTGGGCCCGATCAGCCTGGATCGGAGTCGCCGCGAACTCAATGTTGATGACGAATCGGTGACGCTCACATCGACCGAGTTCGGGATCCTGTGGGAGCTGATGGCTGCCCGTGGGCGCGTCCTCAGCCGAGAACAGCTCATCGATGGGGTCCTCGGGACATGCGCAGTCGTCACGGATCGTACGATCGACGTACATGTCGCGGCGCTGCGTAAGAAGCTCGGCAATGCCTCGGCCCTCATCCAGACCGTGCGCGGCGTCGGATACACACTGCGGCCGCCACCCGGAGTCGGCCAATGACGCGAATTCCGAAACGACCGAGCAAGTTGTTCTGGAAGCTGTTTCTGGGTTACGCCCTGCTTGTGACGTTGGCCCTTATGGCGTGTGTGCTGTTGATCCTCCGGGAGTTTGAGCGATTCTACGCCGAGGAGCTGACCGAACATCTCAAGGCCCAGGCAGTCACATTGCGGAGCCAGGTCCGGGGACAACTCGATGCCGGAAACTCGGAAGAACTCACCCGAATCGCCAGAGAAGTGGGCGGACACGAAGCAGAGAGTATCCGTGTCACATTCGTGGCTGCTGACGGAACGGTGCTGGGCGACTCACAAGCCGACGCCGGCGAGATGGAGTCTCACCATGATCGAATGGAGATCCGAGCGGCTCTCGAGGAAGGGTGGGGCATAAGCACGCGGTGGTCGGGCACGGTCTCACGCATGCTCAAGTATGTTGCGGTTCGCGTGGGTCCCGCTGAGAATCCCGAAGGTATTGTCCGGGTTGCCCTTGCTGTTAAGAGCATTGGAGCGAAGACTCAATCCGTTCGCAGAATCATGTGGGGTATCGTTGTCATCGCCCTTCTGACGACGGCGGTGTTCGCGCTTGGCCTCGCACGGATTTGGACGTTGCCGATTAGGCGCATCACCGCAATCGCGGGCCGTATTTCCCGCGGAGATCTCTCCGCCCGGGCACGTGTTCGCGGCTCAGACGAAATTGCTCGCCTTGCTCGGTCGCTCAACGAAATGCGCGATCATTTGAGCCACCAATTGACCACAATCGACTGCCAGCGCCAGACCCTTGAGACCCTTTTGAACCAGCTCCAGGAAGGCATCATCGTCGCGGGGCCGGATGGGAAGGTCGTTCTTGCAAACCCCGCAGCTATGCGTTTCGTTGATGCTGACAGCGGGCAGGGACCATCGACAGGTTCGTGGGTGGGGCGCAGCGTGGAGCAATGTGTGCCGCAGCACGACCTGCAACGCTTGCTGCTTTCAGCCGGCGCAACGCAAACGAGCGAGACGACCGAAGAGAACTTTCGCCATGTGCGTTCGGTGGCGGCCCGCCGTTGTGTTGCTGAAGTCCGAGTTGAGCTACCCACCAAGAGTGGGTCCGTAGTCGTACTGGCCAGTGCTACGGACATCACACTGCCGGGCACGCCGACACTTGAAGCCAAAACCGATTCGGATGTCCAGCCTCGCATCGGTCGTATTCTGGCGCTGACCGACATCACCGAGATTGCCCGTACGATCCAGATGAAGACGGATTTCGCGGCCAACGCCTCGCACGAGTTGCGAACGCCACTTTCAGCAATACGAGGCGCGATCGAGACTTTGTTGAACATTGACCTATCGGACGACGCTGAATCGGCCACGCGATTTCTTGGCGTCATCGACAGACACAGTGCGCGCTTAGAAGCACTGATTGCCGACCTGCTGGCACTGTCACGTCTGGAGTCGCCGGTGAGCGAGTTCAAACCTATGACCGTCGATTGGGGCCGCTTCTGTGATGAGCTGAGCGCGAAATGGACCGATGCCGTCGAGAAGAAGCAACTCCATTGGGAGTGGATCGCACCGCCGGATTTGCGAGAGGTCGCGACGGACCCGCAGTTAATCACGCTGGTGTTGGATAACCTTGTTGACAACGCGATTAAGTTCACGGCGGCCGGCGGGCACATCACCGTTACCTCGAAGCAGGAGCGCAGTGATCTGGTCATCGAAGTCGCCGACGACGGATGCGGGATTCCCGCTGAGGATCACCAGCGCGTCTTTGAACGTTTCTATCAGGTAGCGCAAGCCCGATCGGGTACAGGCAGCAGGCAACCGGAGACACGAGGGACGGGCCTGGGCCTCTCCATCGTCCGACACGCCGTCGCAGCCATGAAGGGCACGGTGACACTCACCAGTGAACCCGGTGTCGGCACGCGCGTGACCGTAAGCATTCCGCAGCCAGCCCGGCAGTAAGCACCGGGCACATTTGCTCCCGGTTCTGCATGTCCACGGCTTCCTGCCTCGGCCTGCAGCTCATTCAATCTTAATCAGATTTTCACACCGCCCTCATACTCCCTTAATCGGGCTTGTCGACGATACCGCGCGAGGTTGGGCAAGGCCGGTTCGTTGCCGGCCGGTGTGACCTCGGAAATGACTTGAAGGAGGAAAACAAATGATCAGGCGTCTCCGGTGTCGCTCTGGCGGGTTCACGCTAATCGAGTTGCTTGTTGTGATCGCGATCATCGCCTTGCTCATTGCGATTCTGCTTCCGAGTCTGCAAGCGGCACGCGAGCACGCCAAGGCTGTATATTGTGCTGCCAACACACGCCAGATAGGCCAGGCGATGGCCAGCTACATGTTTCCTAAGGGAACCTACCCTGCATCTTACGTCTATCCGGAGGACGAGGACGGCTCGTGGTCGCCGAGGACACAAGTCAAGAACCACCCGTACGGGTACTTGCACTGGTCTCACTTCCTCTACGCCGGTGGGCATGTGTCACCGAAGGCCTTCCAGTGTCCTAAGTTCGACAATGGCGGCGCGCCACGTACCAACCCGGGGCGTGAGAGTTGCGACTGGGAAGGTGGGCAGGTCGACCAGAACGGCGATGATCGCCAGAACGACTTGATCGACAAGCAGGCACCGAGGATGTCCTACACCGCCAACGCTGCCATCGTGCCCCGCAACAAATTCACAACCCAGCTCTCCGGCGGCCAGCGGGTAAACGTTCTGGTGAACGAAAGCAGGATACGTCGCCCGAGCGATACCATCCTCGTCACCGAATTCCTAAACAACTGGAAGGCTCTGGGTATCCAGCAGGGCTCGGGGGTATTGAGTAAGTCGCACCGCCCCATCAACGTCTTCTACCACATCGGGTCCGGGTTTGACGAGTATTCGGCTGCGTCCAGGAGTCCCGGCTTCATCTATGGGTTGCAGTCAGACCAGACGACCTACGGGTTGCTTCCGTTGGCGGAAGTCCGGGACAAGGTGAACATCCTGGACCACACGTCGGGGATCTCCCAAATCAACGCCGTAGGGCGTCACCATCCCTGCCAGAACGAGACCTACAGCGCGAAATACGGAGGTGTGGCGAACTTCCTCTTCTGCGACGGCCACGCGGAGCCAATGAGCTTATTGGACTCACTTCACAAGCGCAAGTGGGGGGAACGGTACTACTCCCTTTCCGGTGAGAACGAGGTTCTGAACATGACGACGGTGGATCTGCCGTAGGGCAGGCGCTGCTCGGAGAGAGGCATACGGCCTTGTAGCTAAAGTCGTCGGAGCGGGCGCGGTGATCGGAGGGGCAATGGAAGCAGGACCATTCGGCAGTCGGATCACAGACGGACCTCCGAATCTTCGCGCAAAGTTAATGGATCGATAATGCGCCCCTAACAGACGTAGCCAAGATCTCACTCGATGAAGCACGAGCAGACCAATCAGCGCGATTCGAAAGGTCCGGGGGTATCCGGCACGCGGGTTCGGTGGGGCGTTTTTCGCAGGCAGCCACACCAATCCGTGCGCGCCGCCAACGAGGGCGGATCACTTCCAGAGTTCCGGGGCGACCGAGGTTCTGAAGCCACGCCCGCTCAAACATTCGGGCTTCTCAGGGCCCACCAATGCATAGAACGCTACACCCTTAAGACAACTCCTCAAGAGCAAGAACCAATGTACTGGAGAAAGGAGGTGGAAGGAAGGTCGGCGGGTGTGTGTGATGCGAATGCAGAGCGTGCGACCCCGGTCGGCCGCCCGAGAGTGTACCCATGCAATTGGCAAGGCGCTGGGAGGCCTTCCGCGCTACGCTGACCGAGTCAGGCGCGCGGAGGCGCCCCAGTGTCGTCTGTGAGTGGAGGTGGCAACAGCGAGTATCACATAGATACCGATTGTCGGTGACGGTGATTCTCCTGGAAGGGAAAAGAGAGCATGTGGAAGGAGAAAGGGAGCATGAGATCACGACGTAGAATGAGATGGGATTTACTACTTGGCGCAGGTGTTGTGGTGTGCTCTGCCCTGTGTGGGCCGCACGCGGTCATGGCTCAGTGTGAGAACAACGGGGCAGGCACCTTTACGAATGGCGATGAGTTCTTCACGATCGAGGGCGGGCAAATCTCGATGGCAGGCGCCTCGATGTTCGTGGACTTCTTTGCCGCGCCGGCGTCGACAAACGACTGGAATGATGTGGACGGCGATGGGAAGGCAGGTTTCTTCTCTCAGTTCCCGTACACCGATAACCTTGCGGAGACATTCGCGCCTTCGCAGGATTTGGAGAGCTGGTGGGTGTTCCAATATCGAAGCATCGGCTCGGTGAACGGCATGAACGAGTTCGTGGATAACCAGACCTGTGGTGCGATTCCACTCGGTGTCCCAAGTGAGCGGGGTCTGTTCAACCAGTTTCAGTGGGCCAAGGATGGTGAGAAGCAGTGGACGGGTGGTCATAACCGAACCGGTACGCCGCTTCAACCCTGCGAGATCGAGGGCGCCTTCCTTGACGTACCCAGTTCCTGGGCGATTCAGTATGAGGGTGTGCCGCACTGGGATGCGTCGCCGCTGGAATCCGGGTATGGCCAGGGGAATGACATCCCCTCTTCCACCGGCTTCATCAGCACCCTTCTGACGCTGACGCGCGCGTGCGGCGAGTGCTCGGTGAGTTACGAATGCAGTCTGAACGGCATGCCGTGCGAGGAGGACGACGATTGCCTGCCGGACGGGGGTACGTGCACGGCGCCGGTGGCGTGTGTCGAGGACGACAATTGCCCGCTGTGGTACAACAAGTACTGCAGCATTGCCGGTACTTCGTGTGACGATGATGAGGACTGTCCGGGCGAGGAAACGTGCGATCCTAGCGAGGTCTGCGTTCCAACCGGCGTGGAGGTGTCGCTGAACAAGGACTTCGTCTCACCTGACGAGGATACGATCTACGACTTCACGGCCGCGTGGATTCCCGTCTCCATCATCTCCAACCGCGGGACGGGCATTGAGAATGCCAAGTACTCGGAGCTTCAATACCTGTTCACTACCGGTCGTATGCCGAATGGAGAGAACCTGACTGCGTGCTCGCGTGACATCGGTTCGGGTACGCGCAACGCGGCCATGAACTCGCTTGGTGTCGACCCGAGCTGGGGTCGCGGCGAGAACCTCGGCAGCAAGACCAAGGACAAGTCGACGGATAACCTTGGTGCCGAGCACCAGCCGTCGAACAAGGGTGGTTCGAGCCGGATGGAGGGCGCAATCCAGAACAACCGTCTGGGCGTTGGCTACACGGGTCTGGGTGGCACCAGCCGCTCCGGTCTCGATGCAGCGAATGGCAAATACGAGATCCTCGGCCTGTGCAAGGACCTTGATTTGGACGGGGACGGCGAGCCGGATTGCGATTGCAGTCAATACGTCCGCCCCACGGTTAACACCGTCTTGGGCAACTGTGATCCATGCACGGGTTACCAGATCGCCGGCAGCGGTTCGTTCGTGGTGCGCGGTGACATTGCGGCGAATGAGACGGGCTATACCGGCTCGAACCCGCCACTGGACAATCAGGCTGTGGCCGACTACCTGAACAACATATTCAGCAGCATCGAGTCATTCACCACCGGTCAGGTGTTCCCGGCGCAATGCGACGCCAGCTTAGTCTGCGGCATCGCGGGTGAGATTGTCAAGCATTGCGACACCGCTCCCTTCGACGTGTGCGAGGGCGACGGTGACTGTGCCGGGAATTGTGTGATGACGGACTGTTTCGATGACTCTGACTGCTTTGGCGGGGAAACTTGCGATATTGGCAAGCCCTGCAACGGTGACAGCGATTGCCCGACGCTTGTTTGCAGCGAGAGCCGGCTCCCTTGCCAGGACGCCGGCGACTGCCCGGGCGAGGAGACCTGCGATGCGCCGGACTTCTGCAAGGAGAAGCTGAACATGCCGGGTTCGTTCCTTGCGACGACCTTCTTTCTGCGGGAGGGCCTGGATTGCCTGCACGAGATTGGCAGTCCGCTGGAGTACACCGACACCGCAACGAACGAAAGCCTCCAGGACTTCATTCGTGACGAGAACGGGCTTGGCTGGGGCGCCGATCCGGATGGCGCCGACTATGAGTATGGCAACGTCACCCCGGCTGGTCTGGTTTCGAAGCGGAACTCCCTCCTGAAGGATGTGTACTCGGACGGGTCCGGAGGTGGCAGCTACACATACTGGACGGGGATGCAGTATGTGACCAACCTGCTGTCCGGTCTGCAACTCTCGGAGCGTAACGCTCTCACGGGTGACTTCAACGATGACGGTGTCCGTGGTATTGACGACGCGGCTGAGATGGTTGCAGCCTACTATGCGCCGCGAACTTGGCAGAAATCCGCTGCGGCCAACGGTAGCGGTGACAAAGGGGATATGAGCGCCGACAACACCATTCCCGAGGTCATCGGCGACTTCAACGGCGACGGCAACTTCAACAAGGAGGACCTCCGGTACTGGATGGACGGCTTGGCCATGGTCGACGACGGCCGGGGTGGGCTGGTCCTCGATCGTAAGGAGGGAGCCATTGCGATCGACGACGCCATTGCTGCCCAGTCCGAGCCGTATCCGTGGAGTGATCAGAGTGCGCAGCTACTCGTGCCACCGGGGTCGGCTGGTAACGACCCGACCTTCAGCACACCTACACCGATAGACGACATGTTCCCGGCAGCCATCGTCGCGAACACGGGCAAGACGTACCAGCCTGGTGACTTCCGCGGTGACGTAGCCGGGAGCAACGGTCTGGGTGGTGTCGGCCCGATTGCCGGTGCCCCGCCCCTCGGCTGGGATGGTCGTATCGACGACAAGGACCTCACCTACTGCGCCCGGGCGGCGTACGCCGGTGGCTGGGATGTCATCGACAGCGCCATTCTCACCGATCTGAGCTGTGATACGGACGGGAACATGGAGGTCGATTACGATGACGTGCGTGCGTTGCTTGGCATCCTGAACACGGACGTCGGCGACGTTGATCTGGACGGCGATGTGGATTCCGATGACGAGCAGATTGTGCTGGATGGGCACACGGGGCAGTGCAATGATGATGGCTCGTGTGGTTGGCTTGACGGTGACGTAACCGGTGACGGTACGGTGGACAGCCAGGACCTGTTCCCGTGGCAAGTGCAGCCACCGCTACCGGAGGACAGCCTCGGCATCACGGATTGCACGGCAGACGAGGAATGTGCGAATGAGGCGAAGTGTGTCCTTGGAACGTGCTACGCGCCGAAGCACCGTTACATCTCGATTGCCCACAACCCATTCCAGACCGAGCGCACTGCCAGGAGGATAAGTCTCCAGGGCGGCGGCGCGGGTCCGTGGTGGGTCGGCGCACCCTATGAGGCCAGCGGGCTTACCGTGGCGGACGTGGTGGATGAACCCGTCTACGCGGACTATGACTTTGTGGGTGATTGGCCGGACCTTGTCAACGTCACGGGGTGCGAGATCGCGACGAACCAAACCTACCTGGTGCAGGCCATTCCAATGGGTGCGGACATCTCGGAGGAGGCCAATTACTCAACCGCGATTGCGCTGCACACGCCGACGATCTGGGGTGACGTCGTCTCGACCTGCTTGTACTACAACTGTGAGCCGCCACAGGGGGAGGTCAACATCGACGACATCCTGGCTGCGATCGCGGCGTTCCAGTCGAGCAACAACGACCCGCTGACCTGGTTCGACATTGCCCCGGCGTTGGGCGATGGTGTTCCGAACCAGATGGTCGACATTGATGACATTCTGGCGAACATCCATGGCTTCCAGTCGAAGTCGTATCCGGGCCTTGGACCGCTGGACTGCCCGTGATTCGCTCGCGCCAACGCACATCCATCGGGGGCGGCCCCCGCGCCCCCGGTGGATGGAGTACGTGTGATCCAGGCTATAGGGGAGGGAAGTGACGCATAGCGGCGTCAAGGGGGAGGAAGCACGCCGGCCGGTCGGGGCTTACCGGAGGGGGGCCTCGATCGGCTGTACACTTGTAAATCACGCAGTGACCGCCGCGTTGTCTGACTGGTTGCCATGCGTATCCGGGCAGACGATAGACGTTCCGCAATCGAACAACGTGACGCGCGGAGAGCCATGGGTTGTGAGGCCGGGACGAGCCGATCTTAATGAAATCTTAACAATTCCTTAACCCTAATCTAACACGTGCGATGCACAATCCCAGAGGACATGAGAGGTTCTTGGGTAACGCGACCTCTGGACAGTGCGGCCGAGCCTGGCGCGGAACTCGGTTGGACACGGATGTCATCTGCGCGAAGCCAGGAGGCAATACGGTGTTTAGGCGACATCATCTGTGTACAACTCTGATAGGCGGTTTGCTGGTGATGTTTAGCCCGGCGGTGTTGCTGGGGCAAGGTCGGGACGAACAGCCATCCACCTCGGATGGCCAGGAGGTGGAACCGACGCACGGCCCGTTTGACCTCGACTACAAGTACATGACCGGCGACTGGGGCGGCGCGCGCAGCGACCTCGAGGATCTGGGCATCAAGTTCAAGACTACGCTGATGAACCAGCTTATGGTCAACATGCACGGCGGGAAGGAGACCAAGAACGGCCACGATGCTGCTGGAAGCTACGAATTCAACGTGTATCTTGACATGGACAGACTGCTCGACATCCCCGATGCCACGTTCTGGATTCGGGCGAAGGGTACCTGGGGCGGCGACGATTCGGACTTCGACAAAGAGAAGATCGGCGGACTGTTCAAGACCAACCAGGACGGTAGCGCCGAGGAGCCGGTTTTCGTCGACAAATGGCACTGGCAGCAGTTTATGTTCGACAAGAAGCTGGAGATCCGCCTGGGGCGCCAGGAGCCGGTGAAGGATCTCTTCGATACCAGCAAGGTCATGGGGCACGAGGACAAGTACTTCCTGAACCGGGCCCTGGTGCGAAACGCCACAATCCCCTCCAAGAAGGGCCTCGGCATCTTCGCCCGCTGGAAGTTCACGGAACACGCCTACCTGAGTATGGCCGCCCTAGATGCCCACGCCCAAGACCGGCAGACAAACTTCAACACGGCCTTCCACGACGAAGACGAGTTCCGGTTCTTTGCGGAGCTTGGTTGCCAGCCGAAGCCCGAGTCATCCAAGGGCAAGCTGTGGGGCCACTACCGGATCGGTACGTGGTACGACCCGACGCAAAAGAAAAAGTTCCGCGACACCATGGGTGGGCTTCGTGAGGAGCACTTCGAAAGCGGCGACTGGGGGGTTTACGTCGGCTTCGACCAGATGGTCTGGAAAGAAAATGATGACCCGAAGGACAAACAGGGCTTCGCGATTGCTGCTCGGTATGGCCGCGCCAACGGCGAGGTCAACAAGATCGAGGACTTCTGGGCCTTCGGGACCCAGTACACGGGCATGATCCCCGGTCGCGACGTGGATCTGTTCGGCATCGGTGTTGGCCAGGGCATTTTGGCTGACGAGTACGAGCGGGTTCATGAAGGTGCTGACCGCGAGACGGTCTATGAGATGTACTACGCAATCAAGCTGGCTCCGTGGCTGATCATCAGCCCGGACCTCCAGTACATCACTAACGTAGGTGGTGATGCGGATGACGGCGACGCCTTTGTGGCCGGTCTGCGAATCAAGATGAGCCTGTAAGTTGTGTTATCGAAGAAAGGAAGCAATCCAATGCAACGCGTTGTGAGCAATCGGATCAGGAAGATCAAAGTAGCGGTGCTGTCGATGGTGGTGTTTGGGACGCTCTACGGCTCAGCGTGTACGCTGGGTGACTTCCGCCTCAACATGGTCAACGGCACGCTATCCTTCGTAAAGGGTTACACGAGCGATCTGTGGGAGGCGTTGATTCCGCCGGCTGATGAGCTTATCGGCGAGTAATGGTGGACGAAACCTGGTAAGTGATTCCCGTCCGAATGAGGGATGGAAACAATTTGGGAGCAGGAACATGACAGGTGAAGCGATATTCTCTCGTAGGTGGACTTGGACAGTTGCAGTCGGCGCCGCCCTGTTTGCAGCCGGGCTCAGCGAGCCGGCAAGTGCCCAACAACTGAAGGGCAAGGTCAAGGTGGACGGCTCGAGCACCGTTGCGCCGATTACGATGGCCACGGCCGAGCTTTTCCAGGCCGAGCAGCCGCGCGTCCGCGTAACCGTTGGAATCTCGGGCACGGGTGGGGGCTTCAAGAAGTTCCTCGATTCGCGACCGGACCTGCGGACCGACATCAGCGACGCGTCACGTCCGATCAAGGCCAAAGAAATAGAGAAGGCCAAGGAAGTCGGAGTCGAGTACATCGAGATTCCGATCGGGATCGACGGGATCGCCGTAATGGTCCACCCGTCCAACACCTTCTGCGAGCATCTGACCATTGAGGAGCTGAAGCGGGTCTGGGAGCCGGGCAGTGCGATCACGAACTGGTCGCAAGTGCGTGCGGGTTTCCCCGATCTGCATCTCAAGCTGTATGGACCGGACGCGGATAGCGGGACGTTCGACTACTTCACCAAGGCCATCGTCGGCAAAGAGCGCGCATCCCGCAGTGACTATACGGCCAGCGCCAGTGACAACGTGCTTGTGCAAGGCATTGCCGGTGATCGTGGCTCGCTGGGGTACTTCGGGTACTCGTACTACGAGGCCAACAAGGGCAAACTGAAGCTGGTCGGGGTGGACAACAACAACGGGAATCCGGTCAAACCCAGCCTGGACGTCATCCGGGGGGGGACCTATCGTCCGTTGTCACGACCGATATTCATATATGTGAACAAGGAATCCTACAAGCGACCGGAGGTGAAGGCATTCCTGGAGTTCTTTCTCGATAATGCACGCCGGATTGTCGAGCATCCGACGGTGAACTATGTCGCCCTCTCGGATGAGATGTACGAACTCGGCAGGAGGCGCCTGAACGAAGGTAAGACAGGTTCGGCCATGACGGCAGCCAAGGGAAAGGGATTGGACCTGACCGAGACGTTCAGGAAATATTAGGCTCGGGTCACGGCAAGGCTATGTGTGTAATTCTCCTTGCACATTGACGGTCGAGAGGGCGCCAAGACGGCCTGCCGCGCCGCGGCAAAGCCGCAACCGGCCGGCTTGGCGTCTTCGACCGCGCGCAGCGACCGCGTAGTGCCCTTGGATACCCGGGGAGCACGGTATGAGATCAAAGGCCGTACTTTGGAGAGAGAAAGGGGTTCACACTTTCCTCTTCTCCTGCGCGCTGCTGTCGATTGTCACGACGGCCGGGATCATCTGGGTCCTGACGACCGAGTCGATCACGTTTTTTCGCGAAGTCTCGCCGCTCGAGTTCTTCTTCGGGACACGTTGGGCACCACTCCTTGAGCCGCGGAGCTTCGGCATCTTGCCGCTCGTCTGCGGGACGTTCCTTGTGGCTGGCGGCGCGCTGGTCGTTGCGCTTCCGATCGGACTCGGTACGGCCGTTTACTTGAGTGAATACGCCAAGTCCTCGGTTCGCGGCTGCCTCAAACCGATCCTCGAGGTGCTGGCCGGCATTCCCACGGTTGTGTACGGGTATTTTGCCCTTACGTTCATCACACCGCACGTTCTCAGGCCCCTCATCCCCCAGACCGAGGTCTTCAACGCCGCCAGCGCGGCTCTGGTCGTTGGCGTGATGATCATTCCGACGATCGCGTCGCTTTGCGATGATGCTTTCCGCGCAGTGCCGCGCACGCTGCGAGAGGCTGCCTATGCGCTCTCAGCCACTCGCTTGGAGGTCTCGACGCGCGTGGTCGTACCCGCGGCGATGTCGGGCGTCGTTGCAGCCGTGCTTCTCGCGTTTGCCCGCGCCATCGGCGAAACCATGGCGGTTACGCTGGCGGCTGGCATGACGGCGAAACTCACCGCGAACCCGCTTGAAAGTATTCAAACGCTGACAGCTTACATCGTGCAAGTTAGTCTGGGGGACACGCCGGCTGGGACGATCGAGTATCAGACGATCTTCGCGTGCGGAATGACGCTGTTCACCATTACTTTGGCGATCAATGTCATCGCACACAAGACTCTGAAGCGTTTCCGCGAGGTATACGAGTGACGGCAGAGAAGCCAATGTTTGAACCGCGGCTACAGCGGCGACGGCGGATCGGTCGCGTGTTTCACGTGTGGCTCGCCATGATGAGCCTGGTGGGGCTGGCCTTTCTGGTCGTGTTGATCGTGCGGGTTTCGTGGGAGGGCTTGCCGTGGCTGAGCAAGACCTTCCTGACCAACTTCCCCTCGGTTTTGAACCCACCGCAGGCAGGTGTGAAGAGCGCGTTGTGGGGTACGATCTGGCTAATCGGGATTACGGTCGTCGTGTCGGTGCCGGTGGGTGTAGCCACGGCTGTCTACTTGGAAGAATATGCGCCGAACAATCGCCTCACACGCTTCATTCACGTGAACATCTCAAACTTGGCCGGCGTGCCGTCGATCGTCTACGGCATCTTGGGGCTGGCGGTATTCGTTCGCTTGCTGAGATTCGATCGGAGTGTGCTTGCGGGAGCATTGACCCTTACTCTGTTGATCCTTCCGGTGATCATCATTGCGAGTCGTGAAGCGTTGTTGGCCGTCCCACAGTCATTCCGACACGCAGCTTACGCCCTCGGGGCGACCAAGTGGCAGACCATCCGCTCACACGTGTTGCCGGCGGCGCTGCCGGGCATCCTGACGGGTGTGATTCTGGCTGTGTCGCGAGCCATCGGCGAGGCAGCCCCGTTGCTTATGATCGGAGCACTGACCTACGTCGCGTTCGTTCCCGAAGGGCCGCTGGATGCGTTCACGGCGTTGCCTATCCAGATATATGACTGGTGCGACCGGCCCCAGACGGTGTTCCACCACCTTGCCGCGGCGGGGATCCTTGTCTTACTGGGCATTCTCCTTCCCATGAATGCCGTGGCGGTTGCCCTGCGTGCGTGGTACCAGCGGAGGAAGGCATGGTAACCGTGATGGAATCGGAACCCAGGACTGAAAACAAGATGCTGAAGGTCGCGGTCCCACCAAGGCCTGTGACGCTGCCGGCGAAACAGCTTCCGGTACAAGCATCTTCGGAATCCGTCATTCGGGCCGACCAACTGACGATTCGATACGGCGACTTTGCCGCCGTTCGAGAAGTCTC
Organism: uncultured Phycisphaerales bacterium; assembly: GCA_965371725.1. Classification (GTDB taxonomy): domain Bacteria; phylum Planctomycetota; class Phycisphaerae; order UBA1845; family UBA1845; genus CBDUZO01. Next base: position 20,760 of record CBDUZO010000066.1, read on the forward strand.
GCTCGAGATCCCAGGCCATCAGGTAACTGCGATCATCGGACCATCCGGCTGCGGCAAGAGCACGCTCCTGCGGGCGATGAACCGGATGAACGATGTCGTGCCGAATGCGACAGCCGAGGGCAAGCTCACGTATCGCGGCGAGGACATCTACGCCCCGAAGTGTGATCCCGTCGAGTTGCGTCAGAAGATCGGCATGGTGTTTCAGAAGCCGAACCCGTTCCCCAAGTCGATCTACAAGAACGTCGCGTGGGGGGCGAAGATCAACGGCTATCGAGGCCATCTCGAGGAACTCGTCGAGCGATCTCTCAGGCAGGCAGCTCTGTGGGACGAGGTGAAGGACAAGCTGCACGACAGTGCGTACGCGCTTTCGGGCGGACAGCAACAACGGTTGTGCATCGCCCGCGCGATCGCTCTTCAGCCGGACGTTCTCCTGATGGATGAGCCCTGTTCCGCCCTCGACCCTATCGCTACGGCGAAGATCGAGGATTTGATCCACGAGCTTAAGACGCGTTATACCGTTGTGCTCGTGACCCACAACATGCAGCAAGCCGCTCGTGTTTCCGACTGGACTGCCTTCATGTACATGGGCGAGTTGATTGAGGTGGACGAGACGAACGTGATCTTCACGAAGCCCAACAACCCCAAGACACAGGATTACATTACAGGCCGCTTTGGATAGAAGCTATGACCGTACACTTCGTTCAACTGCTAGAGGACCTGCAACGCCGTTCGTTGCGTATGGCCAGCCTGGTGGAAGACATCGTCCAGGAGGCCTGCGAGGCGGCTTTCGACGCTGATGACAAACTGGCCCGCAGGGTAATCAATCGGGACAACGAGGTCGATGCGGAAGAGGTCGAGATCGAGGCAGAGACCGTTCGTCTTATGGCCTTGTATCAACCGGTTGGTTCCGATCTCCGCTTGTTATGCACCGTTCTTAAGGTCAACAACGTTTTGGAGCGGATCGCCGACTGCGCGGTCAACATTGCGGAACGCGCTGAGCATCTGGATCGAGGTTCGGTTGACGAACATGGTGAAACCATCCGCCAGATGGCGACGCTTTGTCGGCGTATGCTGCGCAGCGCCATTCAAGCCTATAGCACGCAAGACGCCGAAGGTGGGCGGCAGGTGCTCTCCGAGGATGACTCAGTGGATGCTCTGTACGGACAGCTCATCCGAAGCTTGGTGGCGGATGCATCCAAGCAGCCTGACACGATGGCCACGCACCTCGATATCCTCTCCATTGCCAAGAATCTCGAACGGATCGCCGATCATGCAACCAACATCGCCGAGGACGTAGTCTTCCTCGCAACCGGCGAAATCGTCCGCCACCGCGAGCCGTGATCCGCCCGTCGGGCCAGAATCCGCCTCGCAAAGCCCCTCTTCCCAGACGCTGAGACTGTTGACATCTCCGCCCCATCATCTTACATAAAGGATGTTATGTAAGATAAATCAAACCGGGAGGGGGGTCCTGCCGACGATATCACCGGGTCGGGAGCGGTTTCCGGCCCGGAAACGCCCGGAGGGCCGCCAAGTGACCGAAATTGTGCCCGTTCAGCCCAAGAAGCTCGCCCGGATCGGGCTCACCGCCCTACCGCGGCTCATCGTGCAGGCCGGCGAACGGGCTACGCGGGCGTTTCTGGAGTTCTTCACGGCCACCATCCGCAACAGGCACACCCGGCAGGCCTACGCCCGGGCGTGTGCCCGGTTCAGGCCCGGCCACGCGTCCTTCATCGGGAAGTCGTTCGGCACCTTGGCCAGTATATAGCAATGTTCATCCTCGCGACCATGTCCCTTGCTGGACGTTTCATGTTGCCGAACTTGCATCTTCAGCAAGTCGTCTTCCCGGTCCTCACTGAAGATGTCCTTGATGACCTCGTGCAACTTCGGCTGGTTGTCTTTCACGGCCAACACATAGTCTGCTTGGTTGTCTACGATTTTCTGTGCGATCTTCTTCTGACAGCCCATCGCATCGATCGTTACGATGGCATCCTTGATGTCGATCTGATCGATTAGGAATCGGGCAACAATAAATCCGTGGATTGTTGTTTAGCAGGACGATGGAGTTG
>CBDUZO010000067.1:0-22690 GCA_965371725.1 uncultured Phycisphaerales bacterium
GGTTCTTCTCCGTTTGCATGAACCCCCCTCTGTCCCCCCTTGGTAAGGGGGGAAGGAAGTAGACCCCCCTGTGGCCCCCCCTTGGTAAGGGGGGAAGGAAGCGGAACAACCTTTGTTGAAACGGCTCTAGAGCGCTTTCAGTGATCTCGCAAGCGTCCGACGGCCAAGAATCTCCGGGAGACTTCGGGATTCGGACGCTACATGAAAATGGAACTTGTTCTAAGTCCGCGCGGATGTCGCAAGAACCTGCGCCCGCCGGAGTGCCGTTCTGTCGGGTGATCCCAACACGCATCGCGGCAGGGAGAATCGAATGAGGACATCGTGCTATTCCTGCTTCCTTGCGGTCGCCTGTGGTTGGATGGTCCTTACGGGCCGAGTATCGGCGGAGAACTGGACGCAGTTCCGCGGGCCCAATCGTGACGCGATCTCCACGGAGACGGGTCTGCTGCGTTCCTGGCCCGAGGGCGGCCCGAAGGTGCTTTGGACCACCGAGGCCTGCGTGGGTTATTCAGCGCCCGCCATCTACGACGGCCGCGTCTATTTCAACGACTACAACCGTGAGGCGAAGGAATGGCTGCTGCGCTGCTTGGACTTGAGCAGCGGCAGGGAATTGTGGCGATACGTGGACAAGAAACGCATCCGCCCCAACCACGGTATCACGCGCACCGTTCCGGCGGTCGATGGCAAGTACGTCTTCTCCCTCGATCCGAAATGCGTACTCCACTGTTTCGATGCCGCAACCGGTAACGAGCGATGGCGTAAGCACCTGGTCCGCGAGTATCACACGACGATCCCGGCCTGGTATGCCGGAATGTGTCCGCTGATCGAACCCGATCGCGTGATCATCGCTCCCGGCGGCGATGCACTTACGGTGGCGTTCGACAAGGAAACGGGCAGTCCGATCTGGCAAACGCCCAACCCCGATGGGCATCCCATGACACACGCGTCGGTCATGCCGGCTGAGATCTGTGGCGTGAAGCAGTATCTCCATTGCACGATGAAGGGACCGTACGGCGTGGCTGCCGACGATGGCAGGCTGCTCTGGTTCTTCCCGTGGAAGTTCAACATCTCCGTCCCCGTTTCGCCGTTACCCATCGGCGACGATCGCGTCTTCTTGACAAGTTGTTACGAGGCCGAATCCGTTATGATACGGGTCAGTCGCCAGGGCGATGTCTTTAAGGCTGAGAAGATCTTCAAGCTCGGTCCGGAGGAGTGGAACTCGGAGACGCACACACCGATCGTCTACAAGGATCACCTCTTCGCCGTGGGCAAGAAGCGTCGTGGGTTGTTCACCTGCCTGGATCTGGACGGGAACCAGATCTGGACGAGCATGGGCAAGGCATCGTTTGGGCTCGGGAGCTATATCCTGGCCGATGGAATGTTCTTTATCCTCGAGGGCAAGACGGGTATCCTCAGGCTTTTGGACGCCAACGTCACCGAGTATCGGGAGCTGGCGAGCGCTCAGGTTCTTACCGGACCTGATGTGTGGGCCCCACTGGCGTTATCGGATGGGAAGCTGATCGTCCGCGACATGGCCAAGGTGGTCTGCCTCGAAGTAGGGCAACCCACAAAATCAGAGTGGCAATGGGACACCATGGAATACCGACAAGCTCTTGTCATCAGTGGCAAAGGCGCTGAGGAGAATCAGTTCACCGAAACCCTGCGCGGAATCGCCGTCGACGGTTCCGGGTTGATCTACGCCGTCGGCGATCTTGACGTCAAGGTCTTTGATGGGGCCGGCAAACTGCTGCGCAGGTGGCGCACGGAACAACCCGGATACTGCGTTGCGATTGATGACAAGGGCGATGTCTACGTCGGTGAGGTCGGCCGGATCGAGAAATTCGACGCGACGGGTAATCGGCTCACGGTGCTTACGGATGAAGAACGAATGGGGCGGGTCACCGCGATCGGCTTTTCGGGCGAGCATCTTGTGATCGCCGACGCGAAGGACCGTTGCCTGCGCCGGTACGATGCTCAGGGACGTTGGCTCAACAATATCGGCAAAGATAACAGGACCAAAGGTTTCCTGGTTCCCAACGGTCATCTGGATTTCGCCATCGAGACCCAAGGAACGATCTGTGCTGTCAACCCGGGCAAGCACCGCGTGGAACGATATACCGTCGAGGGCAAGCTGTTGAATTACTTCGGCCGGTTCGGAACGCGCAAGCCCGAGGACTTCCCCGGCTGCTGCAATCCCACGAACCTCACACTGACCACGCAAGGACACGTAGTGGTAACGGAAAAGGCCGGCCCGCGCGTGAAGGTCTTCACAGCCGACGGAAAACTGCTCACCGTCGTCGCCTCGGACGGGTTCGACCCGAATTGCAAGAACATGGACGTCGCCGTCGATTCGCAGGGACGAGTCTACGTTGTGGACACGTTTCAGCTGAACATCCATGTGTTCGCGCCGGTCGAGGCGGAGGATGAGAGGACGGTCGATCAACCGGCCGTTCCCGCGGGAGATGCACAGCCATGAGCGAACAGCCGACTCGCCGTGATGTCTTGGGCCAGGCCGCCAGAGGTGCCGGCGCCGTGGTTCTGGGTGGACCGCTGATCTATCTGGCCGGCAAGGCCGGCGCCGAAGGCGTGTGGCTGATCGATCCGACCAAGTGCATTAACCTCCGCCTCGGCATGACGGGCGTTCCGTTCTGCGACAAGTGTTCGACCGAGTGTGTGTTGCCGCGGTCGGCCGTGCGGGCCGTGAATGAGTACTCGAAATGCGGGCGCTGCTGCATCTGCCCGTCCTACTTCGACGTGACGAGCGAGATTGGGCGAGATGGTTTGCCCACGCGCAAGCTCTGCCCGCGCGACGCGATCACCCGTGTAGCGATCGGCGACGTCGACCCGGACGATCCGCTCAACAACTTTTATGACTACATCATCGACGAGGAACGGTGTGACGGATGCGGGAAGTGTGTGATGGCCTGCAAGGAACCGGCCGGTCTGAATTCGATGCGCCTCGAGGTACGGTACGATCTGTGCACCGACTGCAACCGCTGCGCAATTGCAATGGTTTGCCCGGAACAGGCGATCATACGGAAACCCGGAACGCAAGACGCCTAGTGCCGTCTCCAGAAGGGTAATGGTGTTTCTTCCTCTACTCCTTGACAAGGAGGGGTTGGGGGAGGTTCTTCTCCGTCTGCATGAACCCCCCTCTATCCCCTCTTGGTAAGGGGGGAAGAAAGCAGACGCCCCTCGTTTCACGCGTATGGAAGTGTTGGAATAGCTTGTGCGATACGCAGGACTGCTATTGACAGTGGTGTTTGTCGTGGTGCCGTCGGTGTCCACTGTCGCACAGTCGCCGCAGTACGCGCGCGAGACCGACGTCGTTCCGCCCGACGAGGACATCGGCGACGGTTATGTGACCCCCGAGGTTCAAAGGCCGCTGCCGCGCGCGGCCTGGTGGAGCGCCGTGGATGCGCTCCTTCTGGCTGTTGGTTTGGGCCTGGCAACCTGGATTGTACTGAAACGCCGAAGCCGAAACGGGCTCGTCGTTCTCACGATCGCTTGCCTGATCTACTTCGGCTTCTATCGAGAGGGGTGTGTCTGCCCGATCGGGGCGATCCAGAACGTGACCGTCGCCCTGACGGACCCGACGTACACGATTCCATTGGTCGTCATCGTGTTTTTCTTCCTGCCGTTGATCGTCTCTCTGTTGGCCGGACGGGTCTTCTGCGGCGGTGTATGCCCGCTGGGCGGGATCCAGGATCTGGTGCTGCTCAAACCGGTGCAAATGCCGCGCCGGTTGGACAAGGCGTTGGGCCTCTTTAAGTACATCTACCTTGTCCTGGCCATCTGGTTTGCGGCCTACCCGGCGGGCGAGAGGGAGTTCTTCATATGCCGGTTCGATCCGTTCGTGGGGTTCTTCCGCTTGGCCGGACCGACCCACATGATGTTCATCGGCGGCGGTCTGTTGCTCCTCGGTATGTTCATTGGCAGACCCTACTGCCGTTATCTATGCCCCTACGGTGCGTTGCTGGCGATCCTGTCGCGGTGTTCATGGCGGGGGGTGACGATCACACCGGACAAGGAGCTCGATTGCGGGCTGTGTGCGCAGGCTTGTCCGCTGGGGGCGATCGAACAGATGCGAGCGGTCCGATCCTCATGCCTGTTCTGCGCTCGCTGCTTTGCAACGTGCCCGCGCGAACCGGTCAATCAACCATCCGGCGCTGCACCGACTTCGGAAGTTGACAGGAGCACCGGATGAAACGCAAGACGCAACAGCTCCTCGCCAGGCTGCTCGGCGTCAGTGCGGCCGTCACCATGTTCACGGCCATCGGTCTTCTCATCGCCGATTGCGCCGAGGCGTACCGGACCGCGCCGATCAACAAGCTGCGCGTTGAAGAGCTTACGCAACGAGCCCGGCAGGATGATTCCGAGTCAAAAGCTCTGGAAGAGGAGTGGGAACGGCAAACGCTGGAATCGCTTGCGCTTGCGGCGAGGTCAGACATCGAGACGAACGTGCTCATCGTAGCTGCGATCCTGTTTCTCATCGGAGCCAAGTGGTTCGTCTCGCTCCGGGGGCGTCGCATTCCAAGTCTGGAAGCCATCGCCGCCCACCGCGACGCGGCGTCGGATTCCTCATCGAAGCGCAAGCGCCGCTCCCGCGCAGGTCAACACGCTCACGAGCCCTGCCCGGCCTGTCCGTCGGAAGAGAGGGTTGACCCCGCGATCGTTGACGCGATCATCGAAAGGCACGGCCGCGCGCAAGCGGCGGTCATCCCGATCCTCCAAGGGATTCAGACACAATATCGCTACCTGCACCCCGAGGCGCTCAAGCACGTCTGTAACACGACCGAGATCACACCCGCGCGACTGACCGGTGTCTCTTCGTTCTACACGCAGTTTCGTCACGCACCTGTGGGCCGACACATTATCAAGGTCTGCCACGGCACAGCCTGTCACGTCGCCGGTGCACAGGCGATCAGTGACGGGATTCGTCGTGAGCTCGGCATCGGTTCCGACGAGGACACCGACCCGCAGCGGGAGTTCACCATCGAGGAGATCGCGTGTATGGGATGCTGCACGCTGGCACCGGTCGCGCAGATTGATGAGACCACCTACGGGCACCTGACGCCGGACACCGTACCCGACGCCCTGTACGACGCGCGCGAGGCCGGCGCCGATGGATCGCCGCGGCGCACGCAAGTTCTCCCAACCGGGCTCGGCGACGGGCGGGCGCCGCTTGGTGAAATACGTGTCGGCCTCGGTTCGTGCTGCGTCGCGAGCGGCAGCGGCAAGGTGCACGAGGCGCTTCAGCAGGCCGTGGCGGCCACCGGAGCGAATGTCAGAATCAAGCGCGTGGGGTGTGTCGGCATGTGTCATCAGACGCCGCTTGTCGAAGCGGTTCTACCCGATCAGCCCGGCGTTCTATATGCGAAAGTCGGGCCCGAGGACGCAAGGGCGATCGTCCGACGACACTTCCGCCCGAGCAGGATCGGAAAGCGGATCACGAGCACCGTCTCGTCCGTGATGGAGAGCATCCGTCGAGACGGTCGGAGGTTGCCCGTTGTCCACCGAGCCATCGAGCTTCGAGACCCGCCCGTGGCGGCCTTTCTGGGACCGCAAAAGCACATCGCTACCGAGCATTGCGGAAGCATCGACCCGACCGACATGGACGAGTACCTGCACCATGACGGGTTCAAGGCCCTCACGCGCTGTGTCAAAGAGATGACACCGGAGAAGGTCATTGAAGATATGGCGCGAAGCGGTCTGCGGGGACGCGGCGGCGGCGGTTTCCCCACGGGGCGCAAGTGGGCGGCCGTGCGCGCGGCGACGGAGGAAACGAAATACGTCGTCTGCAACGGCGACGAGGGCGATCCGGGAGCCTTCATGGACCGGATGCTGATGGAGTCGTTCCCCTACCGCCTCATCGAGGGAATCGCCATCGCCGCGTATGCGGTCGGCGCCGAGGAAGGTTACTTCTACATCCGGGCCGAATACCCGCTCGCCGTCAAGCGCATACGCGACGCGCTGGATGCGTGTGAGAAGCGAGGGTACCTCGGCGACAACATTCTCGGGACCGGGATGCGGCTTCGGCTTAGAATCATGGAGGGCGCCGGCACATTTGTGTGTGGTGAGGAGACGGCGCTCCTCGCCTCGATCGAGGGCAACCGTGGATCACCCAGGCTCCGACCGCCTTATCCGGCGACTCGTGGGCTCTGGGGAAAACCCACACTTGTCAACAACGTCGAAACCTATACCACGATCCCGTGGATCATCCGCAACGGCGCTTCGGCATTCGCCGCCCTGGGCACCGCAACCAGCAAGGGCACCAAGGTCTTCGCCCTGGCGGGCAAGGTCAACCGCGGCGGGTTGATCGAAGTGCCAATGGGTGTCACCATCCAGAGAATCGTGTCGGACATCGGGGGTGGGATCAAGGAAGGACGTCGGTTCAAAGCCGTGCAGATCGGCGGGCCTTCGGGCGGATGCGTGCCCGCTGCGCTGAGCGATACGCCCGTGGATTTCGAGGCGCTGGCCGATGTCGGCGCCATCATGGGTTCCGGCGGGCTGGTCGTGCTGGACGATTCCGACTGCATGGTGGACATCGCTCGCTACTTCCTCGCGTTTACGCAGGATCAGTCGTGCGGGAGGTGTACCTTCTGCCGAATCGGAACGCGGCGGATGCTGGACATCCTGGAACGCCTCTGCGCGGGCAGCGGTCGGGACGGCGACCTCGACACGCTCGAGGAGCTGGCCCACGGCGTCAAGAGCGGTAGCCTGTGCGGACTCGGCAGGACGGCGCCCAACCCGGTGCTCTCCACGCTGCGCTACTTCCGGGAGGAGTACGAGGCGCATTTGGAGGGACGCTGCCCGGCTGGCAAATGCAAGGAGCTGATCACCTACCGTGTGACCGACGACTGCACCGGGTGTACGCTGTGCGCCCAGCACTGTCCGACCGGCGCCATTGATTTCATGCCCTATCAGAAGCACGAGATCGACGCCGACAAGTGCACGCGTTGTGATACGTGCAGGAGTAAGTGTCCCGAGGACGCCATTACCGTTGGATGAAACGTCGAAACGTCGAAACGTCGAAACGTCGAAACGTCGAAACGTCGAAACGTCGAAACGTCGAAACACTGAAGCGCGTCGAAGGGGCGTGATGGACTGTGGGATCATCGCATCGTATCGCTTGGAAGTTGACTCGTAATGCCTCGCTTGCGTATTGACAATCATGAAGTCGAGGTGCCGGAAGGTGGCACGATCCTCGATGCCGCGCGCAGGCTTGGCTTGGACATCCCCACTCTCTGTTTCCACGAGGGTTACAAGCCGTCAACCTCGTGCATGGTTTGTCTGGTCAGGGTGAAGGGTTCCGATCGCCTCGTCCCGTCCTGTGCCACAACCGCCAAGGACGGTATGGAGGTTGAAAGTGAGACGGACGAAATCCGCCGGATTCGAAAGATGGGTCTGGAGTTGTTGTTGGCTGACCACGCGGGCGATTGCATCGCTCCGTGTCAGAGCACTTGCCCGGCGCACATGGACATCCCCTTGATGCTGCGCCGGGTTGCCGCCGGTCAGTTTGACGATGCGATCGCCACAGTCAGGAAAGACATCGCGCTTGCGGCTGTGCTCGGTCGCGTGTGCCCCGCGCCGTGTGAGAACATCTGTCGGCGGCGCGACGTGGATTCGCCCGTTGCGATCTGCTTCGTGAAGCGTTACGCAGCCGATGTGGACCTGGCGACCGAAACGCCTTACCTGCCGCCGTGCAAACCGAATAGTGGAAAGAAGGTGGCCATTGTCGGTGCGGGACCGGCCGGTCTTGCGGCCGCTTATCATCTTCTCCAACAAGGTCACGCCTGCACGCTGTTTGACGATCATACCGGGGCGGGTGGATCGCTGCGCACACGGTTCGATGAGAAGCAGCTGCCGCGCGCCGTTCTCGACGCCGAGATCGCCGTCATCGAGAGGCTCGGTGCCCGTTTTCAACTGAACACGCGGATCGGACGGGACGTTTCCCTCGACGAGCTGCGGAAGACGGTCGACGCCCTGCTGCTCGCTCCGGGATCCCTCGATGTCGATGATCTCAAACGCCTCGGCGCACCGGTGCAAGGCGATCACATTCAGGTGGATGCCGCCACACACGAGACGCCCTTACCGGGTGTCTTCGCCGCCGGTGAACTGCGCAAACCCACAAAGTTGGCCGTGAAGTCACTTGCCGACGGAAAGGCGGCTTCCATCTGCATCGACCAGTATCTGTCCGGCGCTGCGGTAACCGGACCGCCCGTCTCCTTCAACTGCACAGCCGGTCGGCTCGCCGAGGAGGAGATCGAGGAGCTCAAGGCAGGCGCCGGCCTAAATGCCAGAGTCACGGCACCAGGCAATTTGAGCGGTCAGCAGGCCAAGACCGAGGCCTCACGTTGTCTTCAGTGTGACTGCGGCAAGCAGACAGACTGCCGGCTGCGGTATTACGCTCAACGCTATGGCGCCAAACCCACGCGTTACCGTGGCAAGCGAAGGCGCCTGGAACGTCATCTTCAGCACGGCGATGTCCTCTACGAGCCGGGCAAGTGTATTCTCTGCGGACTGTGCGTGCAGATCGCAGCCGAGGCGGGCGAGCCCCTGGGCCTGACCCTCGTCGGCCGGGGTTTCGACGTGCGCGTGGCCGTGCCGTTTGACCGGTCGATCGCCGAAGGCCTCCAACACGCAGCCAGCCGCTGCGCCGAGACCTGCCCCACCGGTGCCATCGTACTTCGTAGCGGCGGCCACACTTGCCGAACAAGAGACTCCTGAACGAGCGGGCTGGGTGCTGAGATAGGCGGCGCAAAGCTGGGCGGCTCCACACGCACCGCGACTCGACTCACCACAGGATAAGGTCGCACCGGTTCCCACGACTTGCTGATTTTACGCGACCGACCTACCATTCCGGTGCGTAAGGCAACGTGACCTATAGCACTCTCCGAATTTGTGTAGCGGGCACGGGGCGAGAAACCCGGGAGAAAAGGGTTGTTTCACCGCTACACGAAAAAAGAGCTTGCTCTAACCGGGCGAAGAGAATCATGGATCTGAACCGAATCGAAAGAGCCGTGCGGGACATTCTGATCGCCGTGGGTGAGGACCCCCAGCGGGAGGGACTCCGCAAGACACCTCTGCGCGTCGCCCGCATGTATGAAGAGCTCTTTGACGGGCTTGATAAGGACCCTGCGCAACACCTACAGGCCTCGTTCACCGAGGTCTACGACGAGATGGTCGTGCTGCGCAACATCCCATTCAACTCGATGTGCGAGCATCATCTCATGCCCTTCGAGGGTAAGGCACACGTCGCTTATCTGCCCGATGGCCAGGTCGTGGGGATTTCAAAGCTGGCAAGGGTTGTTGACGACTTCGCCCACAGGCCTCAGGTCCAGGAGCGACTCACCTCGCAAATCGCCGACCTGCTGATGGAATCGCTGAAAGCCAAGGGCGTGGCGGTCGTGCTCGAAGCCACACACACCTGCATGACCTGCCGCGGCATCAAGAAATCGGGAAGCGTCATGGTCACCTCGGCTGTCCGAGGCCGATGCAAGAGCGACCCGCGCACCCGTGGCGAGGTCATGACTTTGCTGCATCAATAGAGCGGATTCCAAAATCGCGTACCGGCCCCCCTTCCTCCCTTCCTTGACAAGGAAAGGTTGGAGGAGGTTCTTCTCCGTCTGCATAAACCCCCTTCGATCCCCCCTTGGTAAGGGGGGAAGAAAGCGGAACAACCTTTGTCGAGACGGCGCTAGCAAGGCCACTCTGTGGCTAGAGCGTTTCCCGTTTCTGTGTTCCGAGCCGCGGGCTGCCGCAAGGCGGCTTTGCCGCGCCCGCGCGGATTCACTTGCGCCAGAGGGTATCCGGCGAATGAAACGCCGGAACACAATACCGAGTTTCGCTCTAGAATCACACCCACGGTCCTTACGAAACACACCCAAAGCGGCGGAACCTCTTTAATTCTCACCGCCAGAGGCCGTGGATTACTAGACGATTCAGTCAAGTTGATCGGCATCCAGGAAAGGTTCACCCGCAAGCCAACGATCCGCGGCGGATGGCACGTCCAAGGCCCTTTTCAAAGCCGGCATGAAGAAAACGCGATCGTGCCTCAAACCGGCGCAGCGCAGCCCGGCGTACATGCCGATCCGCACCGCCCTGGCAATATCAAGCTGCGGCAGGTACACGGAGGTCACGCACTCTCGTTCGGGGTGGTGGAGATCTTCCTCGCACTTCGACGCGTCAAGGCTGTTCCACCCCCGGCATGCAAGCGGGCGGACCTCATGGACCGAACAGACATCTTCCACCAGTAGAGGACAAGGGTGCCGAACCATGGCACGCTGCTGGTAGTCCAACCCCTTTGTCTTTTTCAGAAACCCGTCAATGCGTCGTCGCACACCCTCCCGTTCATCCTTGCCCGTCCGTTTTCTCAGATACTCGGCGACGGCCAGGGCTTCCGGGATCGCGACGGCGATATTCACCAGGCGGCAGCAGTACGAACATCCTTTCCGGCACGCCCGTTGTGGCGCCTCGGTTCGTTCGGCGATCCCGGCGGTTAAGCGATCGGAATACTCGGTGGCGTCCTGCGCAATTCGAAGTGCCTGCTCGATAGTCCGCGCCTCGTACAGCAACTCGAGCACGGCGTTTCCTTCGCGCTCGGCCACGGCCGCAGCCGGGGAACCGGGCACGACACCTTGCAGGATCCCTTCGCCACGCCCTTCGAGGATGGACAGAGACACAGCCGCGGGCTTCGGTTGTTCGGATGAATGTCTCTCGGGACTACGTTGCACGGCAGGAATATTATCCTTGGCAGCCCACGTCAAGACAAGCCCCGCGCACCGGCGCGCGCGTGAAGACCGGCCTCGCGGAGCAGCGTCTTGGCTGTGTCCCAGGTAAGCCAATGCTCAAACCACCACACCAGGTTCTTCCACCGCCCATACGGCTCATAGATCCGCTCGATTTGCCGGCGCGTGGGCCGCCTTCCCTCCAAGTGCGTCCGAGCGACGTGAGCGACGGTCGAGCTGTCGATCGCCAATCGATCATGACGCTCCAGGAAAGACAACAAGTAATGCGCGCTTGTCGGCCCGACCCCTCGAATCGTACGAAGCCGCACAAGAAGTTCGGCAGTGGCAACATTCTCGCCGGCCACCGCATCGATCAGCGTCTCAGGATCAAGCCGGCCCTCGCACACGTCCCTGCAGAACGAAAGAATGGACTCGACACGATACCCCAGCCGGCACGCCTCCCTCAGATAGGTCTCGCCCGCGCGAAGGACTTCACGCGGTGTCGGCCAACCGGTCAGTTCGGCGAAGTGCGGCAGCGGCGGACCGAGCTGAGCGATGCGGTTGATCATCTTGACCGCCTGCACCCAGTTCACGTTCGTGCTGCAGATCATCTTGATGATGTTCTCCGTCATGGACGCTGACCGGAGCGTTCGACCGGCGCCGATTCCGGGAAGCACGTGCAGGGTCGGATGGTCCTCGCACATCGCGTGGAACTCAGAGTAATCCTCATCCGCGCGCAGCACAAACCGCATCCGGTTTACGAAGCGCGCCAAGAGGGCTGTGTCAAGAGACGGACCCTCAACGGTGCCAGCGAGTGTCACTTTCCACCGTGTCCGCCTCGACTCGACCACCGACACACGGTAGACGGACCTCCTGTTGCGTTCGATGATCTGAAGGCACCGCCCACCCTCCGACCAGCTCATCGGCGCGCACTCGTGCCACCCGTTGGCAAGGACCGTCGCCTTGAGTGAGAACGGTGCGGGAATATCAAACGCAATGGATTCGCGTTGCACGGTCACACGTCTCCAGGCAGTACACAGAGTCCGAGGCGAAACCTGATTAGGAAGGGTTATCGGGCGCGCGACGGGATCGGTCAAACCCGGCGTCGGATGCGTCGTCCCAGCCGTTTCCGTGCGGTTGTTATCGGGCCTAGAATAGCACGTAGGGTGTAGCCCCCATTCTTTGCCGCCGTGTGGCTTTTCACATGTTAAAGGAGGCGTGAAAACATCGGTAACCTCTCATTCTACAAGAAGTTCTGAATTGCCGCTGCGAAACCACTAGATAGTGGTGTTTCCTCTTGACGACGCCCGATATGTGGGGTAGGCTTACTCTCGTCCTGGCGAAGTCGCTGGAGCACGGGGCAGGTCAAGGAGGGGCGCCGGGACGGGCGTGAGCTGAGGCGGTTGGATGCGACCGGGTCGTGTCGTGGTCGCCGGGTTCCGCTCGTCCGTGCGTGCGGGCAGGTCGGACGGCATGTCAAGCCGACAAGCCCATTTGTGGTTTCGTGAGGGTGGTTGGGTAACTGTGGCGTTCAACCCGGCCTTGTGCCGGTGGAGGCGTAGTCGATACATGTCGGATGTGATGATGACAGACGGTGTGGTGAGTGTCACGGATGACACGCTGAAGTCGGAATCGGGATTCGCGGCGAACGCGGAGCGCGTCCTTCGTACACGGTATCTGAAGAAGGACGAGCACGGGCGCTGTACGGAGTCACCCAGGGACATGCTGCGGCGTGTGGCGAAAGCCATCGCCGATGCGGAACTGGCCTACGACCCCGACCCGGACAACCGCAGCGAGTGGGAGGATCGATTCTACTCCTTGATGGCCACTCGACGGTTCATGCCCAACAGTCCAACGCTCATGAATGCCGGGCGCGAGATGGGCATGTTAAGCGCGTGTTTTGTGCTTCCCGTCGGTGACAGTATCAACGAGATCTTCGACAGCATCAAACACACCGCCTTGATTCAAAAGGCCGGCGGCGGAACCGGCTTCGCATTCGACCAGCTACGCCCCACCGGCGACTTTATTAGCAGCTCCGGCGGGACGACGAGCGGTCCGATCTCCTTCTGGCGCGCTTTCAGCGAAGCGACCAACGCGATCCAGCAAGGCGCGTTTCGGCGCGGGGCCAACATGGGGATGATGAACATCCATCACCCCGACATCCTCAAGTTCCTTCACGCCAAGGAGGATCTAACCCAGTTCACGAACTACAACATCTCCGTGAAGGTCACTGACGAGTGGATGGACGTCTTCCTCGATGATCCCGACAGCGTGCACGCCGTCGTCAATCCGCGGACCGGAAAGAAGTACGCGATCCCCAAGGACGTCGACGTCTGGGGATACGACCTGCACACACTCACGGAGATCGAGTCCGACGACAAGATGCCCGAGGGAGAGTTCTACACGCGCAAGGACATCTGGAAGATCATCATCACCAACGCCCACCGCACGGGTGAGCCTGGCATTTGCTTCATCGACCGAATCAACAGGTTCAACCCGACCCCGCACATCGGTCGGATCGAAGCTACCAACCCGTGCGGCGAACAACCGCTGTTGCCTTACGAAGCGTGCAACCTTGGAAGCATCAACCTGGCCGAGTTCGTGTTGACGGAAGGCCGACCGGCGCCGGCCGTCGACTGGGACGGCCTGCGCGAGACGATTCACTGGTCGATCCGTTTCCTTGACAACGTGATCGATGCCAACCGGTATCCGCTCGAGGAAATCGATCGGATGTGCAAGGCGAACCGGAAGGTCGGTCTGGGGATCATGGGGTTTGCCGACGCCCTGTACAAGCTCGGCGTCGCCTACGATAGCCAGCAGGGCATCGAGTGGGGCGAGCGGTTCATGCGATTCGTCAACGATGAGTCGCACGACTACAGCGAGAAGCTCGCCGGCGAACGGGGCTGCTTCCCGAACTGGGAAGGCAGCATCTACGACACGAAGTTCAAGCGGTCCATGCGGAACGCCACCTGCACGACCGTGGCGCCGACCGGCACGATCAGCATCATCGCCGGCTGCTCCGGCGGCATCGAGCCGCTTTACAGCCTGGCCTTCTATCGAAACGTGCTGCGGGGGAAGAACGAGAATACGGCGCCGATGATCGAGATCAACCCGGTCTTCGATCGCATCGCGCGTGCGAGGGGTTTCTTTAGCGAGGGATTGATGGAGCGAATCGCCACGGACGGCACCCTCGCTGAAGTACCGGAAGTTCCGGAGGACGTGAAACGCGTGTTTGTCTGCGCGCACGACATCGAACCGGAACGGCACGTCCGGATGCAGGCGGGTTTCCAGATGCACTGCGACGCGTCTATCTCCAAGACGATCAACTTCCCGGAGGACGCCACGATCGAGGATGTCGACCGGATCTACCGGCTTGCCCACGAGCTCGACTGCAAGGGTGTCACGGTCTATCGCAACGGTTGCCGCAAGCATCAGCCCATGGCACTGAAAACCGATGTCAAGGCGCCGTCCGCGGAGTCTGCCCGGCGGGCGGATGTCGATTACGTACCACTTCCACTCGAGCCGGCTGTCCTTCCGGAGATTTGTACGGGCGTTCGCGTCAGACAGCTCACCCCGTTCGGCAACATGCACATCAACATCACCGTCGACCCGAAGACGGAACGCGAGTTGGAGGTTTTCGCCCAGCTCGGCAAGGGGGGGGACTTGCCCAACAGCGATCTCGAGGCGATCTGCCGCATGATCAGTCTGTGGCTGCGCGCGGGTGGAAGCCTGGACCATGTGATTCGCCAGCTCCAGTCGATCGGGTCCAGCCTCCAGGTCCACACCAAGGAAGGCAAGATCATGAGTCTGGGCGATGGCCTTGCTCGTGCTCTTCGCAAGTACACCCGGGCCAAAGCGGAACTGGGGCTTACGGGGTTGCTCATGGGTGGCGCCAACCCGGCTCCGTCCGGAAAGGACAAAAACTCAAGTGGGGATGGAGGCAACGGCTCCAAGAAGAGTGGCAAGCGCAACGGCAATGGGACGCCGAAGGCTGTTGTCGAACGGGAGCGGAGTGCCCAGGCCGTCCCTTCGCGGCTCGATGCGTTGGGAATCCAGTGGCAGCAGACCCAGTACAAAGTAATTTGCCCAGATTGCCAGAGTCCGCTCCGGTTCAGCGAAGGCTGTGTGACGTGTGAATCGTGTGGCTTCTCGAAGTGCTAAACGCTGGAAAAAATGTGTTTTGTCCCATAAAACCCATAATCGGGGCTGACAATTCCGTTCCAGGTGATAGAATTAATCTCTGAAGAACGCAAGTTCAGCGTGGACATGTGTCGATATTACGGG
The DNA here is from genome assembly GCA_965371725.1 of uncultured Phycisphaerales bacterium. Classification (GTDB taxonomy): domain Bacteria; phylum Planctomycetota; class Phycisphaerae; order UBA1845; family UBA1845; genus CBDUZO01. Next base: position 15,015 of record CBDUZO010000067.1, read on the forward strand.
ATGAAGAAAGGCGCGAAACCGCGCATGTCGTTTGGCGTATAGAACTATGTAGCTGTTATTATTCCGGAGGTTGCCCTTAGGGCTATGCATTGCAGTACCCGGCTTCTTTCCCCTCCGGAAAGCACCGTTTCGCCTTAGGGCGGGCGGTGCTTTCTTTTTTACCTGCACCAATTCCAGGCCAGCGAGCCCTGGTACGCGCGGTTGCCCAGGAAAACGACCGTTGCCCTGTTGTTGTCGGAGAGGAAACCGGTATACTTACGAGGCTCTGGGCTGGTACGTGGGCAATGGTCCGCGGCCCTGGTGGGCGGTCTAACGGCTAATGCGATTGGGAGTTTGTTGTGGCGGTTCGGATTAGATTGAAGCGAGTGGGGCGTCGCCATCGCCCGTCCTATCGGGTGGCTGCCATGGACAGCCGTCAGGCGCGCGACAGCCGGGTGATCGAGGAACTTGGAAGCTACGATCCGCTGGCTCGGGATGAGGAGAAGCAGATCACGCTGAAACAGGACCGCATCGAGTACTGGCTGAGTGTCGGCGCGCAACCGAGCGATACAGTGCGACGCATGCTCGAGAAACGCGGAATCAGCAAACCGGCTGACTAGAGCGAAACCCGTTATTGTGTTCCGGCGTTTTATTCGCCGGATACCCTCTGACGCCTGTGAAACCGCGCGGGCGCGGCAAAGCCGCCTTGCGGCAGCCCGCGGCTCGGCACACAGAAACGGGAAATGCTCTAGAATCCAACGAGGCGTACGAACGGTAGATGCGTATCGATGTTCTGACGCTTTTTCCGGAAGTGTTTGAACCGGTTCTGGCATCGAGCATCATCGGGCGAGCAGCTAACGCCGGAATCGTCAGCGTTCGCTGCCACAACTTCCGCGAGTTTGCCCGCGACAAGCACCACAGTACTGACGACAGGCCCTTCGGCGGCGGTCCCGGCATGGTGCTGATGTGTCAGCCGGTGTTCGACGCGATGGAGAGCGTGGAGGCGGACCGGGATGGCGAGCCCCTTCGTATCCTGCTGACGCCGCAGGGTGAGCGGCTCGATCAGCCGCTCGTACGGGAGTTGGCCGGGAAGCCCTGGCTCGTGGTGATCTGCGGCCACTATGAGGGTTTTGACGAGCGGATTCGCACGGGCCTCGGGGTACGAGAAGTCTCGATTGGTGACTACGTGCTCTCCGGCGGAGAGCCGGCGGCCATGGTTCTGATCGACGCCGTGGTGCGTCTGTTGCCGGGCGCTTTGGGCGACGAGGAATCGAGCGAGAACGACTCGTTCGCCCAGGGGCTGTTGGAGTATCCACAGTACACGCGACCGCAGGAGTTTCGCGGGATGAGAGTCCCGGATATCCTGCTGTCGGGAGATCATAAGAAGATCGCCGCGTGGCGGCGGGAACACAGAATCACAAGAACGCTCGCCAGGCGTCCCGATCTGCTCGGCCGTGACGGCACGAAGCGGGAGGACTGTGAGTGACGGGCCTCGCCGGAGCCCTTCGGGCGGTCCGCAAAGTTGTTGGGAGTGGTGCAATGAGTCAACCGTTGATAGACCTAGTGGAAAAGCAGTACCTCAAGCCGAAAACACCCGAGTTCCACATCGGTGATACGGTTGACGTTCTGTGCCGGATCGTGGAGGGTGAGAAGGAACGAATTCAGACCTTCAACGGCGTTGTGATCGCCCAGCGCGGGCGCGGAATCAACAAGGCCTTCACCGTTCGGCGGATCGTGTACAACGAGGGGGTCGAGCGAACGTTCCTGGTTCACTCGCCCAACGTCGTCAACATCAAGATCAAGCGTCGCGGCAAGGTGCGTCGCGCCAAGCTGTATTACCTGCGCGGCCGGATCGGTAAGGCCCGTAAGCTTCGTGAGCTTCGGACACATCAGAAGAAGTCTGAGCAAGCTACGCTGGTGGGGTCGCCGGCCTAGTTGGAACCTGCTTCTCGGCAACCGGGGGGAACGTGTAGCCGCAAGGTACTTGAAGCAGCGCGGTCTGCGAATCCTCGCCCGGAACTACCGTTGCCCTTCCGGTGAGATCGACCTGATCTGCTCAGACGGCGATTTTCTCGTCTTTGTCGAAGTCAAAACCCTCACGAGCATCGAGCCCAAGACTCCGCAGGAAGCGGTAAGTCCGCAGCAGTGGCGGCGAATCGAGCGGGCCGCTCGTCACTTCCTCATGCGGCACGGAGCCCACGAGCGTCCGTGCCGGTTTGACCTGGCAGCGGTGGCATGGCCGACCGGCGGGAAGCCCAACGTCGAGCACTTCGAGGACGCCTACCAGCCGAAACGCCTCTGATACCAGATCCAGTTCCAGAATGCCGATTCCCCACCACCGAGCCGCGGGCTGCCGCAAGGCGGCTTTGCCGCGCCCGCGCGGACGCGAAACTTGCAGGAAGACGCCGGCAAATCTGATGCGACAAATCGGCACTGTCAAACTGCCTTTGGTATGACAGGACGGCGCCGGAAGTGTCATTGCAACGACACCTCAACGCGAGACGCTGGGGACGGGGCTTGCGACGACGATGAATTTGACAACGGCCATGCCGCCGGACTCACCGTCGCCGGAGGGAAGTGAGCCGGGGTCAATCGGGCTTGCAACCTCCCCGTCCAGGGCCATTCCGCTGTCGACAGCCGTCACGCCGTCGGTAACCGTCAGCGTGTACGTGTCGACCTCGAGTGGGGCATCGAGCTCCAAGACAACCGGATTGACAGTGCCGGTCGCGGCAATCGTGAACGCCTGCGGGCCCGTATTCGCACCCACAAGCGAAAGGTCCGCCGCATCGAGATCGACCTCGGTGTGGAACGTGATCGTAACCGTGTCAACCGCGGTATCGGAATCGACCCTCGCACCCGGCGCAGGATTGGTGGTTACGATCTTCGGCGGTCCCGGGCGATAGCCGACGTCACCCGCACTCGATCGCAGGATCCACTGGTTCGGGTCAAACTGAAGACCGGTAACCGGGCCGCCGACCGGGACGACGAACCACTCGGTCCTCGCGTCGTTCCACACCGTCAACGTCTCGTCGGTCCTGTTGACCGTCGCCACGACGTCAACCGGCATGATGAACACCTCCGGGCAAGCTCCCCCTTGCGTTTGCGCGATCATCATCAGGAGATAGTCAACCCCGCCAGCGCTCGCCGTGCTCCATCCATACTGATAGGAGGGCCAGCCCGGTTGATAGACCCACTGATCGAAAAGCCATGTCAAGTCGGTGCCGGCTGTGTTCGAGGCGACGGCTGCGAAATCCTCGGTTGTGGCGGACGAGAAGGCGTAGGCATTCCGATAGTTGGCCAGAATCTCGTAGAACACGCCGTCTCCCACGACGTGGCGCAGATGATGGAGCACCCACGCGCCCTTCCGGTAGCTCATCTCGCGGTTGAAGATGCGTCCGATGTCATCCGTATCCTCGGGAGGAACGTAGACGGTCCCGCCGATCGAGCTCTTGAGCGGCTTGTTACTCTGCATCGTGTTGAAATACGCCGTGAGGTCCTGCGTGCCGCTTTTCCATTCCTCCCAGAGTGATTCCGCGTAGGTGGCGAAGCCCTCATTGAGCCACACGTGGCACCACGTCTTACACGTGATCATGTCGCCCCACCACTGATGGGAGAGTTCATGGGCTGTGACGGATTCGCTGAACGTGCCCTGGCCGGTTAGGGTTTGATGCTCCATGCCGCCGCCGAAGGGGAAGTTGTAAATCCCATACTTCTCTTCAATGAACGGGTACTCGCCGAACAAAGGGCGGTACACCTCGAGCATGTCGATCACCTTGTCCCAGGCGGCCCGGTTCGAACCATTGTCCCAGGCGGGATAGATATAGAACTCGACGGGCATCGAGCCGCCGGGGTACTCATAGTCCCGCGTCCACGTGTTGTATTCCGTGCCGGAGAAGCACACGAGGTAGGGGGCGATCGGATACCCCGTCGCCCAGTCATAGCGTTTGCGGTTTCCGCTGAGTGTATCGACGCCCCGGAGCTCCCCGGTAGCGGCGACGATCAGATTGGCCGGGACGGTGATCGAAAGCTCGATCGTGGCTTTGTCCGAATGGTCGCCCGGTGTGTCCACATCACCATCCTTGACCGGCCACCATGTGCAGGAGTAATAGGGGCAGCCCATCGTGGAGACGATCGTGTCGCCGCCGGGAACGGTCTGCACCAGGAACGAGCCCCATCCCCCCTCGGACTGAGACGGGCCAACATACACGATCGTCAGCGTGAACGAGTCGTCCATCCCATAGGTCTGATCGAGCGTGACGAGGCGTGTCGTGTTGCTGAGCTTTGTGACCGTGACGGGCGTGGCGTCATTTACCAGGACACTTGTGATGGCGTACCGGCCGTGGAGGCGAAAGCTGAATTGGCGCAGTGCGTCCGATTTGCTCACGATGGTCATTCGGTTGGAACCGGTGAGCGTGCACGTGTGCGTCGAGGTGTTCAGGTCGGAAACTTCCAGGTCAAGTTCGTAATGCAGCACGTCCGTGTCGGCCATTGCCTCTTGGTAGGCATTGTCGACGGATGGTGTCGGGCAGGGAATCAACCAGGGCGCCATGGCCTCCGCCCCGCCGCAGCCGAAGATCGGGGCGGGACCGTCGTGATCGGTTGGCGGCTGAGAGACTGTGACCAGGGCAAGCGCCGTAACCGGCCCGCACGCAATCGCGCACACGCACACCGCGATACCATGTCGTTGTCCGTTTCGCCATCGCATGCCTTGCGGCTCCCTTCACGGTCGTCCCCGCTCCTGCCGGACGTCAGCCCTTCCTCGTTTGCCGAGCGGGTTGGCGGGTTTTCCGCGCTTACGCCGTCATAACGGGTACCTGTTTAGCGATCCCCGCGCGCGTCGACCACACATCGCCGGACGTTACGGTTCTCTTGCCCCGGAGGGGCATCCGGCAATAGCCCAGCGATTCATCGCTGGGACCCCGTGCCTGGCCCACGTGACCAGTCCCGGAGGGACGGATGAAACGCGTAGGGTGGGCAATGCCCACCACGTGACTAAAGACGTACATAACGGCGTAAGACGTTTCAGAGGATGCAACATAGCAGGTTAGGCCGAAGGCTTCCAGGTGATAGCGTCCAAACTTGTCAAAGCGCACATCGGCCGGAAGGAGATTTGGATTGGCGGCGGCGGCGAACCCGGGCGTAAGGTGCGGCCGGGTCCGACTAGAGCGAAACCCGTTATTGTGTTCCGGCGTTTCATTCGCCGGATATCCTCTGACGCACGTGAATCCGCGCGGGCGCGGCAAAGCCGCCGTGCGGGCTATTCCGAGTCGTGATACGTCAGCGATGTGCAATGGGAGTCACGTTGGAGCACCGGGAATCGTAGGCGCAAACGGCGCTCGGATGTCCGCGCGGACTAAAGTCCGCGGCTCGCTGGGGATGAGCGTTACAGGTTTATGCAACACGTAGAATCCAACGAGTCTCATTGCAGATGGCTGAAGAGTTACTCCGAGCCAAGCTCGATCGCGCGGCGGACCATGTCGACGAACTCGGCCCGATAGCCGTGTACATCCCGGCCCATCGACGCCTCGGCCATCTCCGCTGCCGCCCCGTAGCTGAAGTCCTCGATGTACTGTGAGCCGCGGAGCAGCATCCCGAAGGATGCGACGGAGGCAGCGAAGACGAAATCATCGGACGCGTCGGCAAGTGTCAGACCTTCGTCAGTCGCAGGCACGTTCAACAGCTTGCTCGTGTCCCCGTCCGGCTGCTTGTAGCGGAGACGGACCTCGAACAGCTCATCAGAAAACGCTGCCTCTCGATCGGCGGGCTCAACATCGTCCTCATCAGACGCCTCCGCCACCGTCTCGTACTTCGACGGGTCGATGTCGGGCAGGTCGATCTCCACACCCACGGGTACAAGCTCATACAGCGCCGTGACGGTATGACCGGCTCCGATCTCGCCCGCGTCTTTCGTGTCGTCGTTGAAGTCCTGATCGCGCAGCAAGCGGTTTTCATATCCGATCAACCGATAGGCGCTGACCTCTGCCGGGTTGAAATCGATCTGGATTTTGACGTCCTTGGCGATCGTCACCAGCGTTCCGCCCATCTGCTCGACGAGCACCTTATGGGCTTCGTTGAGCGTATCGATGTAGGCGTAGTTCCCGTTGCCCTTGTCCGCCAACTGCTCCAGCGTCGAGTCCTTCAGATTGCCCATCCCGAAACCGAGCACGCTGAGGAAAACGCCCGTTTCGGCTTTCTCCTCGATCAGCGCGACGAGCTCCGACTGGTTCGTGACGCTGACGTTGAAGTCGCCGTCGGTGCAGAGGATGACGCGGTTGATCCCGCCCTCAATGAAGTTGTCCTCGGCGACGTCGTAAGCGAGCTGGATGCCCTCGCCACCGTTGGTCGATCCGCCCGCATTCAGGCGGCCCAGAGCGCTTTCAATCGTGCCGCCGCTACGGCACGCCGTTGACGGCAGCACCAAACCGGAAGCCCCGGCGTAGACCGCGATGGCCACCGAATCGTCCGGGCCTAGCTCGTTGACGAGCATCCGCATGGACTTCTTGACCAGCGGCAGCTTGTTGGGTGAACTCATCGAGCCGGACACATCGAGCAGGAAGACCAGGTTGGCGGGTTCGCGCTCGTCCGCTTCGATCTCCCAACCCTTCAGACCGATCCGGGCGAGCAGATGATCCGGGTTCCACGGGCAATCCGCGACCTCGACGTTCACGGAGAATGGGTCGTCGCCGTCGGGAATCGGATAATCATAATCGAAGTAGTTGACCATCTCCTCGATACGGACCGCGCCCGGCGGCGGCAGCCGGCCCTGAGTCAGAAAACGCCGCACGTTGGCGTAGGAAGCGGTGTCCACGTCGATCGAAAAGGTCGAGAACTTGTTCGGTTCGACCCGCACAAACGGGTTCTCGACAATCGGGGCGTAGGATTCCGTATTGAAGTGTTTGCTGTCGAAGTCGATGAAGCGTTCACCGGTTTTGAGAACAGATCCCTCTACATCCAGGAGCTCCCGCGGACCAGACGGCACCTCATAGCCATAGCTGATCTTCTTCACGCCTGTGAAATCCACCGTTTCAAGCCCACCGATATAGCAACCACCGTCCAGCCGGCTCCTCGCTGGTCTTTTCGACACGCTCCGGTCAAGGCGGGAGCCATCATTCAAGGCGACGGCTGGTCCGCCGCTTCGGGATCGCGAAAGCTTGGGAACCGAGTAGTAACCGGCCGTTACGACGATCGCCACCGACGCCGCCAGGGCGAGCGGCGTGCGCAGACGACTACGAAGACTTCGGTGGCTTTGCTCACGTCGCGCGGGTGCATCCGTCCCCCGTCCTTCGCTACGATGGGGATCCCCATCCGAACCGTCCGGTGTCTGTCCATTCCGCTCGACGGCCTTGGATTCGATGGCTTGGCGCTGATCGACGGTCAGGGTAGCTGTCGGCTCGCCTGCAAGCTCGTTGGTCAAGAGCTCAGCCGTCTTGCGAATCTCATCGACCGCGCGGCGAAGCTCCTCGGACTGATTCATCTCGGCTTCGACCTCGATGCGCTGTTGCTCATCCAGTTCACCCAGTGCATAGGCGGTCAGCTTCGGATCGTTTGGATCAATGTTCATGGTCTATCCCTCATGGCGAGCCGCGGACTTTAGTCCGCGCGGGCTCGCGCTGCCATGTGATGTCTCGACTGCCTTCGCATCTCCGCGCGGACTAAAGTCCGCGGCTCGCGCGGGTGCCCCATTCTTCGCGCAGCGA
>CBDUZO010000068.1:0-22441 GCA_965371725.1 uncultured Phycisphaerales bacterium
TCAAACAGGCATTACCGGGGCGATTCTCCAGTAACTAATTCGGAGGAGAACCTTATTAGAAGACTCTACTATAGGAGATATAAGACTGTACGGGGGTAGCGTAGACGCGCCGCTACCGTCGCGTTTGTGCGCACCCAGGGGCGCACCTACGCTACCCCTTCCATCTGCTGAGAACTCCGCAAGGATGTCCTGCACGACACTCCACATCCGCTGCCCGCGCTTGTCGACGAACCGATCGGGGTGTCGGATCAGTTTGACATCGGACCGGAGCCGAAAGCCGTCGAGGACCAGCTCGCTTGCGTCACCCATAGCACGCTGGGTTTCACGTACCGCGTCATCGAGCTGGTCTAATGGCGCTTCGATCAGAATCGCGTCGTGGACGGGGGCACACACGCGCGCGCCGCGCTCCGTCGCAATGATGCACGCCAAGCGCAGCATCTCGGCGCCGTTTCCCTGGAGCGGGAAGTTGCTGAGAGATCGCGGATTGGCGTTTGGACCGACGTGGATCGTCCAGCCGAATGTCGTCTTGAGCTGCCCGTGAAGCATCGCCTGGTCGACGGCGGCCTGCAACCACGTCCAAAACGTGCTGAAGGTCTGGTGATGCTGCCGGATCAGCTCTCGCGCTTGTGCGGTCGACTGGCCAATCCGCTGGGCCAGCGCCTTGTCGCCCATGCCGTACTGCAATCCCAGGGCGCAGGTTTTGTAGAGGTCTCGTACGCCTCCGTGCGTCTCCTTCGTTCCGTCGGGTGGTACGGCTCGTGCCTGCTTCGCAAACGCCAGGTAGGGGTCTCCCGATTCGTACGCCCCGATCATCGCCGTGTCGCCGGAGAGCGCCGCACCGATGCCGAATTCCTGTTGTGACCAGTCAACGTAGGCGAGGCCAAAGCCCGGCTCCGGTTGGATCAGGCTTCGAAGCCACACGGCCGGGCCGAAGATGAACTTCGCGTTGCTCGGCTGGTTCCGGCTAGTCCTCGCTCGGAAAGCCGACAGCAAGCAGCGATTTCGCCCGTCGGAACCCACTGCGAGATCAGCCAAGCGCATCCTGGAGAGCGAGACCCGCAACTCCCGAATCGGGGCGACGGCCGGATGGGATCGCGCCATCTCGCGAGACGTGTCGTCATCCAGCGCGAGCAAGCCCGAATCGAGACGCGGCCACGCGATGTCGTTCCGGACCAGCCATGCGGCGAAGCGATCGGTCTTGAAGGTCCGACCGTCGTAGACGCCGTAGTCTCGGTCGATGCGCTGAATCAGGCGATCCTGGATGCCGTTCCAAGCCGTTCTAAGCGTCTCCAGCGTTCGCACGTCGATCGGGACGCCCAAGTTGCTCCATCCGAGCGGAGGCGGTCATGTAGCGGCCCCTTAGCAGTGCTCGCGGAAGGTCCAGGCCCGGCATCATGGGCGGAAGTAACTTGGCCAACGCGACAACATCGGTTTCGCAGTAGTTCAGGAGCGCACGACGCTCCGAGTCCGTGTACGGACCACTGCGCAACGCCAGCTCCCGCATCGAGTCCTTTTCAGCAGCTCCCACACTGTCGAGCCCGTAATACGTGAGCGCGCCGAGCAGCCCGTTCCCGCAAGGCACCGTTCTGCCGTTGGTTGCGGCTCGAAACTCACAAAAAAGGTCCAAGATATTCACCGGGAGCTGCCAGCCCAGCGCAAGGTGACAGCCAAGCTCGGCGGAGGCGTAGTAGGCGACGAAAAGAGCGTCCGAACTGATTGGATAAGGTGGCTCGCGGCGTTGCCCTAACTGGTCCTGCCAAAGTCGCACCGTGCGGCCGGAACCCAGCTCACGCGCAACCAGGCAAATCGGCTTAGGACGCTCACCGGATGGTGCGCAGAACTCGAAGTCCACAGCCCACACCTCGCGGAACTCCCGGCCAGCCACGCGCATCACAGCTCGCCCCGTAGCTGGCGGATCACGGGATGGTCTGGGCGATCGATGAACGCGTTCTTGAAGGCAATTCGTAGTAGCTGCTCGAACGGCTGCTCTGGCCACTCCGGATCGGGCAACTCACCTGTTGCCTCGTACACGTCGTAGGCCCCGAGCCCCATGTTTGCGGCCACGCGGACCCATCGCGTCAACGCCATTTCAGCTGCTTCGTGGGCACTACGGTTCCACTCGTCAAGTCGCCCGTCCTCACCCGGTAAGCGGATCGGCCACAGAAACGCGTTGCCCTGTCGGTCGATCGCGGTGTAGATGGTTTTTGCTATGACTTCGCCGGGTAGCTCGCTCCAAAGCGAGCGGTCGACCAGGTAAGTCTCTCGGGTGTCCTTCAGCTCCAGGACCGCTGTGTCCAGGCGGTACGCCTCGTTTGGATGCACGCGGACAAATTGCTGTCGGCCTGGCTTCCGTACCGGCACGGTCAGCAGTGCCTTTTTCACGCCGACGGTACTCGCGAAATCCTGCGACAGCCTCAGATTCGACAGGTCGGCAAAGGGGTCGCTTGCGGCTTGTTCTTCTGGTACAATCGTTTCCACAGTTTGATCTCCATAACTGACAACAACGCTCGCGCGGTTAGGCCCTGTGTGGGCGTTGTTGTTTTGCCTTACACATTGGCGGCACCTAACCGTCGCCGCTCCCACACGTCCCGAGCTGGACAACCGGCCTCAAGCCAAGCCAGCAGCTCCTTGCGCCGCCAGCGGACGGACCGACCGAGCCGGACCGGCTGCGGGAGCTGTCCAGCGGCGTGGAGCTTCCAGATGTGCCTTGTGGACACTCCCAGCAGCTTGGCAGTCTCGACAGCGGTCAGTGCCAAGCGCTCCGATTCGATTGCATTCGTTGTTGTGTTCATGGGCTCATTCTGGCGCGCACCACTCATCCGGTGTTGCGTTCGGACGCTCGGCGGACGGATTGATCCGGGAAATGTGGGCCTGGCGCTTGCTAGGCGTGGGAAAGTTCTTTTTCGACGGACGCCGGACGGACGTTACGTCCGCCGTGCCTTTTGAATGACGAGCAGTATCGCCTTCTCGCGGTAGAAGTACTTATCGCCAGTCCTACCGACATCCGCCCGTTCGTGATAGTCGTCAGATATTGCATTGCGCTTGCGCCAACGGTCCAACCGCTTGCGCAGTGCTTCCTGCGACACCTTATGCCGTTCGGCCAACTCCGCAACGGTGTAGAACCCGGCATCGCCCTGATCGGCCTCGCGCGGCACGAGAAGACTGCCAAGCGTCTCAAGCAAGTCCAACGTGAAATCTCGGCTGTTTCGGTACGGCTTATCCGGCTCAAAGGGCGCCGTACCACCTTCGCGATGGTCTTTGCCACCCGCAGCACGTTGCTCCACGCACCAGCGAAGCCATCCGCAAACCTCCCGGATCGAGTGGTGATGAGAGTCGTCGCGCTCCCGGTCTCGGACGATCACGTGCGGCAAAGCCTCGACCGCAAGCCTCTCGAAGGTGGGGATCAACTCTGCAAGGAGCCGATCCGATAGCCTCACCAGATCCTCAGTGCCATGATCCGCCGCTGCACCAAGTTCATCCATCCCGCGGTCAACCGCAGCGAGCGCATCGTGAACAGGTGGAAGTAGCTTGTACCATTCCGACGACTTCGCTGGTTCCCTGGCCGTGTCGTCGAGTTCCTCGTGCAACTCGACCAACTTGTCGACGTTACGATCCCAACGCGGTCTACGTTTCTCGTCAAGAATGACTTCGGGCAGGAATTGCAGGTCAGAAAGCAGATCGTCGAGTGCGCGCCGCGTTTCGGTCTCAAAGAGGCCCGCACGATCAGCCATTCCGTAATGCAACCATCGCCCGACACCTTCGGCAGCGGCATAGGCCTGCCTCAACACTTCCCGTGCTGGCTCAATGTAGTCGTCTTCGAGATCGCCATAGGACAGACCGGGTCGAAGTTTCGCCCTGTGGAGAGTTCCATCCCGCGATAGGACTTCCTGCTGCTCGTAGTGATCATCCACGCAGCGCACCAAACCGCTCACGTGCGTCCAGGCATCCCAGAGTCGTGGTTGAAGCACATCGACCGGGTGAACGACCATGACGATCGGCCTAGCTTCCGCGTCGCCACGATCAACGGGGTGCGATGTATCGCTTCCTGACATGGGCATCGTCCTCAACTGGGCCGTCTCCCCTTGCCGCCGGAGGACAATGCGAAACCGGCGACAAGGAAAGACGTTCGACGGGAGCGACCCGCCTACCACTCTGCTCCGAATTTACGGCCTCTGTCCTCCGGCGTCAAAGCTCATTAGATTCGGGGCTATCAAGCGAGAATGGCCCGCACGTGACCGTGACCCACCCCGTGAACAGCGGACTCGGCGCCGATCGGGCCGATCTTGCGGCGTGAGCGTTTCGGCTGCACAATATCCACCTGTGGGCGATCCGACGATTGTCGGCGGACGAGCCGGATCATCTACGCGGCAGATCACCCCGAGGTCTCGGACGGACAGGAGCAGCCGAGATATGGCAAAGCGCACGGCCAAGAAGGCGACCAAACGGAAGAAGGCAGCGAAGAAGCCCATCGAGTCCTACAACCACAAGGGCAAGAAGCGGGCCAACAACCCGCCCGTGGGATTGGTGACGCCGGAGACCGACCCGGACGCCGGGCAGAAGACGACCTACGAGTACGATCCGCACCTCGACCCGCAGCTCGTTTGGGCGGGCAAGGCCGAGCATACCAGTTTTTCGGTGCCGACCGTCTCGCTCCATGTCCACGAGCGGATCGACCCGCGCACGATTATCGAGGCCACGCGGAAGCGGAACGGCGGCCACGGCGATGGACAGATGCTGTTGTTCGAGCAGCCGGAGCAGAACCCACCGCTGCGCGAGGCCATCGAATTCTACAAGCACGCCAAGGGCTGGACGAACCGCCTGATCGCGGGCGACAGCCTACTGGTCATGAACTCCCTGCTGGAGAAGGAAGGCATGGCGGGCAAGGTGCAGATGGTCTACATCGACCCGCCCTACGGCATCCGCTACGGCAGCAACTTCCAGCCCTTCGTCAACAAGCGCGATGTCAAGGACGGCAAGGACGACGACCTGACCCAAGAGCCGGAGATGATCCGCGCCTTCCGCGACACTTGGGAACTCGGTATCCACTCGTACCTGACCTACCTGCGCGATCGACTGCTGCTTGCTCGGGAACTGCTGCACGAGAGCGGATCGTGCTTTGTGCAAATCAGCGATGAGAACCTGCATCATGTTCGGGAACTGATGGACGAAGTTCTTGGGGAAGAAAACCATATCGCCATTATCTCGTTCCAAACGAAGAAGATGACCTTTGGGACGAAACACCTAGAATCCGTTGGCGATCATGTCTTGTTCTATGCCAAGTGCAAAGATCGGTTGAAGTTCAGGCCAATCTTCTTGGCGAAAGACTGGAGGAAGGATCATCACTGGCGCTATCTCGACCTGCCCGACGGAACAAGGCGAACGATGACAGGTGCGGAGCGCCGTAACCCCGACACCATCCCTGAAGGCTCAAAGGTTTTCATCCCACTTGACCTTCGGCCGAGCGGCTTTAACAGGAGCGGTGATTTCACTTTTTCCTACAACGGTCAAGAGTATCATCCCGGCAAAGGAAAAAGTTGGAAGACGAATCTTGAGGGGATGGAAAAGCTTGCTGTGGCAGCCCGCCTGACGAAACTAGCAAAGCATTGACATATGTTCTGTACCATGAGGATTTTCCGGTTTCTCGATTGGCGAACTTTTGGACTGATACGGAAGGAGCATATAGACCACTCTATGCCGTGCAGACATCTAACAAGGTAATAGCACGATGTCTGCTCATGTCCACGGACCCCGGAGACCTTGTTCTTGACCCCACTTGCGGGTCGGGAACAACGGCGCATGTTGCGGAGCAATGGGGGCGTCGTTGGATCACTTGCGATACCTCGCGTGTTTCAATTGTGCTGGCGAAGCAGCGTTTGATGACTCCCGTATTCGACTACTACGAACTGGCGCATCCCGACGAAGGCGTCGTCAGTGGGTTCAACTACAAAACTGTTCCGCATGTCACGCTAGGATCGATCACGAACAACCCGGAGATCAAGGAAGGCATGAGTCGAAAGGCGATTGACGCAGCCATCGCCAAGTATGCCGATCAGGAGACGCTCTACGATCAGCCGACGGTGGACAAGACCAAGGCTCGCGTGTCCGGGCCGTTCACGGTCGAGGCGGTTCCGGCTCCGGCGGTGCGGTCGATTTCGGAAATCGGTAGGGTGGGCATTGCCCACCAAATCGGTAGGGTGGGCACTGCCCACCAAGAGAAGACCATCGAGGCAAGTGTGGTGGGCGGTGCCCACCCTACGGCAGACGCATCGGTTGGTCGATCGGGTGAGACGCTGCGCCAGGACGAATGGCGGGATGAGCTTCTCAAGTGCGGCATCCGGGGCAAGAAAAAACAGCACATCCACTTCTCGCGCGTCGAGACCCTATCCGGTACGCGCTGGCTGCACGCCGACGCCGAGACCGCACCCTCACCCCAGCCCTCTCCCTCGAAGGGAGAGGGAGCATTCGAGCCGGAGCGTGTGATCGTCTCGTTCGGACCGGAACATGCGCCGCTCGAACAGCGGCAGGTCGAGCAGGCGCTGGAAGAGGCGCAGCTACTCAAGCCCAAGCCGAAGATGGTCGTGTTCGCGTCGTTCCAATTCGACCCGGAAGCGGCCAAGGACATCGACGAGACCAACTGGCCGGGGATCACGCTGCTCAAGGTGCAGATGAACACCGACCTGCTGACCGACGACCTGAAGAAGAAGCGCTCGAGCAACGAGTCGTTCTGGATGATCGGCCAGCCGGATGTTCAGGTTCGCAAGGTCAAGGACGGTTCGGACAAGGGCAAGATTCGCATCGAGGTTTGCGGCTTCGACTATTACAACCCGATTGAAGGCAAGATCGAGAGCGGCGACACCAGCAAAATCGCCATGTGGATGCTGGACACGGACTACGACGGTCGCAGCCTGTACCCGTCGCAGGTGTTCTTCCCGATGGCCGGGGCGAAGGACGGCTGGGCACGGCTGGCGAAGAATCTCAAGGCCGAGATCGACGAGGAGCTGATCGAAGCCTATCGCGGGACGATTTCACTCCCGTTCGCGCCGGGCAAATACAAGCGCGCGGCCGTCAAGATCATCGACGACCGAGGCATCGAAAGCTTGAAGATTGTGGAGGTGGGGTGATGTTCCGAATAGGCTTACAGCTTAAACAACAAGGAGCGAGCGATGCGTGCTATTGATCTGTCGTGCGTTACTACATGGGTCAACCAGAGTAACTGGTGGTTCCCCGAGTCGATTGATACGCATTGCCCTTTCTGCGCCAAACTCGTGAACTTTGCCCCGGTCGCACACGGATACGACCAGCATAGGAAGACGATGGCGAGTACCGCCCGGTGTCCGGGTTGCCGCGAGAGCGCATACATCTGGGCGATCAATCCCGGTCCAGCAAACGATAGCAGCAAACAAACATGCTCATGCTTGACGATCTTCCCGCCGCCGGAGGCGCATCGTGAGCCGATCAAAGGGAACACGGCAATCCCAGACCGGATTCGTCGAGCGTATCTTGAGACCGTTGGAGTGTTCAATGCAGGTGTCTGGAGTGCGACCGCAACTTGTACGCGCCGCACACTTGAAGGGCTTGTGAAGGAGATGCTTTTGGCTGAGTCGTCGGAGACACTTGCCGCGCGAATCAAGTCGCTGAGCAAATCCGATGACTTGGGCAAACCACTCGTGACCCTATCCGATTTGATCCGTGAGGGTGGGAACATCGGCGCGCATTTCGATCTTGATAAGGAACCGGATCGAGAAATGGCGTGTGCGATGCTGGACCTGCTCGACTACCTGCTTGAGTATGTCTATGGGTTGCCCGCGATGATTGAGAATCTCAAGAAGCGTATAGCCGAGAGCGGAGAACGCTCCGCCGAGGAGTCTACCTCGGATGGCTAAGCGCAGATTCCAGATCGACCAGCTCATCATCAACTCCCCGTACGAGGAGCCGTCGAGCTGCTGGAGCTGCGACCGGGGCATCGAGAGTTTGAAGATTGTGGAGGTAGGTTGACGGTGTTCGGGGCTGGACGCGAGACCGCGAGCGCAAAAGAAACGCTCCCTTTCGGGAGCGTCGGCCCGGAGATGCTATCTCCGGGGGGGTATCCATTTGCAGGAAGCTTACCACATATCGGGCGAATTGTCAAGCCCCTTGAGGGACGAATGTCATGACAATCACGCCCCCCGAGCGTGTTATCGCCTATATTGACGGGTTCAACCTGTACTTTGGCCTGCGGGACAGCAAGCTCCGGCGGTACTACTGGTTGAACCTGCGAGCATTGGCGGAGAACCTGCTCAAAACGGGGCAGCATCTTGTCTTCACGAAGTATTTTACTTCACGGATCTCCGGGGCTTGGGCGGGCGACCCGCCTGATCGTGCCAAGTACCTGAACGCCGAGCGGAAGCGGCAGTCGGACTTCCTGGAGGCGCTGGACACGCTGGCGGACTTCGAGCGGTACGAGGGCCATTTTCTTGGCAAGACCATCAGGTGCCGAGCGTGCAGCGCGTCTTGGCGAACGCACGAAGAGAAGATGACCGATGTGCAGATTGCCACCGAGATGCTGACCGACGCCTTCGAGGATCGCTTCGACGCGGCGTTGCTGGTGTCCGCCGATAGCGATCTCGTCCCGCCGACGCTGGCCGTGCAGCGTATGTTCCCCACGAAGCGCATCGTCGTGGCGTTCCCGCCGTCAAGACGATCTGTCGAGCTGGAACGAGCGGCGAGCGCGTCGTTTCCCATTGGCCGTCGAAAACTCGCGCTTAGCCAATTTCCGGATGAAGTGAAGAAACCAGACGGCTATGTGTTGCGACGACCCGCGAATTGGCGCTGAGCTGACAAAAGAGCATCTACAGGTTATGCCCAAACGCAAATTCCAGATCGACCAGCTTATCATCAACTCCCCGTATGTGGAGCCATCGACGTATTGGAGTTACGACCGGGAAGTGCGGATGTTTGAGCGTAAGGACGGGCGGCGTCCGGCGGGGTACATCGTGGCGACGCCCGGCTCCAAGGCGTTCGACGACCCCGGCGTGTTCGTCGAGCTGCCGCTGGTCAACCAGATTCGCCCGCGCGTGGACGCATGGCGCGAGGCCGGGTACGCAGGCGTCTCAGGAATCACCAAGCGGCTGCTGGAACACTGGCGAGACCCGGAAGAGCGGAAGGATCGACGGTTCTTCTTCTGCCAGCTTGAGGCCATCGAGACGCTGATCTGGTTGACCGAGGCGTCGCCGGCCGAGCGTCAGGGCATCGACATTCCCAGTGACGGCGGCGACTTCACGCGCGTTTGCGCCAAGATGGCTACCGGATCGGGCAAGACGATTGTGATGGCCATGCTGATCGCGTGGCAGGTCTTGAACAAGGTGACCTACCCGCAGGACAAGCGATATAGCAAAAGTGTCTTTATCGTCGCACCGGGGCTGACGGTGCGCAACAGGCTGCAAGTCCTCATCCCGGACAACCCCAACGGCGACTACTACGACGAATTCAACATCGTCCCGGCAGGGATGGCCGAGAAGCTCCGGCAGGGGAACATCCGCGTTCGCAATTGGCATGTGCTGAATTGGGAGACCGACGAAAAAATCGCCAAGAAAAAAGGCGTGGACAAGCGCGGAGCCAAGAGCGACGAGGCGTATGTGCGCGAGGTGTTGGGCGAGATGGCCGGCGCACGCAACATGATCGTCATCAACGACGAGGCGCATCATGCCTGGCGCGTTCCGGCGGAGTCGAAGGTCGCGGGCGTCGCCAAGGCCGACATCGAAGAGGCGACCAAGTGGGTCGGTGGGCTGGATCGGATTCACAAGGCGCGTGGCATCCTGAGCTGCTTCGACTTCTCGGCGACGCCGTTCGCGCCGTCGGGCAAGAAGGCGGACGAGGAAGCCCTGTTTGGCTGGATCGTCAGCGACTTCGGGTTGAACGATGCCATCGAGGCGGGGCTGGTGAAGACGCCGCGCGTGGTCGTCCGTGATGATGGCAAGATGACGAGCGATTACAAGTCTCGCCTGTACCACATCTACATGGACGACGAGGTGAAGGATGATCTGGGCCAGAAGGCCGAAGAACATACGCCCCTGCCGGATTTGGTGACCAACGCATATGTCCTACTCGGCAAGGATTGGCTGGAGACCTTGAAGGATTGGCGCGACGCGGGGCATACGGTTCCGCCCGTTATCATTACCGTAGCAAACCAGACCCACACGGCGGCGCGGATCAAGTACGCATTCGACCACGGCAAGATCAGAATCGACGAACTCGCCAACCCCGAACGGACGCTGCACATCGACTCGAAGGTCTTGGAAGCAGCCGAGTCGCAGGAAGAGGCAGTGGCCCTCGCCCACAACGGCGGTAAGGGCGACGACGATGATGACGGGAACGACAACGGCAAGGGGAAGAAAAAGCTGACCAAGCAGCAGCAAGCCGAGCTTCTGCGTCAGAAGGTTGATACGGTCGGGCAACCGGGCAAGCCCGGCGCGGCGATCCAGAATGTGATCTCAGTCGGGATGTTGTCCGAGGGTTGGGATGCCAAGACTGTGACCCACATCATGGGCCTGCGTGCTTTTTCGAGCCAGCTCCTGTGTGAACAGGTCGTCGGTCGTGGGTTGCGGCGGACATCCTACGAGGTCAACGCCGACACCGGGCTGTTCGAGTCGGAGTATGTCAACATCTTCGGCATCCCGTTCACCTTCCTACCGCACGAAGGTGGCGACGGGCCACCGCCGCCGCCGCCGCCGCCCAAGACCAAGATCGAGCCGCTTGCGGAGAAGGTGGACTTCGAGATTTCTTGGCCGAATATCATCCGCATCGACCATGTGTACCGCCCAAGGTTGCATCTCGATCTCGATAAGGTCAAGCCGCTGGAGATCAACACGGCGGACATTGCCACCGTGGCGGAGCTGGCCCCGGTCGTGGACGGTAAGCCGGACATCACCCGGCTGTCCGAGATCGACCTGGAATCGCTCGGTCGAAAATTCCGGCTGCAGAAGGTCATCTTCGAGACCGCACGGGATATCTACGACCAAATGAAACCGGGATGGAAGGGCAACAAGGAGTACCTGCTAGCGCAATTGTTCGGACTGGTCGAGAAGGTCATCCAGTCGGATCGGATCGTCATCATGCCGCCGCTGTTCAACCAGGACGATGTGCGCCGCCGGATCATCATCACCCTCAGCATGACGAAGGTCGTCCAGCACATTTGGGAGGCGATCCGGTTCGAGAACACCAAGGCGCTGGAGCCTGTCTTCGACAGTGAGCATCCCATCCGCTGTACGGGGGATGTGCGCCCGTGGTATACGGGGAAACCGTGCGAGGTGACGCAGCGGTCGCATATTAGTCACTGCGTCTACGACAGCACTTGGGAAGCCACCGAGGCGTTCGAGATGGAGCGGAACAAGAAGCTCGTCGCGGCGTGGGTGAAGAACGACCACCTCGGCTTCGAGATCATGTATGTCTACAAGGGCGTCGTGAAGAAGTACCGCCCCGACTTCCTGATCCGACTTGCCACGGGCAAGATGCTCGTGCTTGAGGTCAAGGGTCAGGACACACAGCAGAACAAGACCAAGCGTGAATTCCTTGCCGAGTGGGTCAAGGCCGTCAATGGGCATGGCGGGTTTGGGTGGTGGACTTGGGATGTGTCGTTCGACCCTGCCGACATCGCCGGCGTATTGGAAAAGCACGGAAGTGGCTGAACGGACTCGCGAACTGCAGTTGTTCGTCCCTCCGCCACCTGTGGTTGCATTCCCGGCAGGCCCAATCTGCCGGGGGGCGCTTACGACCAGCCACGAAAGGGCGCTTTGGACCGGCCGCACAACCTAGAACGGCATGTCCGGAGTGAGCACGCGAACGATAGGCTCGGGCTCAAACTCGCCATCCTCAAGATGATCGAGAGCGTCGTCAGGGAGCAGCAACGTGCTATCCTCACGGCTGTCCCAGAATGCCGCACTGACCGACGATCCTTCTGCTCCGCTCACCCTGCGAAGTTGATGCGACAGTTCGCCTATTCTCAGGTTCGCAGTGATCGCCGCCTTGACCGCTTCGCACCATGACGCGGTGATCGTGTCGTCCAATTCGCCAAAGCGGTTGATGAGTGCGTCATAGGCTTGCCGCGGCATCCGGCCAAGCAAGTCCTCGACGAGGTTGACCGCCCGCCGCTCCAACTCTGTTACTCGCCGAGCCTGTTTCTTCGGTGTACCGGGCATGGCGTCCCTGCCTTTCCGTTGCGCGAACATCTGACAAACGCCTCACGGGAACGATATCAGAAAACAGGGCTTGTGTCAATGGATGGCACTGCGAGGAGGGTAGGCGAAGTCAGTCCTCGTCGCTGTTGTTCTTGCGAGATTGCTTCACGAGCGCTGACGCAATCAGACCGGAGGGAATAGACAGAACGCTGAGCCCGAGTATCAGGATGACGCCGGTGAAGACGCGACCCATGATAGTAACGGGATAGACGTCTCCGTATCCGACCGTGCTGAGCGTGGCGATAGCCGTGTCGTTCTATGTGACGCTTGTCATAGCCTTCGGGTTGGTGGTCCTGCTCGTGTTCAAGGGCGGTGGCAGCGGTGACAAGAAAGCCGGTCTTGGGTGCGGAACGATCATCATCATCGGGCTCTTGGCTGTGATCGCGTTCCTCCTGTTTATGATCGTCGGCGGTGCGTGCCTCACTGGTGTGACCGCCTCGGTGATGGAGTAGCCGTGCCCCCACGATGGATCATCGACCGGATCATCCTGGCCGCCATCGTCGGCGTGCTCCTGCTCATCGGGTGGGCGGTCTGGAGGATCGTCGGGTAGCCTACGCCGCGTGTCGCTTCCGCCTGCCGAACACAGCGCCACCAACACAACCCAACGCCACGACCATGACCGCCAGGCCGAAGCCAGACACGGCGGGGATGGTACGCGCCTCGTCTGGTGAGGGCGGGTATCCCCATTCTGCTGTCAGCCAGTCCGTGAACACAAGGCCATTGACTTCAGTAGGCACGCCAGGTTCAAGGCACACGGGGTCATCCGTTCCCGACACCAACCAGAAATGCCAATAGGTTTGTTCTCCCAACAAAGCTGCGCACCGTTCACCAAAAAAGGCCCGCCTCATCTGCACCGGCGAGGTGACCCCGTGGGTTGGTATAAGAAGATCGCGCACTTCCAAAGCCGTATCGCCCTCCGCGGGTGTGATCGTGGCAACCCAAACCGCAGTGGGGAAATCATATCCGACCGTCGTGCGATAGAACTCCAGCGGCTCCGCCGTCTCAATGGTCCCTTCCATGATGACTGCGTGCCCGAAGGCCCCCCACGCAACCTGCCCACCAACCAACACAACCGCAATCGACAACAAGAAAACGCCGAACCGTGACATGGCAAACTCCCTCCACAAGAGACGACGGGAACGCGAGACGATTGACGTGGTCCACCGTATCAAGCGGACCGGGACGATTCAACGGCTAGCCGGACCGAAGTTAGTCTGGCTCAGTCCAGCCGCTGACTAACATCGTGTGGCTGTCGAAGAGGACACGTGGACCAAGTATCCCGGATTTGGAATAGCACCAGTAGGTCGTCACTATATGCGCCTCGACTTTCACGGGCTCCCCCAGTAGAGATTCCACTTGATCTGCAGTCAGCCCACGACGCAGATTCCGCCACACAGCCTTCGAAAACGACACCGGGCTTCCTGGCTTTTGGCTTCGTTCAAGCACGGCGATGCGTGCATCCAGTGCCCGCACTACTGATTCCAGCAACCGAATACGACCTTCAAGCGTGTTCGTTTGTTGCCCCGTGGCACGTCCAGAGAGCATGACCGCCGACATAGCAATCACCGCAACCGACACCAGAACACCGAGACGCGACATGGCAGAACCTCCACAAGAGACGACGGAAACACGAGACGATTGACGTGGTTCCAGTCTACTACATGTCAGGCTGTGATTGCAACGGGTTACGGAACCCCCACCGCACAACGGAACCCGAGGCTGTAGATGCGGCTGCCGGGCGAGTAGATGGCGCGATACGCCGAGCGGCAGTTGTACGGACTGTCGCCCCAATAGCCGCCGCGCAGAACACGGTAGGAGCCAGTACCAGGCCCGTCAGGATTGGGCTGCGTCGCCTCCGGATCACTGTAATAGCTTGAACTATACCAGTCGTTGCACCACTCCAAGACGTTTCCGCTCATGTCGTAGCAGCCGTAGTAGCTCTGGGCGTTCTGTGTCTGATAGCCGCCATGATTGCTGCCGTCGTAGTATCCGACCGGCGTCGTCCACGGGGAATCGTCGGTCTCGTATGGATCGCCGCTACTCCCGTAGTTGGCCCGCTGGCCGTCGAGGCAGTTGTACCCGCAACCGTCGGTGTGCTCGCCGAAGCGGAAGTGGCGCTGCTGATCCGGGTCCCAGACGGCTGCCTTCTCCCACTCCGCTTCCGTCGGCAGGCGGTATCCAGCCACCCCGAAGTTGCAGGTCCAGGTCGACAGGTCGTAGCACAGAGGCTTGCCCTCCATCGCGCTGCGCCAGTTGCAGAAGGCCACCGCACCGTA
This sequence comes from uncultured Phycisphaerales bacterium, assembly GCA_965371725.1. Lineage (GTDB taxonomy): Bacteria > Planctomycetota > Phycisphaerae > UBA1845 > UBA1845 > CBDUZO01. The sequence continues at coordinate 14,489 of CBDUZO010000068.1, forward strand.
CCAGCTTACCTCCACCATCGGATGGTCTTCCTTGCCTGTGATGACAGTGAACATCACGCCGTCCCAGTGGATGCGGCTGTCGTCATCGGCGCTCCAGGTATCGCAATACGGGTAGCTGGTCCCGCTCCCGGCCTGGTAGACCACGCCGCCGGTCAGGTCGATCAGTCCGCCCTGAGCCCAGGCCAAGTTCAAGGCGGCCGCGTACTGCTCGTTGGTTACCTCGTGCGCGTCTATATAGTACGCACTCAGATACACGTCGTGCACCGGCAGTTCGTTGGAACTGCCCTCGTTGAAGCTATCGCCCATCTGGAACTCGCCGCCGGGGATGAAGACCATATTCGGCGGCGGCAAGAAGGCTCCTTGGAACCAAGTGAAATCGGATAGGTCCACGTCATCATCGTCGTCGATGTCAAACACGCCGCAATCAACATCCGAGCCCCCCTCCGGCTCCGCCATGCACTCATGGAACTTCGTGTAGTCGGTGAGATCGACGGTTCCATCTGCGAGAGCCCGACTGGTGAACGCGAACACCAGAATCAAGACGCCGAGTCGTCGCATGATGCATCCTTCCCGAGAACAAACGCGAGACGGTTGAAAGTAGACCCAGGCTATCACTTGCAGGCTCTGATCGCAACGCGGCCCGCCATGCACGCGGCAGGAAACCGCCCTTGATGTGCGCCCATGTCCGCAATCGTTACACTGAAAAACGGTGTGTCGGCGGGGACGCTATTTACATGCGTCTCGCGCGATGGGGGGGGTCGGTTCAACTTTTCCGACGGAGTCCGCGTTTTTCTGCGCCATGCGCGTGTGTCGGCTGTCCGTGAGCGTCAACCCTGTGACACTTCCGACACTCGCCAAACCTACCGCAAACCTATCGCAAAGCAACGGGAAACATAGAGCAAAACACGCACCCGCGTTACGAGCATAAGACGCGCGATTCTTCCACAACCCACCCGTTGTAGAATTTTCCACTTGACAAAGTGCCACGACGTGTCATACTTGGTGTGGCGTTGATGATAAGTGCTCCCGCGTAGTGCAACCTACCGGGAGCGTGGCCAACCACTAACCAGGAGTGATTGACATGCCAAGTCTACCACGACAATCCGCAAGAGACAAAGCAAAACAGTTGAGGGAGACGGTTGACCGGAGTCTCGACACGCTCGCCAAAGCAGTCGATGCCGTGCGAGCGTCCGAGACGTTCAAGGCTTACCTGGACGTTCAGGCGCGTTTTCACCGCTATTCCTGGCACAATTCGCTACTGATTCTCAGCCAGCGACCGGACGCGACCCACGTGGCGGGCTACAGAACGTGGCAGAGTCTCGGCCGCCAAGTCTGCAAAGGCGAGCGTGGAATCACGATCTTCGCGCCTTGCCCGTTCAAGCGGGAAGTCGAGCGCGATAGCGGTGAGACGGACGAGCGCGAGGGAGTCTACTTCCGTGCGGTCCACGTGTTCGACGTCGGTCAAACGGACGGGAAGGAGCTTCCGGACGTGGACGTGCCGACCGTTGACGTGGCAGCCGATCGACTGCTCGCCGATCTTCAGCAAGTCGCCGGCAAGCGCGGTATCGCCGTGTCGTTCCAGCCGATCGAGTCCGGCGCGTTCGGTGTGTCCAAGGGTGGGAGTATCGAGGTTGACGACGGACACGCGACGGGACAGCAAGCCAAAACCCTCGCACACGAGCTTGCACACGAAACACTGCACAAGGCCAGTCGTCCGGAAGGGTTGACACGCAACGTGGCTGAGCTTGAAGCCGAGTCGGTCGCCTACGTGGTCTGCCGACACTTCAGCCTTGAAACGGAAGTCCGATCGAGTCGGTATATCGCGCTTTGGGACGGTGACGCCAAAGCACTTCGGGCGAGCTTGGAACGAATCAGCAGGACGGCGCGCGACATCATCGACGATCTTGAATCCCTCAAGACCCGGAAGGCGGTGGCATGATGAGCGAGCAAACAATCGAGCGAGCGAGCCTAATCGCAGAGTACCTCGCATACCGGGACGACTTCAACAAAGCACCGAATCCGTATTCGGTTCCGAATGCTCGTGAAGAGGCTGGGTACTGCCTGCAGTTCCCGGCGCCCCTGCAGGTTGCGGCCGACCTTGCCGGCGGAACGGACCCGTTCAAGATCGGCGCGTTCTGGTCTCACGTACAAAGCCACATCTTGACCACCCTCCACCGAGAATCGAAAGGCGGTGCATGATGTTAAGCGAACGATACCGACCCAAGACGTGGGACGACTTCATCGGCCAGCCGGTCGTCGACGAGATACGCGAAGCGTGTGCCGACGATTGGCTCTTCGAGGGTTGCGGTGAGCGCTGGCTGTTTGAGTCCGACGGAATCGCCGGTTGCGGCAAGACCAGCGCGGCCTACGTAACAGGCTTGGCGCTCGGCTGCTCCGACTTCGCCATCGAGCGCGTGGATAGCCGAGCTTGCACGGTCGCCGATCTTCGGGAACTGGCGGGCCGAATGATGGTTTTCGGGTGGGGTGGGAACGCGCGTCGCTGCTTCATCATCGATGAGATTCAGCATTTGAACCGAGACTGTCAACGGATGCTGCTTGGCATCTTGGAAGAACTGCCAGAGCACGTGATTTTCATCGGCACCACTACCTCGATCGACTGGGCGGACGACGTCGACGGACTGTTCAGTCGCTGGCGTCGCTTCCGGTTCCGCAAGCCAAGCGCACAGGCAATCGCCGACCACCTGGAGCGTGTCGCGCAGGATGCCGGTCTGTCCGTCCCGGACGGGTTCCGGTTCCTGTCCTACGTGCAGGGCAAGTACACGGACGTCGGTGGCAACAATATCCGCGCGTGCATCGACCAACTTCCGGACACACTCCGTCGGTTCAAGGGTAAGGCTGCCAGGACAGCCGCATAGGGGCAGACCATGAAGACCATCGCATACATCCGATGTTCGACGCATGAGCAAGCCGACAGCGGACTTGGGTTGGATGTCCAAGCCGAACGTGTCCGAGCCTACTGCACGCTCAAGGACTCGAAGCTCATCGAGATTATCACCGACGCCGGTGTATCCGGCGGTAAGCCGTTGGCGTCGAGGGAAGGCGGACAGCGACTCCTCAAGGCGATTAAGGACCGTGAAGCCAACGCCGTGGTCATGCTCAAACTGGACCGGATGTTCCGTAACGCTGGCGATTGCCTCAGCACGGTCGAGCGGTGGGACAAGGCCGGTGTGGCGCTGCACGTGGTGGACCTTGGTGGCAACGCAATCGACACGACAAGCGCTGCCGGTCGGTTCATGCTGGTCGTCCTGGCCGGTGCGGTCGAGATGGAGAGGAACCTAACGCGTGAGCGGACCAAGTCGGCAATGGCGGTCAAACGGGCAAACGGGCAGCGAACCGGGACCGTCCCCTTCGGCCACGACCTGGCGGACGACGGCGTAATGCTCGTCCCGAACGAGTCCGAGCAGACGGTGATTGCGGACATCCGCACCATGCGGTCAAACGGCAGGACCCTCAAGCAGATCGCAGCCGCGCTGACCGAGCGGGGCATCCCCACGAAGACCGGCAAGTCGAATTGCTGGACGCATCAGGCTGTGGCGAGGATTCTGAAGAGGTAGAACACGGCGCAGACATCCGCGAGCCGCCCCGTACACGCCCCTAACGGGTCCGTAGGCGAGCGCCACGGGACGCAAAGGGCTCGGACGCCCTCCGTACCCTCGAAAGCGACACAGAGGAGTCAGAACGATTCTGAAGGGTCGAGGCACACCGCATGCGCGCACGCGCGAGGGGACGAAGGCACGTAGGCGGAAGCTAGCTCATCCCGTTCAGCAATGCTCGATGGACACGCTGGCAGTTTCGATTCGCTACTCACAACACGTCGCTTTGACCATCGCAACGATGCCCGCGCGGATCGCTTCCGGTAGATCGGGCCAAGCGGCCACGATCGCTGCCAGATCGGGCTCATCCTGCGCCAAACGCGCCAAGCGCAGCGCCAAGACACTTTCGACGCTTGACGTAAGTCCTGTGTCCGACGGTACTTGCGAGTTATCCAACAGGGGTTCGATTCCCCTTGGGGGTGGTTTTGAGGTCTGATCCGATCTCGTGACTGGTGCTATGCGCAGCTCGCCGGGGTCGGCACAGCGAGCGGGAGCTGCGGGGTCAGAAGCAGCGTGAGCGACGCGCGAAATGCGTCGGCTATCTACACCACGGCCGGCGTCAGCGGTTTGGCGAGACGCCCCAATTCCCCGGCCACGCGCGCCGCGTCGTCTTGGCTGAGCCCGGGATGGATCGGCAGCGACAGGATGCGCCGGCACAGGGCATGGGTCGCCGGCAGGTCCTCCGGAGCAAGCCCCAGATCGGCAAACGCCGGTTGCTCATGGACGGGAATGGGATAGTGGATGCCCGTCGCGATGCCTTCCTCAGCCAGCCCCGCCTGCACGTCGGATCGGTGCTCCACCTGCACGACATACTGGTGATACACGTGGAACGCACCCCGCGCTACGACGGGCTGTCGGCAGTTCGGATGGTCGGCCAGTAGTTCGTCATACCACCCCGCCACCTTCCGGCGTGCATCGTTCCAAGCGTCAAGGTGGTGCAGCTTGACCCGTAGCGCCGCCGCCTGGAGCCCATCCATGCGAGCGTTCCCCCCAATGATGGCGTGGGTGTATTTGTCTGTTCGGCCGTGATCGACCAATTGAGCGATCCGATCCGCCACCGCATCATCGTTGGTGATGACCGCGCCGGCGTCGCCCAATGCGCCGAGGTTCTTGCCGGGGTAGAAGCTGAAGGATGCGGCTGTCCCGATTTGTCCGGGCCCGCTTCCCTCGAAACGTGCGCCGTGTGCCTGAGCGGCGTCCTCGACGATCGGTAGCCCCATCCGATCCGCCCAGGCCCGCAGGCGAGGCATATCCACCATCTGCCCGTACAGATGCACCGGTACAACTGCGACCGTGCGTTCCGTGCGCGCCGCCTCCACCAGGTCCAAGTCCATCAGATGGGTGTCCGGCGACACGTCCACCAGCACGGGTTTATAGCCGGCTGCCACAATCGCCTCCGTCGTGGCGGCAAAGGTGTGTGACACGCTTATGACCTCGGCGGAACCATCACCCTGCCCCAAGACGCCCACCAGCGCCAGGCGCAACGCTTCGGTACCGTTGCTGCAGGGAACGGCGCGTTTCACGCCGCAATAGGTGGCAAACTCCTTCGCGAAGGCGCGCACAACCGGGCCGCCCACAAACCCGCAGGACGACACGACCTCCTCTATGGCCGCGCTTAACTCCTCACGGATGGACTCATGTTGTCCCTTCAGGTCGGCCAGTGGTATCCGGCCGGTAACCGGTCCGTTCGTCAAGGTGTTCATAGTGTTCCCTTTGTTTCCTGCGGCTTGCCCAACACCGTATCAATCGGCTCCACCGTGGACGGTGGCGAAGCGCCGACAGGACAAGTGCGGTCGCACCGAGCCAGGTTGGAGACTGCCCGTGTGTCACGTTTTGAAGAGTATTCCTTCTCGTACGGCAGGGCGTCTATGGTGTTGATCGTGCGGGCCGGATTGCCGACCACGACCGTGCGAGCCTCCACGTCGGACAACACGACACTACCGGCTCCGACCAGGGCGTCTTCACCGATGATGACGCCGGGCAGGATTGTGGAGTTCGCTCCGATTTTCGCGCCGGGCATAATCGTCGGGCCGATCAGTTCCGCCTTCACGTTCGCCGACCGCGGATACTTCGCGTTGGTCAGCACCACGTGAGGCCCCAACCAGCACCCCGTCCGTAACGTGCTGAATTCCGGTACAAAGACGTTGCTGTGCAGGCGGACGCCATCCTCGATGATTACATGGTGTTCGATGACGCAGCCCGTACCGATGCTGACGTTTGCACCGATGCGGGTGGCCTCACGGATTGTGACATGATGTCCACATTGAAAACCCGGGCCGATGATCGTGCCGGCGTAGACAACGCTGTGAGAGCGAATCAAAGCCCCACGCCCGATGCCGGTCTGCCATGCGTTGGGCGGAAGCGTATCGCACGGCTTGCCCAGGATGACGAAGTCCTCCAAGACCGCATCATCGGGCAACTGCACGTGGTCATAGATTCGGCATGTCGGCTCGGGTTGTGTGTGCATCCACGTCACCATCCGGTACCGGCGGGTCTTGGAGTCGGTTTCTCCACCCCGTTGGCGGGGCCGATAAAGTCACCTTTCCATATCGGTCACGCGTGGGCGGTGCTTGATCGTGCCGGCCGACGATAACGCGTCTTCGCTGTCAGAACCCCGGTCAGCACGTCCGCCAGCTCGGCTGTCACTTGCCTTCTGGTGAACGGTTTCAACCGCTGCGGCGCGCATCCGGCGGATGGGGTTCCCATCTCCCATTGCCGCCACAGATCGGTCAAGACCGTGCAAACCGCATCCGCTTCAGGAAGGACACATCGACCGGCATCGCACTGCGTCACCAACCGCTGTACCGCGCCGTCTCGCGGGCCGACCACCAGAATCGGGCGCCCGGCCGCGAGGTACTCGAACACCTTACCCGTCATGAAAGTATCCGCATTGGGACCCGATGGGGCCGACAGCACGAGTGCATCGGAACCAACCATATGCCGGACAGCCAGATCGTGGGGTAGATAACCGGTCGCCACTACGTCGATCCCGGCCTTCACGAGCCGCTCATGCATGGCGCCGGACATCATTCCCACCACGCGGAACTCGAAGAGCCTCCTTGCAGTGCCAAGACTCCGTGCAAACCGCCCGAGACCCTTGATCATTCCCTCCGCCACACGCCCTGAGTCGAACGAACCCACGAGACTGAGCACGAACCGGTTCGCCGGACCGTGCAGCCGCTGATAAACAGCCGCCCGATCCAATCGGTCGAAGTCGTCGGTGTCGACACCATTGCTCACCGTAAAGAACTTATCAGCTTGGTCGGGAACGCGACGCGCGAGCACCTCGGTTTGTCCCGGTGTGACCGCGGTGACGGCATCGGCCCGTCGGAGAAACGAGGTCTCAAGACGCCGATCGAGCCGAGACCGAATGGCCCGCCCCGCTCGGTAGCGGTAGTCATCGGTCCACAGGTCACGAAAATCGGCCACCCACGGCAGTCCCGTCCTGCGCTGGAGCGTCATGCCAAGCCAGTGGCTCGAGACGGGGCTGTAGGTCGAGAAGATTGCGTCGATGTTCTCGCGACGAATCACACGCAAGAGTGGGAGGATACTGCGGGCAGCCCATAGAATCGTGTCGTCGGGAAACATGCAGGACCAGGTGCCGTGCAACAGACGCATGATGCGCCAATCGATCGCCCGGTTCGACCTCTCTCCCAACAGTCTCATCAGCCCCAACCGCTGAAGCCCGCGCATGATCCCGCGATGCGCCGTCACGTAGCTGACCGCGCCGCGAGCGTAGTGGACGAGGTCATCAGGAAGGTCAGCCAGCAGGCTCGTGTCGTGTGGAAGCTGGGCGATGTCGTCGGCTGACCACACGACCGGTTTCCAGCCGAATTCGGGCAGGTATTTGGCGAACTTGGCGCTGCGTTGGACGCCCGGTCCGCCGCTGGGCGGGAAGGCCTGACAGATCATCAACACGCGGCGCGTGCAGGAGCGATCGGCCGTGCCGCGCGCGGCGGCGCCGTGGTCCTTCGCGCGAAGGGCCCGCTCTTGTGACGTAGGGCTAAGCGTGGCAGTGCTCATCTAGAACCAGGCAGACTCCGAGCCATGACACCACGGCATACGCCGGGCGCATTGGGCCGGACACGATCATCGGCCTCCATCGGCTCCACACTTGTTTTTCGGACGTTGGCGCGGGCCCCTTGCGATAGATTGGTCACGGTCCCGGCGTGCTGCCGCGTCTCCGACTCAGCCACGGCGCGGAAGACCGATAACTGTTCGTCAAGCCGTCATCGCCTGCGGCGAGAATCGACAAGGTTCTGCCGGGTGCCCCATTCTTCGCGAAGCGAAGGGTGGGGGACGGGCGGTTGTTCGAGGATTGTAGGGCGGGCATGGCCCA
>CBDUZO010000069.1:0-22288 GCA_965371725.1 uncultured Phycisphaerales bacterium
AGAACAAGAAGGCAGGATAACCCGAATGCTTAGCTGTGACAAAGCACTAGTGCCGTTTCAACAAAGGTTGTTCCGCTTTCTTCCCCCCTTACCAAGGGGGGATTGAGGGGGGTCCATGCAGGCACAGAAGAACCTCCCCCAGCCCCTCCTTGTCAAGGAGGGGCGGAAGAAACGCCATTACCTTTCTGGAAGCGGCACTAGAATGGCACGTCGGCGGCCTGCTCGTCGACGTAACGCAACGGCGTTTCCTCACCCTCCATTCTCGCAAGTGGCGCGAACCGCGTGAACTTCTTGGCGAATTGGAGTTTGAGGCTTCCAACCGGGCCGTTTCGCTGCTTGGCGATGATCAGATCGGCCTTTCCCTTGTGTTCCTCGTCTTCCGGCTTGTAGTACTCCTCGCGGTGCAGCAGCAGGACCACGTCGGCATCCTGCTCGATGGCCCCGGATTCCCGCAGGTCGCTCATGAGGGGCCTCTTGTCCTGCCGACCCTCGGGCATGCGGTTGAGCTGGGCCATGGCGATGACGGGAATGTTGAGCTCGCGCCCGAGGCTCTTGAGATTGCGGCTGATCGTGGCGATCTCGACCTGTCGATTCTCCACCTTGGGCGTGTGCATGAGCTGAAGGTAGTCGACATAAACCGCCTGGATGTCGTGCCGCTGCTTGAGGCGGCGAGCTTTTGAGCGAAGCTCCATGGCTGTCATAGCGGGTGTGTCGTCGATAAAGAGCGGCGCTCCCTCAAAGACGTGGCATGCGTCGAGCACACGCCGGGTTTCCTCCTCGGACAACCTGTGGTGGCGAAGCTTCTGTGATTCGACGGCCGCGTAGGAGCACGCCAACCGCTGGGCCACCTGGTCGCTGCTCATCTCCATCGAGAAGAACACAACGGGACGGCGCTCAACCAGAGCGGCATGCTGGGCCATGGCAAGACCGAGCGCGGTCTTGCCCATGGAAGGCCGCCCGGCCACGATGATCAGATCGCCCGCCTGGAAGCCGCTGGTGTCCTCGTCGAGGCTGGGAAAGCCGGTGGGCAGTCCGGTCAGCCCGCCGTCGCCTTTGATCTGGAGTCGTTTGTAAAGACGCTCGACCGCCTCACGGATGGCCACCGTTTCACCGCTGACGCGCCGCTCCGTGACGGCGAAGATCTTCTGCTCGGCGACGTCGAGGATCTCCTTGGCCTCGTCAAGTTGACTGTACGCCTGTTCCTTGATCTCACCCGTACACCGAATCAGATCGCGCAGCATACCCTTGTCACGGACGATCCTGGCGTAGTGCTCGGCGTTCGCCCAGTCGGCGAAGCTCTCAGCCAGTTGAATCATGTACTCCTGCCCGCCAATGTCATCGAGGAGCTCGCGCCGCCGGAGCTCGTCGGACACGACGATCAGATCAACCGCTTTGCCGGGGTCGTCGTACAGATCGATCAGAACTTCGAAGAGTTTCTGGTGGGCTGGCAGGTAGAGCCACGCGCTGTCACTTCGACCGATGATAGGGAGCAATTCCCCGATAGCGTCCCGGCTCATCATCATCGAGCCAAGAAGCGCCATTTCCGCATCGAGGTCTTGTGGGGGAATGCGCTCGCTGCGCGGCGCTTGCGCGGTCGGGCTAGTTGCCGGGGCCGTCGTCATCCTCGCCGGCCTCCCTGCCGGTTCGATCCCGTGCTTCCTCGTGAGCCTCTTCGTCCTCGTCGTCGTCCTCGGTCCTGTCGCGGACGACCCAGACCTTGATCTGGCTGGTCAATCCCTCCGCCAGCCTCACGTCGACGGGCACGGTGTCCAACTGTCGGATTGCATCGTCGAGCAAAACCTGGTCGGGCTGAATCGGATAGCCTTCATCCAGCAGAGCGGCGGAAATCTCTTTCGCGCTGACCGAGCCGTACAGATGGCCCTGCTCATTCGCCTTCGCACTAACGGTGATCTCGACCTCGTTCATTCGCTGAGCCAGCTTTTCGAGCTCGGCCCGCCGCCGCTCGCGGTCGACCTCGGCGTGCTTGCGGGCCTCAGCCAGCGCGCGAACGTTCGCATCGGTCGGTTCGGTTGCCAACCGCCGGGGCAGCAGATAATTCCGCGCGTATCCGGCGGACACCTCCACGATATCACCCACGATCCCGAGTGCCGGGATATTCTTGCACAGAAGAAGCTTCATGATCCGATTCTCAGCTCTTATCACGCCCCGCGGATGCGGTGGCCCTATCCTATCCCAGACGCGTCGCGTCTGCGCCGCGTTTCTTCCTGCTCACATATCAAACACAATTGCCTCGGCGAGTGCGCCGTTACTCACACCCCCGTCACCCGGCCAAAACCCGGCCCGTCTTGGGGTTGGCTCCATTCGAGCCTCTGTGGGGCAACCTGTCACTTTGCAGCACCGGCTCCCAATCTTTTTTGAACAGCCACAATCAACAGGCCCCTGGACACCACCTCGGATCGCGTTAGAACGGGATGTCATCGCCGGCCGGCGGTGGCGGAGGTTCATAACCGGCATCCGCGGCATCCGCGGCGCCCGCGGTGGCCGGTGCTCCGCGATCCGCGTCACCACCCCCTCTTCCGGTGCCGAGGAACGTGAAGTTCTCGACAATCACCTCGTGCTTGCTTCGCTTATCGCCGTCCTTGGTGGTCCACTGCTGAAGCTGAAGCCGCCCCTCCACCAGGACCTGCCGACCTTTCGACATGTACCGGTTGAAGGTCTCGGCGGCTCGGCTGAAGACCGTGCAATCGACGAAGCAGGTCTCGTCACGCGAGTTCCCCTCCCGATCCTTGAAGGTCCGGTTGGTCGCGATCCCGAACTTGCAGACAGCCGTGTTGGACGGCGTGTAGCTAAGCTGCGGGTCACGCGTCAAGTTCCCTACCAGCACAACACGATTGTAGCTAGCCATACCACAGCCCCTTGATACGGTCGCGGGCGGCGACGGTCACTCGATCCTAGACGTCGGACGCGTCGGCGGTCCCGGACGGTTCTTCCATCGGTGGCTTTGCCGGTTCCTCTACCGGTCCTTCGGCCGGTTCCTCTACCGGTTCCTCGGCAACCGCCGTCTCGGTGGGCACGTCTACCTCCGGCTTGGCCTCGCCGACTGCTTCGGGCGCCGAGTCCGCCGCCGTCGATTCGGTGTCCGCGGGCGTTTCCTGTGCCTTCGCCTGCACCGGATCGATGGTGGCCCGTGCCGGCATTTCGGCACCGGGCACGGCCGCCGCCCGCTCCATCATCTCCGGCGTTACGCCGTCGGCACCGAGAATCAGCAGTCGCAGCGTGCCCTCGGACAGTTGTGCGTCGCGATGGATACCGGCAATATTGTGCGGCGGCGCCTTGAAGTAGACAAGTATGTACACTCCGCGCTTTCGCCCCTTGATCCTGTAGGCGAGACGTCGCTCGTCCCATTTCCGGCAAAAGAGAACTTCCGCTTCCGCCCGATCCATCATCCGGCGAATCTCAGCCTCACATTTCTCCAACGAGGCCCCGAACGTCGGATCGAACAGGAACATGGCTTCATACTGTCTCAACGTGTGTCATCTCCTACCATTACCGCACGGACACGGACAAGTTATCACACACAAGTGTCAGTCCGCCGGCGGATCGCCGTTGAATCGCGTCATTGTCAGGTCCGGGCCGTGCTCAACCCAGCACTCGACTGCGTCGGCGGCCCGAGGCCACACCGCCCGCATCACGTCATTCTCCATCTCGTCGAAGCTCGACAGCACATACACCGAAGGCGAACCGACCGGCGTTCCGATCCCGATCCGCAACCGGCACCAATCCTCGCTGCCGAGGCGATCGATCACATCCTGCAAGCCCTTGTGACTACCGGATGATCCCGCCATCCGCATCCGCAACCGACCGAGCGGCAGCGCCAAGTCATCCGCAATCACCAGCAAGTCCGCAAGCTCCAGCTTGTAGAACCGACCGGCGGCCAACACCGCCTGTCCGCTACGGTTCATGAACGTGCTCGGCTTGAACAACGCCACGCGCTGCCCGGAAATCGCGCCCGTGCCGAACCACCCGTGAAATTTCTCGGCCGAAAGGCTGATCGCAAAGCGCGAAGCCAACTCATCCACGACGGCAAATCCGGCGTTATGCCGCGTACCGGCGTATTTCGCTCCCGGGTTGCCAAGACCGACGATCAGCTTCACGGCGTCGATCCATCAAGTCTTGGACTCGCCCTCTTCCTCCTTGCGGACACGTCCAATCCGTTCGGGTTCAGCCACATCTCCCTCCGTCTCTTCCACGACCTCGGGCTCTGCGGCGATGGCCAGCGCGGCGACCGTCGCCACTCGCTCCTCGCCGTCCGCCAAGGCCACAACGCCGTCGGGAAGCGGCAGGTCCGCCACGAGAATCGACTCGCCGACCGCCAGGTCCGTCACGGTCGGGTGCAACGTATCGGGGATCTCCGACACCAGGCACTCGACCACAATCTCTGCCATATGTTGATCCAGCACGCCACCTTCCGAGACACCTTTTGGCACGCCGCGAAGCTCGATCCCCACCGTGATCTTCACGCGCTCGTCCACGTCCACCCGCGCCAGGTCCACGTGGATGGGCTCAGAGCTCAACGGATCGTACTGCACCTCCTTGATGAGACATCGCTGCGTCTTACCGCCGACGTCCACGTCGAAGATCCGCACACCGTGCGACAACGCCACCTCGACGTTGTGCTCATCCAGCGAGACCGTGATGGGTGGCTCGCCGTGCCCGTAGATCACGACGGGCAGCTTGCCCCGCGCCCGCAACGCTCGCGACGCCTTGGTCCCGAGCCTCGTACGGGGTTCCGTCTTCAGAATCATCGTCTCCGCCACGTCGTCAATCTCCAAACGCTACCTAGCAGAAAAGCGCGCTCACTGATCTGTGCTCGTGAATCCGCCGGATGGCCTCACCAATCAGGTCCGCCACCGACAGGATCGTCAGATTCTTCAACCGCTTCCTGACTTCCGGTTTCACCGAGATCGTGTCCGTCACCACGATCTCACTGAGCTCCGCCCCCATCAGACGCTCGACGGCGGGACCGGCAAAAACACCGTGCGTGGCGGCCACGTAGATGCGCCCGGCACCGTGCTCCCGCACGAGCTTCGCCGCCTCACACACCGTACCCGCCGTCGTGATCATGTCGTCGAACATCATCACGTCCTTGTTCTTCACGTTTCCAATCACGCTGACCGCCACGGCCGAGTCGCCGGTAAGCCGTCGCTTATGGATGACCGCCAGCTCACTGCCGATCCGCAAAGCAAAATCATTCCCAAACTTGATATTGCCCACGTCGGGTGACACCAGAACGGCACGCCCGAGATCACGGTCGATGAAGTGCTTCGAAAGCACCGGGGCGGCTGTCAGGTGGTCAAGCGGGATGTCGAAAAACCCCTGAATCTGATCCGCGTGCAGGTTCATCGTCAACACGCGATCCACACCGGACACCGTCAGCATGTTCGCCACCAGCTTGGCCGTGATCGGCGTGCGACCCTCGGACTTGCGGTCCTGACGGGCATAGCCGTAATAGGGAATCACGGCCGTGATGCGCTTTGCACTTGCCCGACGAAGTGAGTCGATGAAGACCAACAGCTCCATCAGGTTGTCGTTGACGGGTGGACAGGTCGACTGAACAACGAAGCAATCCTTGCCTCGCACATCGTCCTCGATCTTCACAAGCGTCTCACCATCCGGAAACTTGCTGGTAACCGCCCGACCACGCTTCACGTTCAAATAGCGGCAGATCTTGTCCGCCAGCTCCCAACTGGGAGTCCCGCCGAAGACAACCATGTCCACGTGATTCGCATCTGCCGTGGTCTGCCTTGTCGTGCTCATGAACTCCCCACTCCCGAGAGAATCGACGATCCGACGACCGCCGCGTCCCCCAACGTCTCGCCCGCGCCCACGTGAGCGTATGGACCGATCCGACAATGTTCACCCATCGTCGCCCCGACACCGATGAAACTGAACGGGAAGATCGTGGTACCAACGCCGATCGCCACGTCCGCCTCAATCCACGTATTGTCCGGATCAATAATCGTCACGCCGTCGTTCATGAAACCAAGCTGAATGCGATCCTGCATCAAACGCCCGACCCTCGCCAGATCCAAACGCGAGTTGATACCGGTCGCATCCTCGGCCGGCACCTGCACGACGCCCGACGCCCCAAGCCCCGCCTGATTCAGCACCTTCACCGTATCGGTCACGTAATACTCGCCACCGCTGGCAACGGGCTTGATCTGTTCCAGTGCATCGAACATAGACCCGGCGTCAAAGCAGTAGTAGCTCGGGTTTACCTCGTGAATCTCCCGCTGCTCATCCGTGCAATCGTGGTGCTCTACAATGGCCTCGATACCGCCACCCACGTCGCGGATGATCCGGCCGTAACCCGTCGGATCCTCCAGCCAAGTTGTCGCCAGCGACAGCGCGTCACCCGACTGCTCTCGCGCCTCGATGAGCTCAGCCAGTACCTCACGCCGCACCAGCGGCATGTCGCCCGCAATGACCACAACGCTACCCGTAAAACCCTTCAACTCCTTCCGGCAACGGGAAACCGCGTGACCGGTCCCGTTTTGCTTGCGCTGCTCGACCCACGTGATATCCCGATCGGCCGCAAAATGTTCGATCACCTTGTCCTTGCCATGCCCTACAACGACGAGCAACCGGTCAACCCCGGTAAGCCGGCAGGCGCTGATCACGTAACCAAGCATGGGCCGACCACAGATCTCGTGCAGAACCTTGGGAAGATCACTCTTCATGCGGGTGCTCTTACCCGCCGCAAGGATGATCGCAGCCGTCTCGCTCAAAACAGCAAGCCTCTCAACGCCCGTCCCAAGCCCACGCGAAAAACAACCGTCAACCCTGCCGCCGCCAAACCGTACACGCAAGCGACTACCCGGCCAGGACTCGAACCTGAACTCCCAGGACCAAAACCTGGTGTGCTACCATTACACCACCGGGTATCAACCGGGTTCGCCGCGCGCCTCGTGGAAGCCACGTCCAAAAGCAGACGAGCGGTCATCCATCCGACCCGACCGCTCAGTGTGCGAAAGGGTCGCGGCGGTGGTCTCGCAACCGAGGCTTGAACGCTCCGCCGCGAAGAGGAACGTCCATCAGCCGAGTACAGCGACAATGCGCCACACGGCTTGCCCCAAGGGCTGCGAGCAGGTCCCAAACCTGCCAGCCAAATTCGGGCCGAATCGAAAGACTATTGAAAGATGCCCGCCAAGTCAAGTCGTTAACCGGACCCGCACCACCAGCATTGAGAGCAGCCCAGACCGCCACCGCGGTCATATCCGGTGCAAAAATAGAAAAGATCGGCTGGCATTTGGATGGAGGGCTTTCGGCTCCATGCCCGATAACAAAACCGCGAGGAGAATGGGTTAATTCATGGTGCGAGGTAAAGGATAGCCAAATGAAGCTTCATCATGGCGAACGGAGCTTGTGGAGGTACATGGCCGCGGTTTGTGCCGCCGGCATGGTGTTCGGTTCGAGCTGCTCCTCGGATCAGATTCGGGCGCTGACGGCGGGGTTGGAAGCGGCGGCCGACTCGCTGAACGAGCAGGACAATGACGTCAGCTTCGGGGACTGGCTCGTCGACGAGCTTGAGGACTTGTAGTCCGGCAGACAGAACACGAGGGCTGATTCCAAGACCACCCGTGGTCCGCTTGATCGACCAGCCCTCAGAACGCATTCAGGGCAAGTGTAGCGTCACATGGCGGTTTTCATCCGGACGAAACACGCGACCGGACGCTACAGCCGGACAGAGCTTGCTCTGACACCGGCTTGACTCGCGCAGCTACGCGGTGGGCGCAAGCAAGGATGCGAACCCCACCGCGAGCACGCGCGGGACCGCCGCGAGGCATGGCACGCCTGCAGGATCACCTCCTTCAGCCTGACGAATGTCTCGCGCTCGGTCACCTGTGAACACCCCTTTCATGGCATGGCGAAGCCGCCTGCGAAAGGGCGCCAAACGCCCGTACAGAGGTGTTACCCATGTCTCCGAACACCTGTCACCCATGTCGCCGGTCTGTACAAGGAGGATAGAGGGGGATTCATGCAAACGGAGAAGAACCTCCCCCAACCCCTCCTTGTTAAGGAGGGGAGGAAGAAACACCATTGTTGAAACGGCCCTAGGCCTTGGGAAACAGGACGGTGCGGATCTGCTCGACAAGCTGATCGTCGCCGGTGGAGGATCCCGCCCGGCCTTGATGGCGGCTGACGCAACGGTCGTACCTGGCCGGGCTCAGGAGTATCACGCTGGGCTGTTCGAGCCTTTCCTCTCGTACCAGGGCACTGAGGAATTCCCGTTGCGGCGTAGCGAGCGGCAGAGCCCCGAGCAGATCATCGAAGAGCTGCCCCGGGTCGTCGAGGTGCTCACTTCTTTCCGCGTGCCTCTGCTGCCGCCGTGTCAGCCAATATGCGGCCAGCAGGACAATGGCAACGAGCCCCATCACGAGGAGAACCGCCAGGAGTGATCCGCCTTCACTGAAGTAGTCACGGACGGAGCGTTGGATCTCCGTCAAGTTTCCACTTTGCCCCAGGGCGCGTTCCATCACGATCCACCTCCCGGCATTCGCCCGTTCGCCGCAGCCACGGCGAGCCCCCCTGCCACCCCTTGCTCCGGCGTGGTTCGCTGCAGGAGTTCGTGCATGACGCGTGCGGCTCGTGCTTTGACACGCTCATCCGGGTCGCTGTCGCTCATCTCGGCGATCCTGTGAAGGACCGCTCCCAGTTCGAGGCGTCGCACAACCCAAAGCGCGCTTAACCTTTGGGCCCTCGAGTGATCTTCCAGCATATCCAGGAGCACTTCGCCCGCCTGCTCGAGTTCGACGCGTAGGAGCGATTTGACGGCGTTGGCCCGGACGCGGTTGTGCGGGGACTCGAGTTTCGGCTGCGTAACGGGAATCCGCTCCTCCGTATCGAGCCTGTCAAGAGCTTCGATGGCGTCAGCCTGGACTCGCGGGTCCGCGTCATCGACAGCCGCCCGGAGAATCCGGACACTCGTAGGCCCCGGAAGATCAGCCAGCGCGCTGATCGCCGCACTGCGCACGACGGAATCGGGATCGTGTGCAAGCCCGAAGATGTGTTCCTGAAGTTCTTTCACGACGCCGACGGCCCTTGCGACGCGTACTGCTCGAGCCCGATCCGCGGGCGCCGATCCGGACAGCCTGGCCCGAAGGAGCTTGAACAGATCGCCGCCGATCCTCTCGACCAGCGAAGCCCTGTCCGGCGGTGACGACCTGTCAAACCGCTGCCACAACTCATCGAAGGCCTTTCGAGCGGCTGAACCGGGTACCGTATCATCATCAAGGTCGACCGCTCGCGTCGGCGGAGCGGAATCCGGCCGACGACGCTTGACCTCCCGCATCGCAAGCCTCGCCAGCTCGTCCGAACTCCGACCGGCTATCGTTGTCAGCAGATCGGACGCCGCCTCGCTCGGGTCCGCGAACAGCCGCCAAAGGACGGCCGTGCGAAGGTCATGATCTCCGGCGTCGAGCAATTCCCTGCACCGTTCGATTCTCGCCTCGTGTGAGCCACCGGCTGCATCAAGCAATTGCAGGGCCGCAGCCGCCTCACGTCGATCGAAACCCAGAAACTCCTCCATGCCTTGGTGAAGCCACCGGCTGGCGCGAATCCAACGACACCCCCGACGAATCTCATCGTCCGCCAGAAGCCAGCCATGTGAAAGGACGGCCCGGATGAACGTGATGTCTCGGGCATCCCCGATCGCGCGCGCCGCCGCCGCCCGCAGCACGGGAACGGCCAGCGCGCGGACGGCGAATCCGGCCAGGCGAGGGCTCGACGCTACGGTCAGAATCTCGTTGAGCATGTGCCCGATCTTGGTCTTCGGATCATCGAGCTTGAGGCGGATCGCGGGCATGAGGTGCCCGGCCATCCAGACCGCCGCTTCCAGGACCTTGGGTTGATGGTGGATTTCCCACGTCATGATGCCCGCCTGCAAGGCCTGGGCGAGAAACCCGGCGTGACTCGTCCGTCCCGCGTCGGCAGAGAGTACGTCGGCCCCCGATCCCAGGAGCCATTGATCAGCCATCCGGTGAAGACCCTCGGCAGCCAGTGCACGGGTTCGAGGACATTGCACGCGGAGAGCGTCCGCCAACAGATACGCCAACTCGCTGGTGTCACTGCGGACAATCACCTCGATCGCGCCGGTGCGTTGCTCGACCTTCGACGAACCGATGGCCGTTCTCACCGCGGCGAACAGACCGCGAGCGCGACTGACGATCAGCGTTTGAAGCGATTCATCCAACGCGTCGAAGCGGCCCAGAACGGGCGCCAGCCTCGCGGCGTCTCCCCGCCTGACCAGCAGGTCAAACGCCGTTGCCTGGGCTCGACCGCGAAGCTCGGGCAGAATCTCGACCAAGGCTGTGTCCGCGGCTGCGTTGTCCAGGCGTGGGAGCAACGCGAAAGCGGCTGGTATGGAATCAGCAACGGTCACGAAAGGAATATCGGCCACCTCGCCGGGACGCCTGCGGCGAAAGCCGTTCCAGACCGGGTTCCTGTACTGGCAACGACGATAGGGGGTACCGGCGGACGAGGGGCGGACAGCGGGGTTCTCGGTTGCCGGGACGGGTCGGAGTGGCGGAAACTCGCCGGTTACCGCAGGTCCTTCTCGAAGATGACCATGTTGCGGGCGGCGTCAATGTCCCACCGAATCCCGATCAGATCGTACCCCTCCGTGATGGCCGTGTGCAGCATCGGGCGGTGCTGGTTCTGGCACTCGAAGCGGATGATGCGGTAGTGATGATCCTGGGCCCACGCCTGCTGACCACGCATCAACTGCGTGGCGACGCCCTGACGTCGAAACTCGGGTAGGACGCCACATATCCAGTTGAAATAGGTCGTCGGGGTGAGCTCGAAACCGACCACGAGCCCCACGGGTCGTTCGCCAAGCATCGCCACGAGGATGCTGACGTTGTGACGTCCTTGAAACCGGCGTTGGAAAAAGGCCTCGTCCCGAGTGGGGCTGAAGACGCCGTTGAAGAGCTCGACGATCAGCCCAAGCTCAGTCGGTCCCACCGGTACGATGTTTGCCGTCGCCATCGAATAAGCTCCCTGATCACTTCGCCGGACGATTCCCTTGGCGCGGCCCTTCCCCGGCGAAGAGAATGTGCCAGAGCCAGCCAGCCCGCACTATCCGATCACGGACCCTCCAAGCGAGATCCGCTGGCGGAGTCTAGTTCCGTTTCAACAAAGGTTGTTCCGCTTTCTCCCCCCCTTACTAAGGGGGGGCAGAGGGGGGTTCATGCAGACGGAGAAGAACCTCCCCCAACCCCTCCTTGTTAAGGAGGGGAGGAAGAAACACCATTACCTTATCTGGAAGCTACACCAGCATCCACCGAACCGAACCGGAAATCGCTGTTCCACCCGCGCCGAACACGCCCTGCCGCGCGGCTGCGGCCGCCGCAGTCCGAGAGAGCCCGCCCCCTGTGCGCCGCATCAGGCGATCCCACTCGCAAGGGGTCTGCCGTTCACGGTGAATGCGCCGTCAGAGCGGCGTTTTAATTCCGCACGCGCGTGTGACACACCACCCTCGCTTCGCCTCGAAAAGTTGGAACAATCCGAGCGCCACGAGGATCACGCATGCGGTCCACCGGTAAGCGGGTGTTCGAGGCCAGTGCACCAGCCACGGCAGAATACCGAGGATTACACACAGCAATCCCGTGATGGCCCGTGCGATCCGACCCGCGGTCGAGATATTGGGCTTCATGATCCTGCTCCTTGGATTCGGCGCGACGGCAACCGAGGCTGGCCGGGGCAATCAAGGGAGCACGCCGCCACGCTGATGTGTGGAATTCTATTCGAGCAGGCGAGTTGCCACCATGCATTGGTCGGCCTCTTCTGAATTGCATCCCCCGGCCGGCTCGACTAGCTTCTTACGCCATGATGACGCCACGCAGATTCCTGCCGGGAACCGGCACCGCGTTGCTCGCTCTCGCGTGCCTGGCGCTTGGGGCACCCGGCTGCCAGTCGTTCAGTCGGCGGCCGGAACCGCCCACCCAGACCGATCGGCTTATCGAGGCCTACCCGGAACTGCTAAGCGGCGGACGATTCGTCGTGATCGCCGACTTCGAGATCCCGGCGCACATGGAACTGTTCCAGTTGATCGACTCGTCCGGTAACGCGAAGTGCATCCTGGACAGCCACGGCGGTCGGGCCGAAAGCGGCAGGAGCTGTCTCCTGTTCACGGCCGGTTCGCCGGACGACACATTGGTCATCAGCAACGCCGGCGCGGAGCGATGGTACCTCAAGCGTGATTGGCGGGATTATGATCTGCTGTTGGTCAGTGTCCGGTCACCGAAATCGGACGTGAGCGTCGATCTGCAAATCGCATCCGGCACGGGCAAACGGCGGACCGCGGTCCACTCATCCCTGGCCCTTCAGAAGGGCTGGAACCTCGTTCACCTCGATCTGGCCGAGGTCGCTGAGCGTATCCCGCTCGACGATGTGCGCGAGATGCGCCTGTCCGCGTCGGGGTTCGACAAACCGATCGACCTCCGTTTCGACGATCTGCTCCTCACGGCCCGCCGCGAGGCCTTGCACGGAGACCCGCGCAATACCGTGGGAGACCTGTACGTGCAACGCGTCGGGCGGCACTGGAACACCGGCGCCGGTGGCCGATTCGAGATTACTTTCGCCAACGGGCAGATCGTCCGATGGCACAACCTGGTGCATGATCCCTACCGCCTGCGCAACCTGATCGAGGGCACGACGCTCGGGCCAAGCCCGATGGTCCTTCGAGCGACCGACGGCGGCGAGAACGACTTCTCCTCGTTCGGACGGAATGTGATGGCTCGCTCGCGCATCATTGAGATGAACTCGGTGCGCGTGGTCGTCGAATGTGATTGGCGTTTCGTCGAGGATGCCGATACGCCGCTCGTCGATCGACCGTTTCAGCGATGGACGTATACGATCTACCCGACGGGACAGATGTACGTGGTTGTCGAGAGTACGGCCAAGACGCCCACCTGGTCGGCGTCGGAGCTTGGCCTGGCAGTGACCGTAGCTACGAGGACCGGTGACGGGCTTCAGACGCACACCGCCCCGCAGGCCGCCCAACCGCCCGCCTTCGCCACAATGAGAACCGACTCGACCGATTCGCTGGTCCTGTTCGCCCTGAACGAGCCGCACGCGTTCACGCCCGTGCGGGAACGCCTTGACTCCAAGCGGGGCCGGGCGTCGCTGGTGGCCTCCAGACCCGTTGCAGCGAACGATGTCGAACGATGGCTGTGCGGGCTCACACTCGGATCGGCAAAGGCCACTTCGGACGAGGAAACCGCCGCCCGGGCAATGGCCTTCTGTAACCCCGCCGAGCTGAAGCTGGAGATCGGGACTCCCGCCACCGGTGACGAGTGGAACGATATCAAAAGCGGGTTCGATCAGACGAATGGCTGCTACACGATCATTCCGGAGCAGGGACGGGCCAGGTTCGTACTCGATGGGAGGGAGCGTCCGTTCTTCCACCCGGCCTTTCGCATCCTCGACACCCGCGAGCGACAAGTATGGGTTTATGCGGACCATCTGATCCACCGGAACATCGCCCGGGACAGAGGGGGCAACGTCATCTTTCAGCTTCCCGACATCATCCGGGATCAAACGACCGTGGAAGTTCTGCTACGCCGATCCGAGGCTTTCCCTGGTGCTTGACAAGGTTCCAACTCAGCCGTATACTCCCCGGCTCGTTCTTTCGTTTCTCCTTATCTGACAAGGGTTTATGACAAACTCCCGGGGCTGACACACAGGATTGATCGGGTGGCGAAACGGGCAGGATCATCCAAGAGCACCTTGAAGCGGACGGCATCGGGCACCAAGGCGAAGAAGCGCGCGTCCGCCACGAAGAGTAAAGTGAGAAAAACCGCCACGACGACGGCGAAGGCTTCCGCCAAGAGGCGCAAAACTGCCAAGGCGCGGACGGCCGGCGCGGTCAAGACAGCGAAGCGCGCCAGTGTTGCCTCCGTAGGTCGCAGTACGGCCAAAAAAGCAAAGCCCGCCGCTACCCCCAAGCGGACAGCCAAGGTGGCGCCGGCCAAGAGGACAACGAGGAAGAAGACCACCGGGGCGACGCCAACCGGGGGCACGCCATCGTCGCCCGCGCCCGATCCGATCCAAATCGTCGAGGAGCGGCGTCGTCCGCCAAAGACGCATTTGACCAAGAAGCAACTGGGGAAGTTCCAGCAGTTGCTCTTGGTGAAGCGGAGCGAGCTCGCCGGTGATGTGGAACGTCTGACGCACGACGCTTTCGATCCGAAAGGAAACATCCGCGGTGACCAGTCCTCCATGCCCATCCACATGGCGGACCTTGGCAGCGACAACTGGGAGAAGGAATTCACGCTCGGGCTTATCGAGAACGAGCAGGCACTGATCCGCGAGATCGACGCGGCGCTCGTGCGCATCGCCGACAGGACCTACGGCGTGTGCCTCGCCACGTACGGGAAGATCAGTCTGGCCAGACTTCGCGCCAAGCCATGGGCCAAGTATTGCATCGCCTATGCTCGCGCCCGTGAAGAGGGTCGCGCGCCCTGACGGGCTCGTTCATCATGGATTCATCCACCCGAGCCAAGCGCAACGACACGGCGGAGGACCGGCTTTGCTCCGCCATCACTCATCTTCCCTCCCACTTGCGTTTCTGGCTTTCCGCGGTCCTCTTACTGCTTGCGGATTTGTGGTCGAAGCAATGGGCGTTCACATCGCTTCAGCCGAACGAGGCCAAGGCCTGGATCGCCGGTGTTATCGATTTGCACCGCTCACTCAACGACGGAGCGGTCTTCGGATCATTCACCGGGCAGACCTCGCTGTTCATTGTCGCATCCCTGTTCGCGCTTCTCTTTGTCTTCTATCTCTTCGTCCACAGCCTGCGCAGCCACTATGTCACGCACGTAGCACTCGGCCTTGTGGTGGCCGGTGCAATGGGGAACCTTTACGACCGGGCGGTCATCAAGGCGGATGTCGTACGATTCACGGCCTCCGGCGGCCAGCCGGCCACCGTAATCGGCGTGATCACCGCTCAAGACGAGGATTCAATCGACATCGGTGATTGGCCCGACGGGACCAACGTCCGTACGATCCGCAAGTCCGCTGCCGAAGTCAGCCATCAAGGCGTCGTGCGCGACTTCATCAAGTTCGTACCGAAGCTCCCCACGTGGGTCCCGCGGATCGGCGGTCGTGATGCCTGGCCTTGGGTGTTCAATGTCGCCGACGCCTCGCTCGTCTGCGGGGTCATCCTCCTGTTCATCAGCTCCTGGTTCGAACGCAGACCTCGCGGCTGAGTTATACCCACCGGGAGGAATCCGGCTGGGAGTAAACCCTCTTGCCAACCGACAAGCCAAGCCGACCTCGCAAGCACCAAGATGGTGATCTTGACATTCGCATGATGAACCGAGCGATCGCGCTGGCGCGCAGGGGCGAGGGACGCGTCGAGCCGAACCCGATGGTCGGCTGTGTCATCACGCGAAAGGCCCGTGTGATTGGAGAGGGCTATCATAAGCGATTCGGCCATCCGCACGCCGAGATTCACGCCCTGCAATCCTGCACGGAGAACCCTCGCGGTGCGACGGCCTACGTCTCGCTCGAACCCTGCCGCCACTTCGGCAAGACGCCGCCCTGCTGCGATGCGCTGATCCAGGCCGGCATCAGGCGCGTCGTGGTTGCCATCAAGGACCCAAGCCCTCACGCCGCCGGTGGCGGTATTCGGCGTCTTCGGCGGGCGGGAATCACGGTCGATACGGGCGTCTGTGCGGACCAGGCCGCCGAGCTGCTCGCGCCGTTTCTCACGCGGACCGTCCTGACTCGCCCCTACGTCATCGCCAAGTGGGCCCAGAGCCTCGATGGGAAACTGGCCACCCGAACGGGTGATTCCAAGTGGATCTCGTGTGAGGCTTCGCGTAAACGCACGCACCGACTTCGTGCTCGGGTTGACGCGATTCTGGTCGGGTCGGGAACGGTGCTCGCGGATGATCCACTGCTCACCGCGCGGGACGTACCCCTCCGACGGCGCGCGATGCGCGTGGTGCTCGACGGGCGATTGCGAATTCCCTTGAAGTGCCAGTTGCTTGACACGGCGTCCACAGTTCCGCTGCTGGTTATGACCTCATCCGTCAAGGCGCGATCGATGAAGGCGAAGCGGCTCGCCCGGCGCGGTGTCGAGCTCATAGCCTGTCCAGCGCGCAGCCGCAGACCCGGCGTTGCGGATTGCCTGCGGAAACTTGCCGAGCGCGGCATCACGAACCTGATGATCGAAGGCGGACCGGCCGTTCTTACGTCCTTCCTGGAGGCGGGTCTTGTTGATGAAGCCTGGGTGTTCGTGGCGCCCAGGCTCATCGGGGGGCTCGGCGCGCCGACGGTCCTATCGGGCAGGGGCGCGGCCACCATCAAGGCCGCCATCGCCCCGAGGATCCTCGTGACTTGCCGATCCGGCAGTGACACCTTCCACCGACTGCGCCTTACACAGGTGCCAAAAGTGTGACAGTGGGCGTCTGCCCTCGCCTTCATCCTTCACCCTTCATCCTTCATCTTTATCAAAATGAGCCGCGGGTGCCCCATTCTTGCGAAGCAAGGGTGGGGGACGGATTGAGCAGCCGAAGACATCTCGAACAACCGTCCATTCCCCACCCTTTTCTAACGAAAAGGATGGGGCACCAGCGCAAGGGCAGTGGACGGGAACATCACACGATAGGCCACGCCCCGTCCCAGTCCATCGCAACGACCGAATCATCGCCGAACTCAAAGTATCGGTAGCTGCTCCATTCCCATTGCTCGGCGCGCTGCACCAACCCTCGTGTGACCGGATTCTTGTGAACGTAATCGAGCTTCGCATGAAGCGTACTCTCGGTCGTTACGTTGAAGTCGTAGGCACGCGTCTTCCAGAACGGCTTCGCCCCATCGCCGAGGGCCCACGCGTCCATCCGAGGACTTCCGAGGGTGCGCTTCGCCGCCCAGATCGTCCGAAGAACCTCTTTGCCATGTCGACCGACATGCTGTTTCAGATACTGAAGAACGCGCGAGATCGGTATCGGTTCCTTCGCGTCAACGGGCGTGGGGAAGACCAGGATATGCACGTGCTCAGGCATGATGACATACGCGATCAGGCGGATCCCAAGCTTCTCGCGAATCCGCCGAAGCCCGTCTACAAAGACACGCTTAACCACGTCGTGGTTGAGGAACCGTAACCGGCGGTAGCACGAGATGGTTAGGAAATGAGTGTGGCCATACTCGTCATTGCGGCGGAGCTTGCTCGGCATTCGAAAAGTCTACCGCACACGCCATCCGTCCCCCACCCTTTTCTGGAGAAAAGGATGGGGCACCAGCTACGCGTCTGGCGGGTGCCCCATTCTTCGCGCAGCGAAGGGTGGGGGACGGATTGAGCAGCCGAAGACATCTCGAACAACCGTCCATTCCCCACCCTTTTCTAACGAAAAGGATGGGGCACCGGCGTCTGGCATCCCCCCTTACCAAGGGGGTGCCCCATTCTTCGCGCAGCGAAGGGTGGGGGACGGATTGAGCAGCCGAAGACATCTCGAACAACCGTCCATTCCCCACCCTTTTCTAACGAAAAGGATGGGGCACCAGCTATAGCGAGCAACTGAATCGGAGGAGAGCCACGAAGGGCGAGACACCGATCCGCGCGCAAGAAGGAGCCCGGCGGGTCTGACCCACCGGGCTCCGTGAAAGAACCTACTTACCTGTAGTCCGCACTGGCGGACCCTACAACACTACGGGACGGTTACGAAGTTCGAGGCAACCAGGCCCGCAACCTTGGCAACCGGCATGGTACCGATGATCACGGCGCCGGCAGTGAAGTTACCATTGGCATCATAGAAGATGTTGCCCGTGTCGGTCGCGATGGCCATCACCGCCTGTGCTCCAGCCGCAGGTGTTGTCAACAAGATATTGGCATTAGTGTCACGGATGATCACACTGTCAACGGCAACGGTCAACGCGGCGGCACCGGCGCCGCCGGCGGCAAACGTCACATCAGTGGCGGCCGCGTAGTCGGTGAACGTCGTGGCATCGATCCGTATCTTGTCTTTGTTGGCACCGGACTCCATGTCAGCGATCGTGTTGGCGTTGGCCGCCAAGATGATGGTGCTGAAGACAAACGTGTCCTTACCGCTACCTCCGGTCAACGTGTCCGCACCGGCGCCACCCGTGATGGTATCATCACCGGCACCGCCATCGATGTCGTCGTCTTGGCCGGAACCCGTAATCGTGTCATCACCCGCACCGGCATCAATGCTGATACCGTCTCCGGTACTCCCGGCCGCGCTGAAAGTATCGTCGCCAACACCAAGGGTGACCGACGCACTGTCATTCAGGTCTTGGAAGGTCGCGCTGAAGTCGCCGAGCACGCCGGTTGCGTCAACGGAGTTCTGCTCCTTGGCATCCGAATCGACAATCCCAAGAGTGAGGTTATTACTGGCAACGATTGTCCAGGTCGCCTCTGCGCCCGCACCGGTGGCGGTGATCCCGGTGGTGATGGTCGCATGCCCGTCCTCGACCGTGAGGTTGATCGTCTCCATCTTCAGGATCGAGAGCGGGCCGAGACTCATCACCCAGGATGTTGCGGTGGTCGTATTGACCGCCACCCCACGGTTATTGATGTTGATGTTCAGCGTATCGCTAGTTCCACTGGCGGAACTCGACGTATACGTGATACCGTCGAACGGCATGTCGGCGCCGGCCGCCTCGCCATCACCACGGAACACCAGGTCCGGAGTACCAGGAATGCCCTTGATCTCAAAGGCGGTATTGGTGGCGGCATCCTGCTCGATCGTAATCGTCGCGAGCTGCGGTGCGTCCAACTTCCAGGAGAGGCCGTTGCCCGTGGCGTTGGTCCGGATTTCCTCGACATTGGGCATGGATATTGCAATCCCGATGCTCGTGCCGATCGATGCCTGCACGGTATCCGTACCGTCGCCGCCGTCGAGCTCTTCACCGCTCCCGTCAAAGTCGGTGGTGAGGAGACTGCCCTGGAAGATAAACAGGTCGTCGCCGGTTCCACCCGTGAAGTCCTTGTAAGCCACGGTACCGCCGGTGGCGAACGTGTCATACGGGTCGGTTCCGCCGGGATCCGCCATCGTCCCATCGCCGAGTGTCAGATTGCCGGACATCCCCGACGCATCGATCGTCAGGATCGCGTCCGGGATCAGTTCCATGGCGAGCGGGCCGCTGCCGGCGAAGGTCGCCTTGACGAGGCTCGCGTCGGCATTGACAAACTCGCTGAGCGTGTTGGCGTCGGTCCCCGAACTGGAGAAAGCGACAGTCTCGAAACCGCTCGCACCACCCGTGGCCACAGTGATGTCTCCACCGGTGACGCCCCCGTCCAGGGCAACCGCGATCGTCTCGTCCGAGCCGCTCGTGACGGCCGTCACGAAGGTGGCATTGACGATGTCGGTCGCCGCCGCCGCCGAAGAGCCGTTCGAACCGATGGCAACGTTGTTCGCAAGCGCGGTCAGAATGAGCTGGTTCGTGCTGTTCACCGAGTTGATGGCTTCAGCACCGGCAATATTGGTGCAGTTGATCGTCTGGTTGTAATCGAAGACGCTGAAGTTCAGGGTCTCGATTCCGTCCAGCGTCGGCGTGGACGTACCATCCGCTGCACCAGTACCATTGACCTTGGCGTTCAGGATGTCGGCCCCGGCCAACCCGTTGGCCGAGTCGCCCGTCTGAAGCTGAGAGATCTGACGACCGGCACCCGGGCTGAACTCAAGGTCGGCCGCGAACGTGTCATCACCCGTAGTCCCGGTCAGCTCGTCGCTGCCCAGGGTGAAATCAAGCGTGGGGACTGCCGGGCAGGAGCACTCGGCCGCCGTGTCACCCTCTTCGCAGATCGGATCGTCGTCGCCGCAGTCGGTGTCGACACAGGGGTCGCCGCTGTCGACGCACAGACCCGTGTCGGTATCACACGTCCAGACGCCGTCGCAGTACAGATCATTGTTCAGATCCGCACAGTCGTCGTCGGTCTCGCACTCGACCGTCGTCACCTCGACGCACTCGCCCGTGTCGGCGTCGCATTCCTCACCCTCGGCACAGACGACGTCGGTGTAGACGCACTCGCCGGCTACACACTCGTCGGTCGTGCAGAGATCATCATCATCGCACTCGACGCCGACGCAGGCATCCTCGATGCAGTCGCCGTCAACGCAGGTGAAGCCCTCGTCGCAGACGATCTCGGTGTAGACGCACTCGCCCGTCTCGGGATCGCACTCGTCGGTCGTGCAGGCATCCTCATCGTCACACACGACGTCGAGGCACAGATCAACCAGGACGCACTCGCCAGTGTCCGGATCGCACTCGTAGCCTTCGTCACAGACGACGTCAGTGAAGACGCACTCGCCATCGACACACTCGTCGGTCGTGCACAGGTCGTCGTCATCGCACTCGATGGCGATGTTCTCGCAGACGCCGTCAACGCAGTCGTCCTCGGTGCAGAGGTCGGCGTCGTCGCAGTCGTCAGCCGTCTCACACACCGTGTAGCAGATATCCAATTCTTCGTCGCAAGTCTCACCCTCCATGCAGGGCGGCGTACCGTCGACACAAACGCCTTCGGCAGCGCCTTCGGCAATGTCGCAGGTTTCAGCCCCGTTGCAGAACAGCCCGTCGTCGCATGCGGTGTCATCCGCGCACGGTGTGGTTGCGGGTGGGCATCCCGTCACCAGCATGAGCACCGCGACCACGCCACAGAGCGTGGGAATCCCTCGCATCAACGTGCGAAGCCTCGCCTTACCTACCAAATTCAAACCTAGCATTACATGACCTCCAGAAAAGTACTGTGGCGTGATCCGTGTCACACGCTGATCGTTCGCAATAGCCCTTACTAAGGACAAACGTTCACACAAAACCTTCACCCCACGTGTCGCACGGCCGCACCGCACGGGGCAAGGATTAACAAGATCCCTTGGAAGAGTAGCCTATTCGTGACAAACCGACCGCAGCGACCCGCGGTTTCTTCCTAAAACTGGTTCAGATCCCGAATCGTCCAACGCCTCTTTGAGTTGGGGTCGATCGCCTGGATAACGCGCCTCATCCGAAACGATTGGTCCCATGCGCTGTTAGCCCGCGCCTGACAACCTTCCTAGAGCAGGCCCCGGCCTCCGATCACCTACAATCGGCAAAATTGTAGAAGTCGGAATCGGGCCGTCAACCTTCAATTTCCAAAAGATTCCACGCCATGAACTCCACACCGATCACACCTTCCATACCGGTGGACCGGAGCGGACACAGCGCCCTAATGTTGAATGCTCATCGGTCGCTTTCCCGCTTCCTCTTGAAACATTTGATCGGGAAAAGGTCCGCAAACCGTTGGCCTACCGGGGCTTACGCGTGGCTCCATGGATCTCGCCGAACTGTAAACCTGCCTTAAGCTATTGCCGGACATTAAATTAGGGAAACTAGGCACCGTAAAATCACACATCCCAGGCGATCCAGGCCACCTACGACACGGACCGCTTGTCCCGGCGGCGGACGAAATCGCTCGGTATCGTGCCACCGCGCCCTCGATCCGTCACACCGGGGCGACGTCGCGCCGAGTCGTGTGCCCTTCCCTGTTCGTTACCACGCGTGCACCGTCTTGGGGTATCGGTGTGGGCGTGCTCATGTGAAAACCACACGCGACGCCGTGGTGAGGGTATTGTCAGCCCGCGGCTTCGGTCAACTCTTCCACGAGATCCACTACGACGCCGGCGATCTTGTCCTTCGTGCCGCCGAACGGCCCGGACCAGCGCCCGCCCGCCCGGAGAATCTCGATCTCGGCTGTGTCACCGGCGACGTTGGCAATTCCGTTGAGCACGATCGCATCACACCGTTTCTTTACGAGCTTCGCCTGGGCGTTTTTGCGATGGTCGTGATCTTCCATGGCAAAACCGAGGACCACGCGATCACCCTTGACCCGCCCGAGATGGGCGCAGATGTCTTGCGTGGGGATGAGTTGAATGGGCCTGATGCGGTTTTGCTTCTTGAGTTTGTGCTCGATTCGCCTGGCCGGTCGATAATCACACACGGCTGCCGTCATGACAGCGGCGTGACAGTGCTCGAAGAGCGAAGTCGCCGTTTGGAACATCTCGAAAGCACTGGTGACGCGGATGACCTCGACGCCTTGGGGATCGGGTAGCTCAACGGGGCCGGATACCAGAACGACCTCATGCCTGCGCCGTGCCGCCTCAGCCGCGATGGCAAAGCCCATCTTGCCGCTGGAGGGGTTCGATAGGAAGCGAACCGAGTCGAAGAACTCGCGGGTTGGACCGGCTGTGATGAGAAGGACCATGGCAAATAGAATTTAGTGCCGTTTCAACAAAGGTTGTTCCGCTTTCTTCCCCCCTTACCAAGGGGG
>CBDUZO010000070.1:0-21989 GCA_965371725.1 uncultured Phycisphaerales bacterium
CGAGGTATGTGGTGATGGGATGATCGTGGGGGGCGAGAGCTGCGATGACGGCAACACCGAGACCGGTGATGGATGCTCCGGGTGTATGGTGGAAGACGGGTGGGAATGCGACGGTGAGCCGAGCACCTGCACCGAGGTATGTGGTGATGGGATGATCGTGGGGGGCGAGAGCTGCGATGACGGCAACCCCGACGACGGTGACGGGTGCTCCGCGACTTGTGCGGTCGAAGAGGGTTGGAATTGCAGCGGTGAACCGAGCGTGTGCACGTCTGCCGTTATTCCTACTGTCTCCGAATGGGGCCTTGTCGCGATGACGCTCCTGGTGCTGACGGTGGGCACGGTGCTGTTCGTGCGGCGACGGGCAGCGGCGTAGCGATCGTCAGGCCGGCGACGCTGATCAATCGGGTAGGTCGGGCTCGGCCCGACGTCGGCGGGTTGGGTTGACGTTCCGTCTGTAACGACGGCGGACCCCGGTTCGTCCATCTACACACTTCTGCACGCAAGCCACACAGCCGCGGCGATGGAGAGAGCGAGCAAGACGACGGCGATGAGATCAAGATGGGTGACGGGGATCTGACGCGAGAACGTCCGCCGCGTGTGAAGCCCGAAACCCCGACCCTCCATGGATAGCGACAACGCGTGGGCCGTGCGAAGGGCTGATACCAACAGCGGCAGACACAGATGACGAAGCATGAGCCACCAACGCCGGGGTCCCGTGGCATCATAGGCCACTCCGCGCACCATCTGAGCCTGGTAGACGTGGTGGGCTTCGAGCTTGAAGATCGGCACCAATCGCAAGGCCGTTACCAGGGCGAAACCCCATCGGTAGGGGAGCCCGACGCTCATCAACCCACACGCGAGCGAAAACGGCTCGGTTGTCACCACGAACAGGGCACTGAAAAGGATGATCGCCAGCACTCGACCGGCTGAGCGGCCCCCCGCGACCAACCCACCGGTCGTGATCGGCCCGAGGACCGGATCGCCTTCACGAACGGCCCATGCGTGCGCGATCAGAATGGCCAACCCGAGGACCAACCACAGCCGCAGTCCCGGTACCCGCCACGGTCTGACCCCGAGCCCCCACAAGATCGCCACGGCCACAACGACCGCAACCAGCGGAAGGGCAACGGCGTCAAAAAGGAAGACCGCCATGGTTGCCCACATCAGCCAGACAACCTTGGCAACGGGGTGAAGCCGGTGCAACGTCGATTGACCGGGCGTGAATTCCACGCGGAAACTCCATTCCAAGGGCGGCGCTACTGTCGTTTCAACAAACGTTGTTCCGCTTTCTTCCCCCCTTACCCAGGGGATCGAGGAGGGTCTGTTTCCTTCCCCCCTTACCAAGGGGGGATCGAGGAGGGTTCATGCAGACGGAGAAGAACCTTCCCCAACCCTTCCTTGTCAAGGAGGGGAGGAAGAAACACCATTACCTTTCTGAAAACGGCACTACAGCATTCTTCGTTTCTGTGTAGCGTCATCCCTTGTGGATGACGCAGGAGTCTACCGGGCGCCGCCCACAAGGAGCGGCGTTACATCCGCTACACGAAAACGGAGTCTGCTCTAGCAGCCCTCGTCAGCCGGCGGGCCGTGGCCGATCGCTATCGCGGTTCGTCGGTGGTCTTGCTCGTGTACGTAAGCGTTGTGTCCCATGTCGAGCAACCGGTCAAACGCCCCGGGCAGCGGAGCGTCCAGCGAGATTCGCCCGTTTTCGACAAAAAGTATGCGCGTGCAGCTCTGCCCGACGACTCGCGGATCGTGCGTCACCATCAGGCACGCGCCGGATGGCAGGTGTGCTTCCGAGCTTTCGTCATCGTCCCGAACGCCGGCAGGCGTGGCCAGCACATTGTCGATTGCGTCGAGCAGGAAAGCGGCGTTCTCCCAATCCTGGCCCGCAAAGGGCTCATCAAGAAGAAGCAGACGCGGTCGATGAAGGACGGCGGAGATCAGGTTCAGCCGTCGCTTCTGACCCCAACTCAACCGATAGGGGTGGTCGCCCTTTCGGCCCAAGAGCCCGGCGCGGCTGAGCAGGACGGACGTCTCGCGTTCCACGGCTGCGTCCAGGACCCTGAGATTGCGGGCGGCGAATAAGGCTTCGTGCCAGACCGTGTCAGTCACGAGCTGATGGTCCGCGTTCTGAAAGACCGCTCCGATCCGACCAGCCGACTGCGAGACCGCTTTCGCCGTGACGATCTTCCCGCAGACGCGGATCGTTCCGCGGGCGGGTGGAACCAGGCCAAGAAGAGCGTGAAGCAAGGTCGTCTTGCCGCCACCGTTGGGACCCATCACAGCCACGACCTCGCCCGGACGAACTCGCAGGGACACCGAGTCGAGGATCGTGCAACCACCCAACTCGACGGCGACACCCGTCATATCCACGATGGGCTCATCGTCGACCGCGGCGGTTTCCACGGAACGCTCATTGCACGTTCGTGGTTGCGGTTTCATCATGCCGTCGAGCGTGTCGCTACGCACCTTGCCGCCGGACGCATCCAGGCGAACGTGCCCGTGCTCCATCCAAACCAGGCGCGGTTGAAGGGGTAATAGATGATGGAGCTTGTGCTCGATGATGATCACCGTTAGACCGGAGGTCTTGCAGAGATCAGCCAGCGATTGGAACAGTGCGAGTGATGCGTCGGGGTCAAGGCTGGCGGTCGGCTCATCGAGAACCAGGATATCCGGCCCGCCGGCGATGATCGACGCCACGGCTACCCGTTGCTTCTCGCCGCCCGAGAGGGTGGACAGTCCTCGGTCCACCAAGTGCGAGATCGATAGAAGTGCCATCGCCTCGGCGCTTCGCCGGAGGATGACGTCGCGGTCCATGCACCGATTCTCCATGCCGAACGCGATCTCGTCCCGAACGGTGAGTGTGGCGAAATGCGCCTCTGGGTTCTGTTGCACCAATCCGATGGACTGCGAGATGCGATGAAGTGGGGTCGTGGTCACGTCATGGCCGCTGACGTGCACGCATCCCTCCGCGCGGCCCTCGTGTCGCCCGACGAGCAACCCGCACATGGCCAACGCCAACGTCGTCTTTCCCGACCCGCTCGGTCCGGCAATGGTCACAAACTGTCCGCGCTGAATGTGCAGGGACACTTCGTGGAGCGCCCACGACGAGGCTTGGTCAAAACGCCAGGAGAACTGATCGAAACGGATCATAGTGGGTGTGTGGAACCGTCACTGGCGGCTCGCGGTGCCTGCACTCCGGTGGCAGCGCTAGCGTCTGATCGCTCCGTGCCCCAGTAAATGGCTGTTACGAGCAGCAGCGCAAACGCCGAAAGAGCAATGATCCTGGCGTGCCTTTGTGGGCTTTGGTGGTGTGACGCGGCGTTCAAAGCACCCAGCGCGCCCGCCAGACGCAGCGCACGCATCAGCCACCAACCCAACAAACCGGCCAGAACAACGCCACTGAGGAACGCAACACCGGTCAGCAGGATCAGACCACTGTATACGACCGTGTTCTCCGTTGGCAGTGATGCAACGAGCTTGAGGATCAGAACGTTCGCCGAAGCGCCGACACCGCCGGCGAGCATATAGACAATCGGATG
Organism: uncultured Phycisphaerales bacterium; assembly: GCA_965371725.1. Taxonomy (GTDB): domain Bacteria; phylum Planctomycetota; class Phycisphaerae; order UBA1845; family UBA1845; genus CBDUZO01. Next base: position 3,546 of record CBDUZO010000070.1, read on the forward strand.
ATGTCGACCGCCCAGCAGAAGCCACACAAGATCGACGCCGACTCCGCCAAGTCCGCCGTACATCAGAACGAGCAGCCCGTGCGGATTGCCCGTTAACAATTCAACCGTACCGGCAAGTAGACCGGTGATCGTGGCGGCGCCCGGCTTGCGAACCAACCCGACAGCCAGGACGAACCACAACACATGGATGCCCGCCAGGAACTGCATCCCGAATGGCAGCGCGATCACCGCGTGCGCCGCCGCCCGGATCATGCTGATCGCACTGCCCGACACGCCGCCAAGCGCAGCCAGGGCGGCTATGATCAGAAGATCGTGCAGGGAGAAAAGATGGTGACGTTCGTGTGTCATGTTCCGTTATGGCGATCCGGCGTCCGCCGCCGGTGTTACGATGATTCGGGCCGGGTTCACGATCCAGTAATCCCCCGGCTTCTTTGGCGGGACCAGACGGATCGGCCGCGTGTTGTCACTGTCGGCCAACCACCGACCCTCGCCGTCCTGCAAGCCGAGAATCGCGGATTCCAGGTCCTCAAGCGGGCACGTCATCGTGTATCCGTCCGCCGCCTGGATCGAGACCTTCATGGGGCCGGGCCTCAGCTCAGCCGCACGCAGCAGACCATCCAAGGACGGACCCCGCCAACTCGTCATCTTATCCGGCCCGTGCGTCTGGAGCATCAGCACGTCGTCGAGTCGGACCGCGTCCATCTGAGCGAGCTGCTCGTATGGGAAGGATATCGGTTTACCCAGCCCCGAACCCGTCAGTTCAACCACCCAATCCACGCAAGGCACCTCCCTTGCTCCACCATTGCGAAGGGCATGATGACACGCAAATGGCATCGGCAGGCCCGCACAAAGAACCGCAAGAATCACACCGAACCGGACACGCATGAGGTCCGCTTCTCTCCCCTCCGGTATCATTCAGCACCAAAGACGGCCTGAAAGTGTTTGATGTCCTCGAGGTCGACATCACCGTCGTAATCCATATCCATCATCAGACAATGTTGGATGTGACGCTCCAGCGGCGGCCCCGTCCACGCGGGCAGGTCGCACGCCTCGCCCGCGCCATCACAGACCGGACCGGTAAGACATTCATGAGACCGCGGAACGTCGTCAAGATCGACCAACCCGTTACCGTCACCGTCACCGCAGATCGCCAGGTCGCCGGTGCTCCGTGTGAGCAACTGATAGTAATCCCAACCGTCCTCAACGCGCGTGTACTGCTCGAAGACGCCTGCGACCGCACAAAAGTGTTGCCCAACGTCGACAAAGTCGTGGTAATCCCACGGACCGATGTTCGCGTTCATGTAGTCCGAAGCCCAGCAACTCTGCCCGGCGGATGTCTGTAAGTTATAATTGTCCACCGCCTTGCCGAGGTGCTTCTGCGTAACCGTCACATCTCGGACGATCAGTCGCATCGACTCATAGTGTTCCGCCTCGTGATCTTCCACAAACCACTCATCCCAGTACGCGTCGTAGACCGGGGCCGGAATATCACTTACCGAAACCAGGATCGGCGGCGGCAGGGGGTTCGCGTGGCTGACGAAGTCAAAGTCAGGATTGTTGGCGGTGTACCATTGGAGCATCGTCGTGCCGCGGAACTCCTCCACCTCGACATTGGTCAACGCGATCCTGTCACCCACCATCACGTGGTCAACCAAGTCGCGCGTCGGGCTCCAGTCCTTGACCTGGATTGCGCCCCAGCCGTCGGGGAAGTCAGGATCCTGTAGGATGACGCGAGGGCGAGTCCCTACGTACTTGGCCGTCACAATCCCGCCGGCGCAGTCGACAACCAGTCCGTCGTACTCGCTCCCGCCGTCTTCGTAGGTCGTGTATTGAATCTCGTAGATCGTCAGCGGGTCCGCGCGAACGGAAAGCGATGGCAGGAGGATCACCGCGCATCCAAGAACGAGCATCACTGGTAGAGACTTGACCATTTCTCTCCGTGCTTTCGGCGCCTACGCATATCCCTGACTCGGGGAAACTCCGATCTCCCTTGCGGTTCCTAACGCCGGCGGCGCCGAACAACGAGCGCAACCACGCCCGTGACAAGCAGTGACACCGTGGCCGGTTCCGGAACGATGTCAGCAGCCGATCGCGTGTTGATCTGATAATAGTCCCATCCGGAGGTCGACTTGGTGTACTGCTCAACGATACCGGTGATGGACTGCAGCTCGACGCCCGGGGCGATGCGAGGGTCGTATAGTCCGCCCGCCTCGGTATTCATGTAGTCCGTTCCCCAGGCGAGGTCGCTCCCCTGAATCAGCTCGTAGTTGTCATCCGCCTTGCCCAGGTCCATCACGCCGATCGTAATGTCCTGCAAGGTCACGATCATGCTCTCGTACGGCTCACTCGCCGCGTGATTGACGGGGACGGGGATGTCGGTGGCCGTCAGCATCGTCGGCGACGGTATTGGATTCCCGCTGCTTTGAATCGTGAACGAGACATTCGGTGCGTCAACCCTGTCGTACTGCAGGTACGTGACACCGCGACTTTCCTCGATCAGGATGCTGCTGAAACTGACCCAGTCGCCGACCTGAACGGCGTTGGACAGCTCGCCGCCTTCCCTGTCTTTCACGACGATCGCACCCCACGTGGGATGCGCCGGATCCCGAAGATAAATACGGTCATTGAAGCCCGACCACGTGTGCATCACAATCCCACCGGTGACGCTGTGGGTCTGACCGTTGTATAGGCTCTCGTCTCCATCGGTCGTGTTGAATTGGATGTCGTGGATTGTCACGGTGTCGGCATAGGCGACGCTCATCCCACAAGTGGTCGCCAGACACGCCAGAAACAGCACCATACCACTTCGCCTCATCGCACCTCTCCTTTCCTCTTCCGTTATCCCGATCGGCCGCGCGTACGACCGGCCGCAGCCGTACCATTACACCTATCCGCTACGCCGCGCGATCCGGACCGGATAGGGGAACCAATTTTGGTCATCGCGCGGCGGCACTTCCTGCTCATCGTCCCATTTCGTTTTCCAGACGCTCCTCTTCCACTCGACGTGGCCATCGGCATAGAGAAGGTTTCCGCCAAGACCGAGCTGGCCGCTACGGTGGCGAGCGCTGAAAGACTTCGGATAACTACCGCAATGCTTGCCGGCGCCGCGATAGATCTTGTTCTCGTCAAACCCCTTGCGCGGATCGAGCAACTGATCGAACAACACGATGACGCGTTGTGGACATCGGATCCTGGCGGTGTCCAGAAACGACGGCATGGGATAACCGAATCCGTCGGGCGGGGGCCAGGCGTTTTCGTCCAGCTCGAGGCAGGAGTTCATTGCGTAGCTGAAGTAGCCTTCGCGCTGCGGGCGGTAGCTGTACATCCCCGGCGCGTCGAGCGGGACTCCGGAAGGACACTGGAAGAACGTGTTCTCTTTGGGATGCTCATAGCGTCGAAAGCTCCGCCAGTCCGGAAGATCGAGCATCGGCGGAAGGAGATCGACCCAGCCATGCCAGTCGGCGATGTCCTCCTTGCTGATACGGGGGTCATCGAGCGCGCGCGGGCCTCGATCCGTCCCGTCACAGTGAGGCCAGTCACCTTGGTTCTCGGTGGCGTAACACTCAAATGCGACGGCCCATTGCTTCAAGCGGCAAGCGCACACCGCACGCTTCGCCTGCTGTCGCGCCGAGCTAAGCGACGGAAGCAGGATCGCGATGAGCAGGACGAGCACAGCCATGACCACGAGGAGTTCCACCAACGTGAAACCGCGCCGTAGTCGACGAGCCCTCGTGGACCGATGTGCTTTGTCGAGCATATCGCAACTTAAAAAAAAGCGGGATCGCCTCTTTGCCCGCCATGCCGCGCCGGCATGGTCCCTGACGGCGAGGAGTGTATCATGGCCGCACCCGGGAGGGCAAGTATCGCAAGGTGGTTTTCTGTGCGATGGACCCCGTGGCGGTGGGCCGGTGCTTGGTGTGGGCCTGGGCGTGGAACAGGAACGATGCACCCTGGATGATGGAGTGGAGCGAGACGTGGCTCGGATCGTTCTGATTAGCGGGGCAAAGGGCGAGGGGAAGACCTCGTTCGTGCTCAGCTACACGGCCAAGGCCACGCGGGAAGGCCGGTCCGTCGGGGGTGTCGCGGCCCCGGCCGTGTTCGAGAACGGGGAACGCCGGGGGTACGATCTTATCAATCTTCACACCGGCACCAGGAGAATATTTGCCCGTCTTTCCACGCGGGGCGAGACAGGCCCGGTGGTGGGCCCGTACCGTGTTGATGAGGCCGCGATCGTGGAGGGCCGGGAAGCGATCATCTCGGCGGTGCGGCGAGGCTTTCACGTGATCGCAATCGACGAGGTCGGTCCACTCGAATTCAGCGGCGGCGGCTGGGCTCCGGCGTTCGAGGCGGCCCTGCGCGAGTTGGGGGCCGACCAGGAGTTGGTCGTGGCGGTGCGTCCGAGCCTGGCTGAGGAGCTGCCGCACCGGTTTCCGTCTGAGCATTGGTCTTCAACCACACGTATTTCCCCGCCCCCGCCCAATCTCGAGAGTCGTGGCGGCTAGAGCGAAACTTGCTATTGTGTTCCGGTTTCTCGCCAGCCGAATGCCCCCCAGCCTACGGGAATCCGCGCGGGCTCCCGACAAGTCGGGATTTCATTCCGCCCGCGGCTCGGCACACAGAAGCGGGAAACGCTCTAGAGCAAGCTCTTTTTTCGTGTAGCGGTGAAACAGCTCTTTTCTCCTGGGTCTTTCGCCCCGTGCCCGCCACACAAATTCGGAGAGTGCTATAAGGCCCACGATCGATCACCCGCGGGGGAACGCCGCGGGTTCGCGGAGTCGTACGTTCAGCTTATACTCTCCTTGGGCCATTAGGAGAGACGCGTGGCGCGAAAGCATCCGGGACCGAGAAGACCGAAGTCGCACGACGGGAACGGTGAGAATGTGCGGGGAACCTGGGGAGCGCGCCTTCGTCTTTGGGTTGCCATCGACGGTCGCGTCGTACTCGGTCCCGGCAAGCTGCGTTTGCTCGAGGCGATCGCGGCGACGAAGTCGCTTTCAGCGGCGGCTGAACGCCTGCATATGAGCTACCGCCTCGCGTGGAAGCACCTCAGAGTTCTCGAGGAACGGACGGGATTGACGGTCGTCGAGCCCCAACGCGGTGGATCAGGTGGAGGCGGGACGGCGTTGACTGAGGAGGGCCACGCGTTGCTCGAAGCGTATCGGAGGTTCCAGCGCGAGGTCGATGAGCATGCGGCGGATTCATTCGAGCGCCATTTCGCGAGATGGGGCGCTCCAACGCGGAACGGCGGGACGGACGCACCATCAGAAGAATAGAGCTTCTCTGGGAGAGGCGTGGCTGTGGCGTAGGGGAAACAGCACCTCAAGATCGTCCGTGCACGATTCCGTTAAGACGGACGAGCATGTCGGGGGGCAATGATCCGATCGCAAGGTTGGCGGACCACGTGAACCGCGGGTGAAGCGAGGGATACCGATCGCAGAGTTCCCGGGCCGATTGGGCGGGGGTCGTGCCCGATGCAACCTCGTTGATGAATAGATCCGTTACCCGCGCCAGAATCGCGGTGGTCGAATCCTTCATCTCGCGGATCGGTGGGCGCGCGACCAGAATGACAGTCGCCGGCGAAAGATGCGGCACCGCGCTTGAACTTTCCACGACGACCGGTGTGGCCGGGTGGAAACGGTCAAACGCTGCGTTTAAGCCCCCGGCAAGCGCGCCGCCATGGTGCCGCAGCATCTCCACTTGGACAGCTCCCGCCGCTGCATACCTGTACGTGTCTTTTCCGGAGTGGTGCAGGACGGTCTGCTCTTCGAGATAGAAGTCTGCTCCAACCTTGCCGCCGGTCGTGGAACTCCCATCGGATGGATCGCGAATCGGACGAACCTTAAGACACCCAAGTCCGGGGATGCTTCGGAGGAGATGCGTAATGAATGTGGTCTTCCCGCTGCCGGAGTGCGGCGCAACGACGCAGAGGATGGCTCGCGTGCTCGTCATGCGGCTCTCGATTGCCAGCCGGCACCCCTTTTGCGGGATTGAATGCCCGGCGAACCACGGTTGGTTGACAGGCTACTCCGCCTCGTCGGGTGTCACACGTTGATAGCCCGTGTAGACGTTCATACGCGGCCCGCGTAGGAATCCGACAAGGGTCAACCCGAAGCGGCGGGCCCATTGCACGCCCATGGCTGTCGGTGCCGAAGAGGACGCGAGAATGGGTATCTGGTGCGCGACGGCCTTCGCCACGATCTCGGCGGAAAGCCGACCCGTTGTCAGGGCGATTTTGTCGGACACATCCATGCCGGTTTCAAGCGCCATCCCGGCCACCTTGTCGAACGCGTTATGCCGTCCGACGTCCTCGGCGAAGAGCAGAACCCGGTCAACATCGGCAATGGCGCAGGCGTGAACGCCGCCGGTCATGCTGTAGAGCACGCCTCGCCTTCCAAACACACGGCCAAGGGCTGCAAGTTGGGAGGATCGCAGGCTCACGCGATTGGTGAGCGGGCGACACTGACCAAGCCGCGAGGGGTCGCGTGCCGTCCCACCGCCACCACAACCCGTTCCGAACATCCACCTGCGATGGATGCCCTCTACCGCGTCCTGGTCGAACGTGCCCTCGCAACGAACCTGCCCCGCCGACGGGTCAAAGTGGACTTTCGGAAGCCGGTCTCGATCCGGGCACAGGCCCTCCGATACGAGAAATCCCAGCGCCAGAGCTTCGACGTCTCGCGGAAGGGCCAGCATCGCCAAAAGCGGGGCGTTGTTGACGACGAGCTCAATGCGCTGCTCGCGCACCACCTTATCGACGAGCGACGTTTGTTGGCCGGATCGGTAACGTCGAATCGGCCATTCGATCACTTGACCGGCCGCCTCAGCCTCGTGTTCCTCGCGCCTGTCGGCCGGGTCGTTGCTCAGAGCCTTGTCGTGTGCTGCCTCCATTCGAGAAGCGCCCGTAAACGGTGCGAGGTGCGTCGCCATCTCGGTTGCCATCTGCGTCACACCCGAGATACCGAGTATACGCGAGCGCCGGGATCGTGCCAGGGGAGCGATCGCCGGCTGGTCTGGGTGGGGTCCGTGACAGTTCCGGCGGCTTCAGCGTCGTACGCTGATACAGCCTGAAGGGCTGACCTACAGTAGCCGTGGGCAAGTCCCGCCGAGGCGGGACGCCGCCCACGGTAACCCCAGCGCCCGTTCCATTCGACCCTGTAGGGGTCGCATAAACGTCCTGTCGCACACGCCGCAGAGAATAGACGATCCTTTCAGGGTCGGGCGGCTCGGTGGCGGCGCTACGCTTGCCCCCGTCTACTGTAGAGCAGGCTTTCAGCCTGCGATCCCCCCGGGTACCACAAAGCAGGCCTTCAGCCTGCGATCCCCCCGGGTACCACAAAGCAGGCCTTCAGCCTGCGACCCCACCCGCCAATTCTGTTACGGACCCGTCTGGGTGTTCCCGCGAAGCGTTGATGTCCCCCACGCAACGCGCTCAGGATTCCTTGCTCACCGGTGGCAGAGGCCACGGCAGACTGGACAGACTTGGTGTGCGTGGCGGGTGGCCTGAATCGCATTGTGTCGTCCTTTCAACGATGCGTGGAGAAAACCGTTATGTTTTCACAAGCACATCGAAACCCTTGCTGGAAAGGGTTTACACGGCTTTCCAGCTTGACGGTGTGGGGTGAATGCTCTAGGTTATCAGCCCTGACTCAGAGAAGCGTCGTGGCCCATGCGCGCGGAGGCCATGGCGCGGTAGTGCAGCTACGTGGCGGTGGGTGCCGGGGTAGCTGTGGACTTCGTTCAGTTGCTTGCGGTCAGGCGTGGTTGGGTTGGTCGGACTCGTTTCTTTTTCATCGGTCTGCGTGCCTTAGTAACGGTGTACGCCGCGTCGAGTGCGGGGTGTGTGCGGTGTCCGGGGCAAGCGTCCTGATTGAGATCGGTGCAACCAGCCGTGGTGACGCATGATTCGGCAGTTGGATGGAGAACGCCCTTTCAGCCGGGGGAGTGCGGCTGAAGTAAACGTGACAACGTTGTGCCACCCGTGATGCGCGATGGGTGGGCGACTTTGCAGACTAATCGGCTGACGAATAGACAGGTACCTGCTTTTTTGTAGGAGATACTAGATGTTATTGACACGTAGAGAGTTTCTGAAGGCTTCTGCGGTGTCCGCCGGTGTGGCTGTCGCCGGGATGGGGTTCGCCCTCACCCCGGTACAGGCCCGCGCGGCGGAACTCCGTAAGAACCTTCAGGAAGCCACACGCACTACCACGATCTGCCCGTATTGTGCGGTGGGGTGTGGGTTCGAGGTTCACGCCTCGGAAGGGACGGTCATCAATGTCGAGGGCGATTCCGACCACCCGATCAACCTTGGATCGGCGTGTTCGAAGGGCTCCTCGTTGTATCAGATGACCAACAACGACAACCGCCTGACGACGGTGCGGCACAGGGCGGCGGGTGCGACCGAGTGGACGGACCTGACGTGGGAGGAAGCGATCCCGATGATCGCGGAGCGCGTCAAGGCGACCCGGGACGCGACATTCGAGGAGACGAATGCGAGCGGTGCTGTGGTCAATCGAACGCTCGGTATCGGCTCGCTTGGCAGTGCGGCCTTGGACAACGAGGAGTGCTGGTTATACCAGAAGTTCCTCAGGGCCTTGGGCCTGGTGTACATCGAACACCAGGCGCGGAACTGACACTCCGCCACTGTCGCCAGTTTGGCGACTTCGTTTGGCCGGGGTGCCATGACCAACCACTGGATCGACATCGGAAACAGTGATGTCATCCTGATCATGGGTTCCAACGCGGCCGAGAACCACCCGATCTCCTTCAAGTGGGTGAACAAGGCGCGTGAGAACGGGGCAAAGGTGATCAATGTTGACCCGCGATTCACGCGGACCTCCGCCGTGGCGGACATCTACGCCCCGCTTCGTAGCGGAACGGACATCGCGTTCCTGGGTGGGATGATCAAGTACATCCTCGATAACGATCTGATTCACGAGGAGTATGTCCAGGAGTATACCAACGCCAGCTTCCTGGTCTCCGAGGACTTCGCCTTCGAGGACGGCCTGTTCAGCGGGCACGACGGCGACAGGACCTATGATAAGACTACCTGGGCCTTCCAGACCGACGACGATGTGATCCTCAAGGACAAGGACCTCGAGGATCCGAACTGCGTCTATCAGTTCCTCAAGTCGCACTACTCGCGGTACGACCTGGACACCGTTTCGAGCATCACGGGCACGCCTACGGACAAGCTCCAGGAGGTGTACGAAGCCTATGTGAACGCGTCCTATGAGCCGGGCAAGGCCGGGACGATCATGTACGCCATGGGCTGGACCCAGCACACCGTCGGTGCCCAGAACATCCGGGCCATGTCGATTATCCAGCTTCTGCTGGGCAACATCGGCGTGGCCGGCGGCGGCGTAAACGCTTTGCGCGGCGAGTCGAATGTCCAGGGCTCGACCGACCATTGCCTCCTGTTCCACATTCTGCCGGGGTATCTGAAGACTCCGCAGGACGACTGGACCACGCTGGATGAGTGCAACGAGAACGCCCGTTCGCTTACCACCGATGAGCCACGCAGTGCCAATTGGTGGCAGCACACGCCGAAATACATGGCCAGCTTCCTTCGGAGTATGTACGGCAACGTGGACGATCTGGTCGAGGAGTTCGGTTACTCCTGGCTGCCCAAGCGCGACAGCGGTGCGAACTACGCTTGGCAACCGCTGTTTGACGCCATGTACAATGGTGACATCAAGGGCTTCTTCTCCTGGGGCCAGAACCCGGCGTGTAGCAGCGGAAACGCCGGCAAGATTCGAGCCGCGCTCGCCAAGCTCGATTGGCTGGTCACCGTGAACATCTTCCCGACCGAGACGGCCGAGTTCTGGCACGGTCCGGGCATGAACCCGGAGGACATCCAAACCGAGGTGTTCGAGTTGCCCGCAGCCGCCTCGATCGAGAAGGAAGGCAGCATCACGAACTCCGGACGTTGGGGCCAGTGGCGTTACAAGGCCGTCGACCCGCCGGGAGACGCGATGCCCGACTCCGAGATCCTGAACGAGCTGTTCGTGGCTCTCAAGGGGTCGTACGAGGCCGACGGTGGCGCGTTCCCTGAGCCGATTCTGAATCTGAAGTGGGATTACTTCGATGGTTCGGAGATTCCCGCGGTGCTGCTCGCCAAGGAGATCAACGGGTACCATCTCGTTGACAGCGACAACGGCGCCGCCGGCGATCTGGTGACGAACTTCACCAAGCTGGCTGATGACGGGACAACCTCGTCGGGCAACTGGCTTTACTGTCAGTCGTTCAACATGGACGGCAACAACATGGCCCGTCGAACTGCTTCCGATCCGGCAACGGACACGATTGGTCTGAATGCCGAATGGGCGTGGTGTTGGCCGATCAACCGTCGGATCATCTACAATCGTGCCAGCGTCGATCTCTATGGGGCGCCGTGGGATGCCGAGCATCCGGTGGTCTCCTGGACGGGTGACGGCTGGACCGGTGACGTGCCGGACGGCGGCTGGGCGCCGATGAAGAACGAGGACGGAACGGACAATCCCGATTCCAAGCTCCCGTTCATCATGCGGGGCAACGGCGTGGGCCAGATCTTCGGTCCGATGGCGGACGGTCCGGTGCCCGAGCACTATGAGCCACTCGAGTCGCCGCTCGCCGCCAACCCGATGGGCCACGCGCAGCGTCTCAACCCGGCGGTCTACGTGCCTCCGGCGGAGGAGATGAACGCGGTGGCCGAGCCGGGTGGTTCGGATTACCCGATTGTCTGCTCGACCTATCGTGTGACCGAGCACTGGCAGTCCGGCGTAATGACGCGGTGGGTGCCGTGGCTCAATGAACTTCAGCCGGAGATGTTCGTCGAAATGTCCGAGGAGCTTGCGGCTGAGAAGGAGATTGCCAGCGGTGACCGCGTGCTCGTCAAGGGCGCCCGGGCCGTAGACGGCGTGAAGGCGGTGGCGATTGTCACCAAGCGTTTCAAGCCGTTCACGGTACAGGGTGAGACGGTTCACCAGGTTGGCATTCCGTGGTGCTATGGTTGGGTTGCGCCCATGATGGACGCCACGCGCGTCACGAGCGCCAACCTGTTGACCCCGAACGTGGGCGATCCGAACACTCGGATTCCCGAGAGCAAGGCCTTTATGGTCGATGTGGTAAAGGAGGCCTAAGCCATGGCAGATGATCTAATTATCGCACCCGGTCCGTCGAACGGGAAATCATTCTTGATCGACACGACCAAGTGTACTGCTTGCCGGGCTTGCCAGGTTGCCTGTAAGCAGTGGAACGAGTTAGAGGCTGAGACCACGACGAATCGTGGAACCTACGAGAACCCGCCCGACCTGTCTCCCACCACCTGGGTGAAGGTCAGCTTCAAGGAGACGGAGCGGGATGACGGGTCGCTTGCCTGGAACTTTGTGCGGAGCGGCTGCCGGCACTGCCTCGATGCGCCGTGCAAGCAAGCGGCGGCCAATGCCGACTCGATCACCGTCGATGGTGAGACGGGCGCCGTCCTCTACAACGAAGGCACCGCGGGCGAATCGTACGCGAACATTCGCTTGGCTTGTCCGTTTGACATCCCACGTCAGGCGGCGGATGGGCAGTTGTTCAAGTGCAGGATGTGCAACGATCGCGTGACCGATGCGGATGACCCGCGCCAGCCCGCCTGTGCAAAGGCGTGCCCGACCGGCGCGATCACCTTTGGCGATCGTGATGTGATTCTGGCTGCTGCCGAGGCGAGGCTCGAAGAGGTCCAGGCCGATGGGTTCCCGAACGCGACCATCTTGGATAAACGGGAGGTGCGTTTGCTGATCCTGTTGGCGGAGCCCGCCGGCATGTACACGCTGACCACGCGTGCGTAGTGTAGGATTGAGGTATTAATGGCGCTAAGCGGTTCACCGGGCGAGCAGGATCAGCCGACCCTGAGTGGCTTGGAGAAACGGGCCAAGGCGATTCTCAAGGTCCGCTCCGGCTACAAGGAAATGGTCGACTTTTACCTACCCGTTTTTCGACGTCAGATCGAATGGCGGGATCGGCTTGCGGTGAAGCCCGACGCGGTGACGGACGAGCAGGTGCGCGAGTGCCTGCGCAGCGGCGCGCCGCTTATCGACCGGTTTGATCCGGGTATGGATTCGGAATCGCTGGCGAGCCTCTTCGCGGAGATGAAGTCGGTCTTCCGCGAGGGCAACGAGGTTCTTCGTCAGGCGATGGAGCTTCTCGACAAGGCCGAGGAATCGGGCGAGTTCAATCCGGCCACGTGGTTGGCTGAATTCCGCCCCGACAGGTCGGACTTGAGCACCGACATCGCTGGTCGAGTCGGTATTGAAGAGGCCGTTCTTACGAACCTGGCAAGCGCGGTCACATTTCCGCACTGGCGGAAGGTGGCGGGCGCTTGGCTGCCGGATGGGCTACTGGAGGAGTGGCGGCGATTCCGCTGTCCAACCTGCGGTGGTGGTCCGGCGCTGGCGGAAACCCGAACGTCGGGAGTCGGTGGGGAGAACATCTCCCCGCCGACCCGGCGCTTTATGCACTGCGGTTTCTGCGGTTCGTGCTGGGCGGTTCCTTCCTTGAAGTGTCCTTCGTGCGAGTCGATGAAGTCGGGCGATGCCAAATACCTCTTTACCCCCGATGAGCCGGAGTGGCGCATCGATTTCTGTGATGGTTGTCATCATTACATGAAGGTGATCAATGGCGACAAGGTCTCCGGGCCGGTTCACGTTGGGTTGGAGCTGCTGACAGCCGCCCATCTGGACGTGCTCGCCCAGGAGAAGGACCTTGCGCCGTTGGAGCTTTGTGCGTGATGGCCTGGCGTTGAGTGTATACGTAAAGGAACTTGAGCTATGATGAATATTGCACCCAGATCCATGGTGGTTTCGCTGGGGATCTGCTTATTCCTGGCGGGGTTTGTCCTGCTGGGAACTGGCTGTCCGGTGGACGTGTGTACGTCGGATGCGCAGTGCGCCGAGGGCCAGGTGTGTAACCTGGAGACGGGCGAGTGCGAAGCGGCACCGGAAGCGTGCACCTCGGATGACGACTGCGCCGAGGGTGAGACGTGCGACGTCGAGACCGGCGAGTGCGTGGCGGGACCGACCGGTTGCGTCTCGGATGATGACTGTGCCGATGATGAGTTCTGTGACCTGACTACGGGTGAGTGCATCGTCAACGAGAACCTGTACGCGACGGTGACCTTCGATCACGACGGCTTCCACATGACCGTGGCCAGTTGTGATACGTGCCACCACGCGGGTATGGTGGCTTGTGATACGTGCCACGGCGACGAGTTTGCCGACGGCATTGTGAGCCTGAAGGACGCGCAGCACAATCCGGACAACTACGGTTGCTGGAGCTGCCACGAGGACGCGGGCGACGATTGCAGTTTCTGCCATACCGACCTCCCGTAGGGCGGATGGCGGTATCACGGGTCGAAAGACCCTGTGCTGTGTGACTGCGCGACGGAAGCATCGCCCGCGCTGTGCGTTGGTCGGTTCGCGCCGTCGTACAACCAATGATACCAAGGGCAGTTTGATAGTGCCGATTCGTCGCATCAGGTTTGCTGGCGTCTTCCCGCAGTTTCGGGTCCGCGCGGGCGCGGCAAAGCCGCCTTGCGGCAGCCCGCGGCTCGGTGGCGGGGAATCGGCATTCTGGAACTGGATCTCGTATGAGTCTTGACTGGGGCGTCGGAGCCTTGATCGGTTCCGGCGCCCCTTCGTTATTCGGTCAGCACCTCAATCCGGTCGATCGAGGTCGGTGATTCGTTGAGTATCCGTTCACATTGGGCGCGGTCGGCCAGTGCAATGCGAACAGCCGATCCGCAATCACTGCTCAGGTGTCTCGGCGTCGGGATCAACTTGACGTCGAGCCCGGCTTGGCCGAGCACACGCTCGATCTGGATTGCGTGGCTTGTGGTGTGAACCAGGATGGCTGCGTAGCGGTTCACGTCAGTCCTTTCTTGCAAGCGATCTTACGGCATCGACTGCGGTGTCGGCTTCCGCTTCCGTGCTGAACGGTCCGGGGGCCAGGCGCACCGTCCCGCGCGGATGCGTCCCAAGCGTGCGGTGGGCCTGCGGCGCGCAGTGAAGACCGGGGCGACACATGATGGCAAACCGCTCGTCGAGCTGATGGGCGATCTCGGACGGGCTGCACCCGTCCATAGTAAGCGACACACTCGACGTCTGACGCTCGGCGTCACAGGTACCATGCACGTGTATGCCTGGGATGTGTCGGAGCCCGGTGATCAATCGCTCGGTCAAGCTTCGCTCGTGTTTGCGGATGTTGTCAACACCGCGCGAGAGGACGTATCCGACGCTCGCGGCAAGACCGGCAAGGCCCACGATGTTGCACGTGCCCGCTTCGTACTTATCCGGCAACACATCGGGTTGCGTTTCGTACTCGGACCGGCTGCCCGTGCCGCCGTGGATCAACGGGGGAAGCGTGTGAACATCGAACGCATCACTGATGGCGAGACCGCCCGTTCCCGTCGGCCCGAGCAAGCTCTTGTGTCCGCTGAAGGCGAGCAGGTCGATGTTGTCGCTGTCAAGGTCAATCGGTCGGCATCCGACTGTCTGTGCCGCGTCGACAAGAAGCGGTATACCGTGTTGCCTGGCTCGGGCGCCGATCTCACGGATGGGCAGTACCGTACCACACACGTTTGACGCGTGGTTGACGACAAGAAGCCCGGTCTCCGGTCGGATGTGTTTCTCGAAGGCCTCGGGGTCCAAGGTGCCATCGGGCTGACAGGGCACGATGCTCACGGTTACACCGATTCGTTCCAGGGCCCGCAACGGCCTCATTACGGAGTTATGCTCCATCGACGTGGTGACCACATGCGAGCCGGGCGAGAGAAGTCCAAGGATCACGAGGTTCAACGCCGTCGTCGCGTTTGGAGTGAAGATCACCCGCAGTGGATCGGATAGACCGAGCAGTTCGGCGACGGCCTCCCGGGCGTGAAAGCGGATACGCTCCGCTTCATTGGCCAGGCGATGACCGCTGCGACCGGGGCTGGCGCCGACATCACGCAGGCAGCGTGCCATCGCGCCATGAACGCAGTCCGGTTTCGGCCAGGATGTCGCCGCGTTGTCAAAGTAGATCATCGGTTTCCAACCCTAACAGCCTGTTGAAGAATGTAGCGTCGTCCCTTGTGGGCGACGAGTAATCGCATCGGGCGCCACCCACAAGGGATGGCGCTACACCGGACCGATCTGACACGAGTTCTTCAACAGCCTGCTAAACCCGGGTTGACGCATTCGCGTCGCGAAGTCAACGACGGCCCCGTCCGTTACTTTCGGAACGTCAGTACGAACACGTCATCCTTCTCTTCATGGTCAGCCCGCCAACCGAGCTGCCGGGCGGCACGCGTACAGTTCTGAACGTGTGTCATCGTATCAACCAGGACCGTTACTGTCCCGCTTTCCGCCTCCTCGAGCGCCTTCCGCGTGAGGATGACCGGTTGGGGGCATGACAAACCTTTGGCATCAATGAGCGTATCCATTTCGTCACCTTGTCTAAACGAGCTTCTCCCTGCCGGCGATCGCAATCAGCACGACCACCATCAAGCCCAGAGCGACGGCCCAGGGAGCGAGCGGTCCTGTGCCCACCATCAGGAAGTTGTGAGCGACGGCCGCCCCCGTCAACATCCCCAGCACGAATATCGCGGCATCGCCGTCGCCCTCGCCGGACAGGAATACCTGCCGACCGGGGCAGCCGCCGGCCAGCGTGAACGACAATCCCGCCAGCACCATTCCGGTGAAGTTGAGCCAGTGAACGGTGTGCGCCGCGGGCTGCTTGATGATCTGGCCGGCCTCATTCGTACCCAGGGTGAATCCCGGATGGAACTGCCCATACACCAGGTTAAGCGCGAAGGCTGCCAGCAGAAACGCGAGCACGCCGCTGAGCAAATGCGAGTCACGCATCAGGATGAAGTCACGGAGCCCTCCGACGGTGCAGAAGCGTGTTCGCTGTGCCAGGAACCCGACAATCAGACCGCAGAGGATCGAGAGGATGATCGGGGCGGCCTTTGCGCCGGGGCCGTTTGTGCTGCGAAACAACGCGGCATTCCCTTCCCGGCTGAACTGCGGATAGAAGATCGCCAGAAGGACCAGGACGACCATGATGATCGGCATGGCCAGACCAACGAAGGATCGCGTCGGATAGGACCGGCCGAGGCTGAAACCGGCTCGCAAAAACCCCACGCCCACGGCGATGCCCACGATCAAACCGGCAAGTCCGACAACGGCGTTCCAGTCACCACCCGCCAGACGCAACATCGCACGCCACGGGCAACCGAGGAAAATCAGCGCACCGATCATGGCGAACATGCCGAGCAGGAAGCGAACGATCGGAGCCGACCCGGTTCGGGGTCGAAATTCCCGAAACGCAAGGGCGGCCAGGAACGATCCCAGGCAAAAGGCCGGAATCTCCGGACGCAGGTATTGCACGATCGAGGCCCGGTGCAGGCCGAGTGCCCCGGCGATGTCACGTGTGAAGCAGGCAACGCAAATCCCCATGTTCGCCGGGTTGCCCCACTTCTGAAGCGTCGCTGCAAGAGCGCCGAGCACCAGGCCGACGATGATAATGCCGATACGCGTGGCGAAGATATCCTTGGCTCTACTCACGTGGTTGAACTCCTTGGGACTGTGGGCCCTAAACCACCGTGCGCGATCCTGCAAACGGTGTGAGCCGCGGGCGGAATGAAATCCCGACTTGTCGGGAGCCCGCGCGGTGGGTCGGAGTCAGTCACACGGCAGGATTGCACACTGCTACATACGCCGTCCAGCACGCTCGCGGACACGCGGCCCTTCGATCGGTAAGGCTCGCGCCATATGCGAGCGAGGCCGATCAAACGTCGCGTTTCGCAGCATTCCGCTTTGGTGCCGAGTGGGAAGTGGATGCGCGGACGATCTACCGTCCGCAGGGCGGGTGCGGACCGACGGTGCTTGCGGGCTGTGTCCCGCCCCGAACCGGGGCGGCAGTCGGTTCGAGTCATGTGCGTCGTTTAGCCATCACCTGTCGCGTCTCCAAGATGCGGAGCATTGTGCGCGAAAGCTACCTGAAAGTCCAGGGCGTTTTTGAAACTTTGAAGCGGCTTCCGTCATTGTGTATCGCATCATCTCGCTACGTCCCCTCTATACAAGGGAGGAAAGGGGGGGCGCTACACGTCTTCGGAAAAACGCACAGCGTCGCTACGGATGCCGGTACACGGGTTCCGGAGAGGCCGGGTCTACGGTGAACCGGGCTCAGTCCGGGAGGACTTCCGCGTGTAGACAATCTCCAAGACCCTGAACTCCGTTCCGCTGTTGTCCGGTTCGTACAATTCGAGAACGTGCCTGTTATCGCTGACGAGGCGTGTGACACCGTGGCTTGATCGCTTCTTCCCGCTCCAGGGGTCGCCGTGGCGACCGGTGAAGCGGATCAAATCGCATGACTCCTCACAGACACCCAGGCTCGTCGTGACGGCCGTACTCGTCGTGTCCACCCAGATGGACGTGTACTTCTGTTCGAAAGCGTCATATCCGTAGATCGCCAGGCCCTGGAAGGGCAGGCCCAGGCTCCCGCCGTCGAACTCCTCCAGCAGGAAGCGCTTCCCGAGAATCCACTTCCGCTCGCACGTCCCTTCCGATTCGACGACCGGCGTTTCCGAGTTCATCCGATACTTGACAGCCATGTGCCACTTTCCTGTCATTTTGGCGAGCAGCTTGTGGTGCTCCGTCGGCATGGCATACCGAACCCAGGTCTCGATCAGCGATTCGCTGTCATCTTTGTGATCGCTTGCGGTGGCTGCTTGTCCCTTCGGCTCCGGAGGTGGATCTGCTTTCTGCGATGCGAACCCCGTGGTGACGACTGCTGCCAGCCCGGCGAGGGCCAGTGCGAAACACAATATGCGTGCGGTCATGATCTTGTTCTCTCGATCCAGACGGATTCGCGGCAGTGGCGACGGTGCCCCTGAACCTACAGCGCCATCATGGTCGATCCATTGCGAACGGTCAAACGTGCAGGAGCGTCCGCGGGGTCGGTCGGGTGCAGGCATCTCTTGGCACCTCGGCCTGTATGTTCAGCGGCGTGTCAAGGGCAGGCGGCAAGCGCTCGAAGAAGGTGGTGACGAATTCCGGCGATCATGACAAGACCGAGGTATACTTGTATGATGGTAAAGGCAAGGGGCCCTCGGCCCAGATCATCGAGACGCGGCTCGGGTCGAGCTCCGATGAAGTGCTCAAAGTGCTGGCCAAGCAGGGCATCACGCGAACCCTCGCGAAAGAAGCCCTGGAGGTCGCACGAAGGCACGGGGCGTTCACAATCTTCGCGGTCGTGGATGCACTCACGCGGATTTCCGGCAAGCTCGCCAACGCGGGTGAGCGAAGCGAGGTGGACCAGAAAGCGTCGGCCCTCCTGTCCCTGGCCAAGTAGCTCTCAAGGTTAAGAGGCCACGCACCACCGGGCCTCTCTTCTTATTTGGTTCTCCTCCGAATTAGTTACTGGAGAATCGCCCCGGTAATGCCTGTTTGA